>DAONFE010000019.1:0-3084 GCA_035403525.1 Candidatus Cryosericum sp.
CGTGAACTGAAGGAGCGCGGGCTGATCACGCCCGAGCAGGAGGAGGAACTGCTGGCTGCCCTCGCGGCACTGCCAGAGGAGAACACCGGTGATGTGGAGAGCCCTGCCCCGACTGCGGTGGAAGACACCACACCGCAGACGCCGACCGCCCAGGTTTCCGTGTCACCCGCGGGCGTGCATCAGGTGAGCGTCCGGCTCCTTTCGGGCGACCTCATCGTCCACGGTGTCCCCGGGCTCTCCGGCGTGCGCGTCATCCGCGGAGGTACCTCTGTTCGGACCAGCCAGCAGGGGGACAGCGTCCGCATCGAATCCCTGGGACATGGGGGCGAGATTCGCGGCCTCGGTTTCAGCATCGGATTCGGTGACGACGAAGAAACGCTCGAGCTGGACATTCCCGCAGAGGCAGCATCTGAACTCAAGACAGCCTCGGGCGACATCACGGTCGAGGGGACCACAGGGGACACCGTCGTGCGCAGCATCTCCGGGGACGTCAGCATCCGGCGCGCGACCCACCTGTCCTCGGTGCAGTCCACCTCTGGCGACATCGACATCGATGACTCGGGTATTCCCGGGGACGTGCTGACCAAGTCCGGCGATATCCAGCTCCGCTCCTGCCACGCCAGGGGCATGATCAAGTCGTACTCCGGCGATGTCACCCTCGTCGACAGCACGGTCGACGATATCGACGTCCTCAGTTTCAGTGGCGACGTGCGGCTGGAAGGCGTCACACTGGCCGGGTCCACGCGTCTCAAGACCACGAGCGGAGACGTCGAGGCAGACCTGCGCCAGCACGATGTCATGGTCGACGTGGACACGCGCGCGGGCGAGGCCCACGTCACGGGCCCCGGCGTCGACGCCGTCGTTCAGCACCAGCGCGTCCCCGTGGGCCAGGCAACCATCGAACTCGCGATTCGCACGGGCAGCGGCGACATTGCCGTGCACCTGTCCTGACCCTTCCACTTGGGGACGGTTCCAAACTGTAACACTCGGGGACGGTTCCAAAGTGTAACATTCGCCGCCCAGACACCTGATTCTCCTTCTGGCAATCGGCGCAACCCCCGGTTCTCGCAGGACCGGGGGTTCGCTGTACCACCCTGGGGACGGTTCCAAACTGTAACATTCGCTCCCCATTCCAAGTAGTTCACCACGTCCTATTGCCAGTATACTGTGCGTACCTGTCCCATGGAGGAACCGATGCTGGCTGATGGCACCACCCTGACTGTCTGTGCGCATGACTGTCCCGACTCCTGCGGCCTCGTCGCCACGCGCCGGGATGGCCGGCTGGTCAGCCTCGAGGGACGGAGCGACAATCCCTACACCCAGGGTTTCATCTGTCACAAGGGACGCCGTTGGGTCCATGACCTCCGCGGTCCTGACCGGCTGACGACACCGCTCCTGCGGCAGGGTGACAGGTTTGTGCCGATCGGCTGGAACGAGGCGCTGGACATGACTGCCACAGCTATCCGCTCAGCCGTCCGTCGGCATGGCCACCAGTCCTTCCTGTTCTATGAAGGTTCGGGCAACCTGCTCATCGGAAACCGGATTCAACGCCTGCTGCCCCTCCTGCTGGGCGGAGGAACGATGGCATGCGGCTCCCTCTGCGGCTCCGAGGGCAAGGTCGGGCTCGCGCGCAGCTATGGCTCGGTCGGCCATGACAGTCCGCTCGTCGCGCTGGCCAGCAGGAGCATTCTGTTGTGGGGACGCAATCCACTCGAGACCAGCGTTCATTTTACCGCCATCCTGCAGAAGGCCCGCAAGGCAGGAGCGCGCCTTGGCACCATCGAGGTGCGCGCAACGCCCACCACCGCGATAAGCGATGACAGCTGGATCGTCCGTCCGGGCTCGGACATGACGCTGGCCCTGTACCTGTGCCACGAGGCCATCCTCAGGCATGGCGAGCCGGCCGCTCCCCACGAGGGATTCGAGTCCTTCCAGGATTCCTGCCTGCACACTTCCGCGCAGGAGGCGCTGGAAGCCACAGGACTCACCGAGGCAGCACTCAAGGCGCTGGTCGCATTCGTGCTGGACCAGCCGCCCCTGAGCATCTGGACTGGCTATGGCCTGCAGCGGACGCGCTGGGGTGCCGACCTGGTGCACGTCATCGACACCCTGGGCTTCCTGAGCGGCAACCACGGCGTCCCCGGCGGCGGCGTCTGGTTCGACCACGAGGATGACGAGCTTGTGCCGCCGGACCTTGCGACAGTCCCTGGAGCGCAGCCGCGCTACGTCCCCCGTCCCAACCTGGGCGCTGCCCTGCTGGCGGCCGAGCCGCCCGTCGAGGCCGCGCTCTTTGTGCGCGGCAACCCCGCGTCGCAGTGCCCGGACGCGGCGAACGTCCTGCGGTTCCTCGCGCAGTGCCCATTCTCGGTCTGTCTCGATTGGCACATGACGGTCACGGCGCGCGCCTGCAGCCTGGTCCTGCCCACCACGGTCTTCCTGGAGGAGGGCGGCGACTATGTGATGAGCTACTTCGATGACCTCCTGGAGAGAACTGAGCAGGCGGCCGAGCCGCCCGAAGGTGTGCGGAACGAACTGGACATCGTCCGCGGGCTAGCGCTGCGGCTGGGCCTGCCGGACCGCTTTACGGAGGAACGGGGGAAGCTGCAGCGCATCGAGGAGGACCCGCGCCTGCACCCCGTCGCTGCAGGTATCTGGCAGGTTGCCGAGGAACCCCGTGTGCACGGCGTGTTCCATTTTCCACGGGAGGTGCCCCGGGAGCATCAGGAGCGGCGGGCACTGCACCTTGTCACTGTGCACGTGCGCGACTACGTGAATGGCATCAGCCCTGCGCAGGCGCACCGCCGCACGCAGCCGCCCGTCGCGTCGTTGTCGCCCGCGCTGGCACGCGCCCATGATGTTGCCGAGGGACAGCTCGTGACCCTGCACAACTCCCTGGGCTCCCTGCAGGTCAGGGCGCACCTGGACCGGGGAGTGGCGTCCGACACCATCGTCCTCGCACAGGGGGTCGAGGGCGTCAATGTGCTGGTCACGCCAGCGCTGACGCCCGCTGGCAACTCCTGCATCAACGACACGCTGGTCGAGCTGGAGCCATGAAGCACGCAGGGAAACGCACGCAGGACCGCC
>DAONFE010000019.1:3184-20793 GCA_035403525.1 Candidatus Cryosericum sp.
TGTGGCCCGCCGCCAGCGACCGACTGAAGCAGCTCACACGCCTGTGGAACCAGGCGACGGCCAGTGGCGTCGATGCGGCGCTCGCGGAGCGGTTCAGCAGGGCCGGGCGCGCCTTCCGGGAGGCCATGGACGCGTGGTACGCGGCAAACCACGCAAGACGGGAAGAGCTGCTCCACCACATCGAAGTCCTGACCGACACCACGACCGGCCTCGCGTGGGAGGCCGCGCGCCGCGAGGTCGCAAGCATTGAGGAGCACGACTGGCGGGCAGCGGGGCCCCTCCCGCACGACCAGCAGGAAGCCATGGAGCAGGCATTCCAGCAGGCCGTCCTGGCATTTCATCTGCGGCAGGGAGAGGCGGAGCGCGAGGCGCTGGAGCAGAAGGAAAAGGTTGTACGCCGTATTGAGGCCCTGGCGAGGCGCCCGCTGGACAACTGGAAGGCGACGCGCGCAGCGCTTCTACAGCTGCAGGAGGAGTACGCTGACATCGGTCCGGTTGCCGCTGCGCAGGAGGCGGACCTCCTGCGCGCTTACCGCGCGGCGTGTCAGAGCGTCACGGACAGACTTGCAACGCTCCGCGGGGGCAGCAGCGAGAAGCGCCGTGAGGTCACTCTCGCCATCAGGGAGCTCACGGCAAAGGCCGGCACCAGCGTGTCCTGGCGCGACGCCCGCGACAAGGTCCTGTTCCTGCAGAAGCAGTACCAGGGAGCCGGGCCCATCGGACGCGTCGAAGGGGAGGTACTGTGGCAGGAATACCGCGCTGCATGCGACGCGTTCTTCGCTGCGTATCGTGCGTGGACCGGCACGAACGTCGCCACGAAGGAAGAACTGTGCGCACGGGCCGAGGCACTCCTCCAGGCACGCGACCCCTTCGACGCCAAGGAGCAGGCCAAGAACCTGCAGCAGCAGTGGAAGGCGTCCGGACCTGTGCCCGCCGAACAGGCGGACGCGCTCTGGTCACGCTTCAGCACCGCCATTGACAAGGTGTTCGAGCGCGCCCGGGAGGAGTGGGAAGACCTCCGCCGTCTCTGAACGGCAATTGTGAATGCCCGAAGTGCCTGGCACCAAGGGATTCACAATCCCAGCTGCTGGCGAGCCAGGGTCAGGAGCGTCTTGGTGTAGCTGGACATGCGGCCGAGCGGCTCACTCAGCACCTGGTCATAAGCCGCCTGCGGCGTCCCCGGGACGGCAGCGTGCACGGTGCTCAGGTCAAAGTACCAGCTGTCGCTGGCGTTGAGGTTGTCACCAAAGAACGAGGTTTCCATGGGCCACAGCGTGCGAACCACCGGCCTGCCCAGGTAGGTGCCATGGCGGCACAGCCAGGAGGGAGTGATGTCATCGGTTATCTCAAGCGGAGCCGCGTTCCTGAGCGTGTCCACAAAGGTCGGACTGTTGCGCGCCACCATGGCCCCCTGATACTCCTCCAGGTTGTAGTGGTGGTTGGTCGAGGACCCCAGCAGCAGGCTGAAGTTGGTCACGCCCTTCAGGATGAGTCCGATGGGCGCCGGAACGCTATGGTACGGCTCGGTGCAGTCCTGGACATAGTGCATGGAACGGGCGAGGTACCGGAACGTCCAGTACAGGTCGCCCTTCGCCCTGGCCTTGCCGGCAAGGTCGTAGAAGTACTGGGCACGCGACGGGGCCACGCCCAGGCGGATGAACCCCAGTCCGTAGAACTGGTGGCGCCATCCCTGCGAACCTCCGGTGAGCATCTGGAAGGTGCTGAGGTCGAGGTCAGCATCCATGTTCCAGTCGGGCTCGTCGGCGTAGTTGGTGAGAATCGCTGCGGCCGTGGTCGTGCTCCCCACTGGGCCTTCGATGTACTGCAGGCTGAAGTTGGGTCCAACCGGCTGCGTGTCGACGTCCTGATAGGACCATGCCGTGACTGGTATGCTGTCATAGGCCTTGAGCCAGTCCTGGTCGCTGATGATGAGTTTGGTGCAGGCTCCATGACTGTTCCACGCGTCCGCCGGCGCGGCCACGCAGCAGACTGCAAAACACACCAGCAACGCTGTGCACAACAGCTTTCGACGCCTTGTCATTGTTCCTCCTCTGCCAGCTACGGCAACCCTCGCGCTCGATGTCCCCCGATACGCGCTATCATGCTTTGGTGGGCGCTATGCCCAAAGTATACGAGGACGCTCTTCCACGCCAAGTACACCGCGCCTGCTGGCGGCCGGCGCCACCAGAGCCTGCAGAAAGGAACGTGACATGATTCGACCCACGGTAGCAGAGATTGATTGCGTGAGACTCCGGGACAACCTGCGGTCCATCCGGCAGTATGTGTCGCCCCGCGTCCTGGTCATTGGCATTGTCAAGGCGGACGCCTATGGCCACGGCGCGGTGCGTGTGGCGCAGGTGCTGGAGCAGGAGCATGTCCGCCTGCTGGCTGTGGCGACACCCGACGAGGCAGTGGAATTGCGGGAACATGGCATCGGCGCCGAGATCCTTGTGCTGGGCGATGCTCCGCCGGATTTTGTGCCCTACGCCACCAGGGGGAATATCGCGCTGACCACGGTGAGTCAGGCGCAGACGGCTGCCTTCAGCGCGGCGGCTGGGCAGAGCGTCGTTCGTCTGCATTACAACGTGGACACCGGCATGGGCAGGGCTGGCGTGCTTGCCGCGAGCGCCGCACGACAGATTCTTCAGGGAGTGGCCCTTCCCGGCGTGCGCATTGTCGGCGTCTACTCCCACTTCGCCTCAGCCGAGTCCGACCCTGCGTTCACGGCGCTGCAGGCACAGCGGCTGGCAGATGTCGTGCAGGAGCTCCGGCAGGGTGGGTTCAACCCTCCCATGGTGCATCTCGCCAACTCGGCAGGGCTCCTGGCATCGCGCGCGTATCTGCATGATGCCGTCCGGCCGGGCATCCTGCTGTATGGCTGTCCTCCCGTGCCTGCGGACGCCTGCCCCGTCCAGCCCGTCCTCAGCCTGAGAACACGCATCGAGATGGTCAAGGAGCTGCCCGTGGGGCACAGTATCGGGTACGGCAGAACCTTCGTCGCCAGCAGGCCGACACGCATGGCTCTGCTGCCCATCGGGTACGGCGACGGCTACCCGCGCGTCCTGTCCAACAGGGCACACGTCATTGTGCGCGGACACCTGGCGCCGGTCGTGGGGCGCATCAGCATGGACGTCTGCGCCATCGACGTCACGGACGTGCCGGGGGCAGCCCAGGGTGACCGCGTGACGCTCATCGGGGAGCAGGACGGCCTGCGCATCACGGCGGACGACCTCGCCGCCCTTGCGGGGACGATTTCCTACGAGATCCTGACAGGCATCGGCAGGCGCGTACCGCGTGTGTCAGTGGGCTCTGACCACTAATAGAAATGCCCCCGCCGCGTGGCAGGGGCACTGTGGTTCATCAGACGACGGACAGGAGACTACGGCGTAACCGCGGTCCCGTTCATGCGCAGAGCAGCCTCGATGACGTCGCTCAGACGGTCAAGGCTGGCCTGCATGTGGTCGAGCTTCGCTCCAAAAACGGTCAGCAGATACACGGAAACGGCGATGGGAAAACCGATGTTGCCAACGAGTGACACGAGTTCATCCATGTGGTTCCTCCCTGCAGGGGTGTCCCTGCACCCCTGTTATGCGGGGGCCGTGAAGCCGACCGCCGGGGGCTTTGCTAGGAGAGGAGTCCCAGCGCGTGGAACAGCAGAGCGAAGAGGATGGAGAACACCAGGCCCGGCAGAAGGTTCGCCAGCTTGATTTTCTTGAGCCCGAGCAGGTTGATGCCGATGGCCATGACCATGAGCCCGCCAACAGCGGTGAGCTCGTTCAGCAGATACGGCTGCATGAGGAATCCAAGCGCTGCACCCAGCACCGTAAGCGCGCCCTGGATCACAAACACGGGGACGGCGCTGAAGAGGACGCCACTTCCGAAGGCCGCGGCCAGGGAGATGCTGATGACCAGGTCCAGAATGGACTTTGTGTAGATCAGCGTGGCGCTCCCCGTCAGTCCCTCCTCGATGGAACCGATGACCGTCATGGGACCGATGCAGTAGATGAGCGTCGCACTTACCAGCCCCTCGGCCCAGCGGCTGCCCGACGCCATGTGCAGGCGGTTCTGAAACCGTTCGGCTGCCGCGTTCACGCGATCCTCGAGGCGCAGGAGCTCGCCCACGACGACGCCAGCCACAATGGACATGACCATGACGACGGCGTTGCCCGTCTTGAGGGCCATGCCCACGCCGATGGATGCCACCGCGAGGGCGTTGGCCACAAAGATGGCGTTCCGCGCATCCTCCTTGAGCGCCTTGCCAGCCAGCATCCCGATGACACTGCCCACAACAATCGCCGCGGCGTTGACCGTCGCCCCGAGAGGAAATCGCAGCACAAAGCGTGCTGCCGCTCCCTCAGGAGCGGCAGCGGCTGCAGCTATGAACGAAACAACGCTCATCCTGCGCCAGCGTTAGTCCTTGAACCCCATGACCTCATACAGGGACAGGTACGCCTCGGCATCGCCCAGGTCCTCGATGGCGGCAATCACGGCGTCCTTCGTGGCCGCCGGCAGCGCCCTGAAGGTGTCGGTATCGGTGAGCTCGGTGCCCCCGAGCAGGACCTGGATGGTTCCGATATAGTCATCCTCGAGCAGCTCGGCCGCAAGCGCGCGCGCCTGCTCTTCCTCGGGCACGAACAGGGCCTGGCCCAAGTAGATCGTCTCAGCTTCCTCACCCTCCTCGTCCCCCTCCTCCTCGCCCTCGGCTTCGGAGTCGTCTTCGTGAGAGTGGCAGGAGCAGGTTCCCTCCTCGTCGTCCTCCTTGCCGCAGTGCCCTTCGCCTCCGCACTCGCAGGAGTCGTCATCGCAGCAGCAGCCTTCGTCCCCCTCCTCCAGCTCGTCCGACCACGGATGGAAGCCGGAGATACGCACAATCGCCTCACCGGCGGCGCGCTCGAGGACGACGTGTGACTGGTCCTCGTCCAGATGATAGTGCCACTTCTTCAGGATCTCCTCACCCTGCTCGACATTGTCGATATTGTTGATTGCTACCTGAATGAGCATGTCAAAACCTCCGCACAATAGTGTGGTGTTCATTGTACACGTGTTTGTGCCGGACACAAAAGCATGTAGACTCTTATCATGAAGAGTGGATTCGTATCGATTTTTGGCAAGCCCAGCGTAGGAAAGTCGTCCCTGATGAACGCCATCCTCGGGACCAAGCTTTCCATCGTCTCCCCGAAGCAACAGACCACCTGGTACAACATTCTCGGTGTCCTCAACCGCCGCGACGCCCAGGTGTGCTTTGTCGACACTCCCGGGTACCACAAGGTCAGCAAGAGCAAACTCAACAAGTACCTCGTCGACACCGCCCTGCAATCGCTCGAGGACATCGAGCTCATCTACTTCGTCATCGACCAGTCTGCCTACCTTGACGCCGAGTATGAGGAGATGATTGACGTCGTGAGCAAGGTGCAGAGGCCCGTGTTCCTGGTCGTGAACAAGCTCGACCTGGACACCGCGCATCGGCACGACATCGTGGCAGCGCCATTCGTCGAGCGGCTCCACCCCACAGCCGTGTTCCACGTGTCAGCGGCGACCGGCGAGGGCGTCCCCCAGCTGGTCAAGGCCACCATCGAGGCAATGCCTGTGGGCGAGCCATACTTTGATGACAAGACGCTCACATCCCACCCCATCGAGCTCATCGTGGCCGATACGGTGCGCGAGCAGCTGTTCGTGCACCTGCAGGACGAGTTGCCCTATGCTACAGCCGTCGTCACAGAAGACATCTCGGAGTCGGCGAAGGGTGTGCGGGCTCTCGTCAACATCTATGTTGCCAAGGATTCGCAGAAGGGCATGGTCATCGGCAAGGGCGGCGAGCTCATCGGCACCATCAAGGAGGTCGCGCGCAAGAACCTGACCCGGTTTCTTGACGAGCGCGTCGAGCTCGACGTGCGCGTCAAGGTCGAGAAGAACTGGAACCGCAGGGCTGAGGCCATGAAGCGCTTCGGCCTGGCTGTCAGCAAGAAGTAGACGCCGGGGCCACCCTCAGACCGGGCCCGGACCCGCGACGATGGCCTCGCCCTCGATAAGGTCGGCGGGCTCCATGACGATGGTCCCGCCCGTCACGTACTTGACGGCGCCCTTGCGCGCCACCAGCTCCCTCAGCTCCCATGGGAAGTTGAGTTCGATGGCGCCAACGCCGCGCAGGAAGTCCGAGTGCATGCTGAACGTCACCTTGTCGCCCGTGCGCTGCATGCGAACAGACAGTTCGCCAAAGGTAGACTGCAAGCCGTGCACGTTGATGCCGTCGCCTGCAAACAGCTCTGCCACGGGAACAGGAATGATGCTCAGGTAGGAGCCGCGCTCCACGAAGATGAGGCTGGTCAGCAGTTCCAGCGCGAGCGCCGTTGCAACAGCGCTGTGGCGCGGACCTGCAAGCCCCCTGCCACTCTTCTGGTCGATATAGTCAGGCAGGGCGCCGGAGGGCCCCAACTGGTCAAGCAGCCCATGCAGCAGGGCAACTCCCCTGTTGTCGCCGTGCAGAATGAGCGCCTTGTCAAGCAGCAGCGACAGGCGCACATCGCCGAGGGATGCCTGGTATGGATTGACCACGAGCCCCTCCCGGACGCCACCCCCCGCTGCCCATCCCAGCACCCCGGTCAGCACCGCTTCCTCCATGCCATGCGCCCCGAACAGCGCGTGGACGGCAACGGCCGCCATGTCGGAAAAATCCGGAACCGCGTGTCCCGTTCCGACTGACGCTGCATCAGCCTGCTTGAGCAGCCTGAGCTGCAGCTCGTCGCACAGCCGGAGTCGGGCCTCGTCCTTGTCCGAGAGCATACCCTGATAGCTCTCGATGGCCTTGCCCAGCATGAGATACAGCGCCGGACCCGAGCGACGAAGCGACCCCACGAGGCTCAAGGCCACCGGTCCAGACTGCATGGACGACTGCGCAAGCGCGGCGATGAACTGGTCCACGACGGGGAACAGCTGCCTTCGCAACTGCAGCTGGCGCGTCGCACTGAGATGCCAGCCCAGCGCGATGGCAAATCCTGCCCCGCGCAGCATGCCCTCCCCGGAGAGCTGGGGTCGTACCGGCACCTGTGCGGCGTACGAGCGCAGCAGACCGGAGGCCGTTTCCGCCTCCCCCGTGCGGTCGTACGCCTGCACCAGCGCCATGAGGCTTGTGGCGCCTCCCGCTCCCTGCAGACACCGGGCAGCCTCGGACTGCAGCGCCCCAAGGTGCAGGAGCTGGTTCGCTGCAAACCGGTTGAGGCGTGCATCTCCCGTCTGATACCCCACCTGCGCGGGCTGGGTCACGACCAGCCGGTGCTCCTGCTCGAGGATGCCCGCACTCTGGGCCAGCAGCAGGGTCAACTCCTCGTGCGTGTGCCTCGCCGTGCGGTCAACATAGAAGAAGAACGTGACCTCGGCATCTCCTCCGGGCTCCAGCTGATGGTCAAATCCGAACCGCACCTGCATGAGTCCCGCCTGCGACACGACCTCGCCCGTCACGTCCGCCGCAACCATGCGTCCACTGCGGGGGTCGTAGACGCTGGCAGCGAGGCTGGTGGGCCGCTCGCAGGCAAAGGCAACGGTCTGCCTGTTCAGCACGATGAGGTTGTCACTCGTCAGGGCAAAGCGCTCCAGGTGGCCGATGCCGTCTTCATCGAAGGGCTTGACGAGCAGGAGCAGCGTCACCGCGTGAAACTGGTCGCTGGTGTTGTGCAGGCGGAAGGTCACGTCGATGAAGGGCAGTTCCATGAGGGTGTGCGGAAAGGCAATCCTGGTGACGGTGACATCGGGCGCGGTCATGCTCACGCGGTGCACACCCCCCTCGAACGCCGAGGCGGTGGTCCCCGGGTCATAGCCTGCGGATGAGCAGACCTCGCGTCCCTCGACCAGCACCGCGTAGTCAATCGTGACAGGAACCATGGTGGGCGCCAGCATGCCGGAGTCGTCGGCGCGCACGCCGTCGCTGTGGTGCGCGACGCCAAGCTGGGTCAGCCGCTCACCCGTCAGGTCCTTCCACGAAGCGATGCCCTCCGGAGGGCCGGCCAGCTGAAGCTGGAGATACCGTGGCAGCTCTTCAGGGGTAAAGAGCTCCGATGCAGTCCGCGTCAGACTTTCCCGAAGGACGGCCTGAGCCGCCGTTCGCGCCTCGTCAGGATCCGCGATGGAGCGCAGCCGTTCCTCGGCACTGCTCCCCTCCGCTTCGTGCAGCGGGCCCTTCCTAGCCTTCATGCGCCAGCATCGCCCTCACAAACGCCACGAACAGGGGACCGGGCTGAAGCGGCTTCGACGACAGCTCAGGGTGGAACTGGACGCCCACGTAGAAGGGATGGTCCGCAAGCTCGAGCGCCTCGACCAGGTTCTCCTCGGGGTAGACCGCGGCCACACGCATGCCATGCTGCTCGAACGCCTCGCGATACGCATTGTTGAACTCGAAGCGGTGGCGGTGGCGCTCGGAGATGCGCGTCTTGCCGTACGCCTCGGCGAGCTTCGTCCCGGGGGTCACATCATTCTCGTACGCTCCCAGGCGCATCGTTCCTCCCAGGCGCTGAACGCCCTTCTGAGAAGGCATGAGGTGAATGACCAGGTCGGGCGCGTCGGGCGCGAACTCCTGCGAGTCGGCGCCTGCCAGTCCCAGCACATTCCGCGCGAACTCGATGCTTGCTATCTGCATGCCAAGGCAGATGCCAAGGAACGGCACCCTGTGCGTCCGTGCGTAGCCGGCCGCCATGATCATGCCATCGATGCCGCGCTTGCCAAACCCTCCGGGCACCAGCACCCCGTCGTACCCGCCGGCATCCAGAAGGCGCACACCCTGCTTCTCCACCTCGTCGCTGTCCACCAGGTCGATGCGCAGGTCGCAGCCGGTCGCCCACGCGGCATGGTGGAGAGCCTCGCGCAGGGACAGGTAAGCGTCGTTCAGCTGAACGTACTTGCCGACGATGGCCAGCTTGCGCGCCGTCGTCGCCTGGTCGATAGTCCACGTGAAGCGCACCCACGGCGTTTCGGTCTCGGCCGTGCGCGGGGCCATGTCAAACGCGGACAGGACCAGGCGCCCCACCCTCTGCTCCTGAAGATAATTGGGTACCTTGTACACCGAGCTCAGGTTGGGAAGCGAGATGACGTGGTCCGCAGGCACGCCGCAGAACAGCGCGACCTTGTGCTTCTGGCTGGCGGGCAGCTCCTTGACGCCGCGCGCGACGACCATCGTCGGCTGAATGCCGATCTTGCGCAGTTCCCCGACGCTGTGCTGCGTCGGCTTCGTCTTGAGCTCGTCCGTCGTCTCGAGATAGGGCACGTACGTCAGGTGGATGAATATGGAATTCGCGGGGTCCTCCGCCCAGAACTCGCGGATGGCCTCGAGGAACGGCTGCCCCTCGATGTCGCCGACGGTGCCCCCCACCTCCACGATGACAAAGTCCGCGCCCGACTCCTCGGCGACCTTCGTGACGCGGCTGCGGATTTCACCGGTCAGGTGAGGAATAATCTGAACCGTGTGGCCAAGATACTCCCCCTTGCGCTCCTTCTCGATGACCGCAAGGTAGACCTGCCCGCTGGTCACATTGTTGATGCGGTGGAGATTCTGGTTGAGGAACCGCTCGTAGTGGCCCAGGTCCAGGTCCGTTTCCGCGCCGTCCTCCGTGACAAACACCTCCCCGTGCTCGAACGGATTCTGCACCCCGGCGTCCACGTTGAGGTACGGGTCCATCTTGAGCATGGTGACGCTGAACCCCTCGTCCAGCAGGATGCGCCCGAGGGAAGCAGAGAAGATTCCCTTGCCAAGGGATGACATGACGCCGCCAGTAACAAAAATGAATTTGCTCATGCTGCCTCCGCCTACCACCTGGATCCCGATCCTGACACGCCGCTCGCGTCCTTCCGCGTACCCGCGGGCACGACAGTCCTTGCCCGCCGCGGTTCCCAGTCATTGTACTGGAAAACCGCAGGGGCGCCACTCGCCCTCTGAGGACCGAGACTACTTCTGCTGTGAAAGAACGCGCAGGGCTTCCCGCATGAAGTCTGGCAGGTCCGCGGGCGAACGCGACGTGACCAGGTTGCCGTCCACCACGACCGACTGGTCAACCCAGGTCGCACCCGCGTTGGTCATGTCGTCCCTGATGGCAGCCGTGCTGGTCAGCGTCTTCCCCTTCACGATGCCCGCGCTGATGCCGACCCAGCCCCCATGGCAGATCATGGCGACCAGTTTGCCCTGCCGGTTCAGTTCCGCGACAAGTCCGACCATCCCCTTCACGCGGCGCAGAAGGTCCGGGGCATAGCCTCCCGGCACGATGACACCATCAAACTCGCCCGGCTTCACGTCGCCGATGACCGCGTCCGGCGTAAACGGCACGCCGTTCTTGCCCTTGTGCACGCGGTTCTCGGTCGCCACACTCACCACGTCGTATCCGGCCTCCTGCAGCCGGTAGTAGGGATAGATGAACTCCTGCTCATTGACCAGGTCGTCCAGCAGTACGGCAATCCTCTTCATGGCAGCGGCCTCCTTGTGGTTGTTGCTCGTTCCTATTTTAGCCTGAAGGCGCGCACGTACCATGATGGTCAGGGCGCACGAGGGAGCAGCTCACGCGTGCGCCACACTTCCCGGCCCTTTGCTGCTATACTGGCACCGTGAAACAACTGGGCGTGGACATAGTGTCGGTGGCGCGCATCCGTACGCTGGGGGAACGCTACGGGGACCGGTTCCTGGAGCGGGTCTACACATCCTCGGAGTTGTCGACATGCAGCCGCGCCGACAGGTGGCAGTGCCTTGCGGGCCGCTGGGCAGCCAAGGAAGCGGTCATCAAGCTCCTGCCACGCGGGACGCTTCCAGCGCTGCGTGAGATAGAAATCGTCCCGGGTCCCGAGGGAGCGCCGTTTCCCGTCATCCGAGGCGTACCCTGGGTGGGCTGTTCCCTGAGTATCAGCCATGAGCGCGAATTCGCCGTTGCCGTCGCCATGGTTATCCCCGGAGAATTCGGAGGCACCTGTGAGAGTGGCGACTCGTAGTCAGATCCGCAGTATCGAGAAGCACACCTTCAATGAGTACGGCATGCCGTCCATCGTGCTCATGGAGCGGGCCGGACAGGCCGTGGCGGACAGGGTCCTGTCCATCGCCGACGACGCCACCGAGGCTGGTCTCCGTCCCCATGTCGTTGTCCTGTGCGGGAGCGGAGGCAACGGCGGCGACGGGTTTGTCGCGGCGCGTGACCTGCTGTTCGCGGGGCTGGCCGTGAGCGTCTTTGCAGTCCCCTCCAGAGGCCGTCCCAGCGACGATGCCGAGGTCGAACGCGCCTATCTCGAGCGCGTCGCCCCGGAGCAGACGCTGACGATGGTCACCGACGAGGACGTCCTGCACGCCCTGGATGACCTCCTCGACGAGGACGCCATTGTCGTGGATGCACTCTTCGGCATCGGTCTCGACCGGCCGGTCGAAGGCATCGCTGCTGACATTATTCGGATTGTCAATGGAAGTCCCGCGCATGCGGTTCTCGCCGTCGACATCCCATCAGGCATCGAGTGCGACACTGGCAGGGCCCTGGGCACCCCCCTGTACGCGAGTGACACCATCACCTTCGGCCTTCCCAAGCTGGGACTGTACATGGGCGCGGGCGCCGAGGCTGCGGGTGAAGTCGAGGTCGACCGGCTCATCTATCCGGACATTCTGCTCGACCAGAGCGCCATCCGGGCCGAGCTCACCGAACCCCCCGAGTTTCCCGAGCGCATGCGCACCATGCACAAGACCACGTACGGCAAGGTGGCCATCATCGCGGGGTCGCCTGATTACACGGGGGCGCCGGTGTTCGCCGCCGAGGCCGCGCTGGCCGCGGGGACCGGCACGGTGCACCTCGTCGTGCCTGAACGCATCGCTGACGTCGTACGCGTGAAAGTAGACGGTCCTATCGTCCACGCCGCGCCCGGCGACGTGCTGACCGTCGAGGCAATTCCCGACATGCTGGCACTGCTTGAGGAATCGAGCGCGGTGCTCATGGGGCCCGGCCTGGGACGGGACGCACGTACGCTTGAGGCCATCCTGCTGCTCGCGGGCGCCGTCAAGCAGACGCTTATTCTCGACGGCGACGCGCTGTTTGCCTGCGTTGGGCATCTGGACGTGCTGTGGAAGCGCGAAGCCCCGACAATCCTGACGCCGCACGCCGCAGAGTTCGCACGCCTCGTCGGGCTGACGCCGGAGGACGTGGAGCAGGGAGGCGTCCTGGAGCGGGCACGGGAGCTTGCCGCACAGGCAAGCGCCGTCGTCCATCTCAAGGGACACCGGTCGCTCACCGTGCTCCCCGACGGGTCTGTATACATCAACACCACTGGCAATCCCGGCATGGCCAAGCCCGGCATGGGAGATGCCCTCGCGGGCATCATCCTGTCCCTGGTCGCCCGTGGCATCACGCCGGGGCTCGCGACGGCGCAGGCTGCGTATCTTCACGGTCTGTCCGGAGATGTGGTGGCAGAACTCATCGGAGAAGAATCGGTAAGCACGCCCGAGGTCATCACGGCGCTGGGCATTACCATCAAGGAACTGAACGCCGGGTAGCATCACCGGCAGACCGCCCGCAACGGCGGTCAGACGCACCGACCGGGACAACCCGGCAGACTGCTCGCAGCAGTCAGAAAGGAATGCTGTCATGAATGAAGAAACGCAAGGCATCACGTCGGAGGACCGCGAGGAATGCCTGGAAGCGCTGTGTCGTCTGGAACAGGGGCACCGGCCGCTGACAGCAAGCGTTCTCGCCTCGGAGCCGGACCTGGCTGACAAGCCGCTCCCAGAGGTGCTTCTTTCCCTTATCGGCTCAGGGGATGTCACAGCCCAGGGCGCGTCCCTGTGCCTCACCAAGAAGGGCCGCGAAACAGGGAGACGCATCGTGCGCCGCCACCAGGCTGCCGAGCACATGCTGCGCACGCTGGGCCTGCACAAGCGGACCGCGCACCAGGAGGCCTGCAAGCTCGAGCACGTGCTGACCGACGCCGAAGTCGCCGACCTCGAGAAGCGACTCGCCGCCGTGGCAGGCATGGCCGCTCTGGGGGCTGTGACACTCGACCAGGCGGAAGCAGGCAAGGCCTACCGGGTCCAGGCTATCCACGCCAGAGCCACCGCCCGTCAGCGCCTCGAGGACATGGGGCTGGGCAGGGATTCGGTGGTGAGAGTCTGCAACCGCCGCCCGGGCGGTCCCGTCGAGGTCGAATCCCACGGCGCGTGTGTGGCGCTGGGGAATCTCATTGCCCAGAAGGTTCTCGTTATTCCAGAGGACCACTGATGGAACACGGAGGAGCGGCGGGTTCCGCACAGCGGGACCAGCACGCGGACCTGACCATCGCGCTTGCCGGCAACGCGAACGTCGGCAAGTCTGTCATCTTCAACGCGCTCACGGGCATGAACCAGATTATCGGCAACTGGCCAGGCAAGACCGTGGAGCTCGCGGAGGGCTCGTTCGACTACAAGGGCAAGCACATTCGCGTGGTCGACCTGCCGGGCATCTATTCGCTGTCCACCTACTCGCAGGAGGAGCTGGTCAGCCGGGAGTTCATCGCCGAGGCACACCCGGACGTCGTCATCAACGTGGTCGATTCGACCGTGCTTGAGCGCAACCTGTATTTCACGCTGCAGCTGCGGGAGCTGGGAGCGCCGCTGGTCGTCGCGCTCAACCTCATGGACCTTGCCACCAAGGAGGGACTTGTCATCAACGAGGCCAGGCTTGCCGAACTGCTGGGAGTACCGGTCGTACGAACCTCCGGAGCAAACGGGAAAGGGCTGGACGCCCTTATCGACGCATGCATCGCGACAGCCGGAACCATACCGGCGAAGCCGGTGCTGTATGGCAGGGAAATCGAAGCTGCCATCGGGCAGGTGGAGCAGGCTCTTGCAGGGTCGCCTCTGCCCGCGGGTCTCGAGCACTACCCGCCGCGCTTCCTGGCTGTCAAGCTGCTGGAGGGCGACCTGGAGATTGCCAATCGGTTCGCTGCAGCCCCGGAACTGCTCTCCACTGTCCAAGCCACGGCGCAGCAGCTCGAGCAGGTTCATGGAGAGCCCGCGGCAAGCGTCATGTCCTCGGAACGGTACAGCCTGTGCGCCCGCATCGCGGCAGCCGCCGTTCGCAAGCCTCAGCGCAGCGACGACACGCCGGGGGACAGGCTTGACAAGTTCCTGCTGAACCGGGTGCTGGGATGGGTCATCCTGGTCGCCGTCATGTTCAGCATCTTTGGCGTCATCTTCGTGCTGGGCGGCCGGCTGTCTGCTGCGCTGGACGCGCTGTTTGCAGCCATGGGCTCCTCCTTCATGAACCTGCCGATGGCGCCATGGCTCAGGGACTTCCTCTGGAACGGCGTGATTCAGGGCGTGCTCGCGGGTGTTTCCGTCGCCCTGCCCTACATTGTCCCGTTCTACATCATCCTGTCGTTCCTGGAAAACTCGGGGTACCTGGCGCGCATGGCATTCCTGACTGACACCATCATGCACCGCATGGGTCTGCATGGCAAGGCCTTCATGCCCATCGTGCTCGCGTTTGGCTGCAACGTGCCGGCCGTTCTGGGCACGCGCATCATGGAGCGTGACCGCGACCGCTTCATCGCAGGAGTGCTTGCCACGCTGGTGCCATGCTCCGCCCGCACGGTCGTCATCCTCGGCCTGGTCGGCGCATTCATGGGATTCTGGCCTGCCGTTTCCCTGTATGTTGTCAGCCTCGTCATCATCTTCGTTGTCGGAAGAACGTTAAACCGCTTCATCCCCGGCACCAATCCCGGACTCATCATGGAGATGCCCAAGCTCAAGTGGCCGCCTTTGCGCATCACGCTGAAGCAGACGTGGTTCCGCCTGAGGGATTTCGTCACCTTTGCCTTCCCCATCATCGCGGGCGGCTCGGTCGTGCTGTACCTCGTGGACAAGCTGGGCTGGCTGAGCCTCTTCACGGCATGGGCGGCCCCGTTTACGCAGGGTGTGCTCGGCCTTCCCCCTGTGGCCCTCGTTGTGCTCATCTTTGGCATCCTGCGCAAGGAGCTTGCGCTGGTCATGCTGGCAGCGCTCATGCACACGCCTCAGCTTGGAACGGTCCTTACGGCCCAGCAGATGTACGTGTTCGCGCTCATCGTCATGCTCTATGTCCCGTGCGTCAGCACCATCGCGGCGTTCAAGCGCGAGTTCGGCACGCGCCGGGCGGCGCTTGTCAGCGTCGGCGAGATCATCCTGGCGTTCGCGCTGGGAGCAGCAGTCAACTGGGGATGGAACCTCGTAAACGTCCTTCGCGGCCGCTGAGAGCCTGGGCGCCCCCGGGGGGAGTGCACGCCGCTCGTTGACAAGAGCGCCCTGGCGGCAATAATGACGCAGGAGAGGTGAACCATGACAGAGGAAGAACTGCGTGAACGACTGAACCTGTACGAGGCCATGTTCGAACGCAACCCGCGCGACGGACTCGTGAGCGTTGCCAAGACGTACCTCTACATCCTGGCAGGTCAACCGCAGGAGGCCCTCAAGTCCGCACTTGAAGCTTCGCTGTCCGTTTCCTCCAAGAGCCTGCGCGTCCAGCTGGCCATCGCACTCGGGTACTATCTGCGCAACAAACCCGGCGAGGCCCTGATTGAAAGCAGGTACGCGCTCAATATCGACCCCGCCGGCCCCCTGTGCCATCTCGTCCACGCAAGCATCCTCCTTGCCCTGCACCGCACCGATGAGGCGCGGCTGGCATTCCTGAAGTGCCTGTCGCTCGCCTCCGACAATACCTTCCTGACAGACCTGAGACTCCGGAACCGTGCGGGCCTGTGCGCAGCACAGGCGTCAAACCCTGTCCTTGCCGCGTACAGCAACCTGCGGCTGCGCACACCGGACATGACAGAGGCGGAGGTCGAACAGCTGGTTCTGCAGAACCCGACGGACCCGGTACTCAAAGCGCTGCTGGCTTCTCTCGAACGTCGCGGCGGCAAGATCCGCGAAGCGCTGGCGCTGCTCGAGAGCACCCTGGCGACGTACGAGGCGTTCCCGGAACGACTGTACCTGCTGTGGAAGACGTACGACGACCAGCTTGGCAATCACCAGAAGGGCGAGACTTTCGTGCGCCGTCTGCTGGAAGTGGACCCGCTGAACGACCGGGCGACCGGGCTCGCCTACTCGTATCTCGATGAAGAGGCCCTCCATACAATCAACTTCATCCGGTCACTGGAGGACCTGCCGGACTCCATCTTCGCGAGAGTCCTGCCCATCGCCTCCCTGGAGAGTCTGGTAGCCCTTGAGGAACCCGCTGCCTGCGCAAGCACAGACGAAGTGCCAGAGGAACAGAAGGCGCCAGCCGTTGAGCGGGCCTTCGTCCTGCCTGCCGCGCCCCGTCCGCTGGACGTGCCGCCCGTCGTGGAGAGGGTGACGTTGCCGCAGCAGGAGATGTCTGTGCCGTCACAGCCAGTGCTTGCACACATGGCCAGCATGCTGGAACAGGCGGAAGCGATTGCGCGGCAGCTGAAGCCGGCCGTAGCGCCTATTCCCATCGTACAGCCGGCGGCGGTGATGCCAGAGCCCGCACCCCCCGCCGCGCCGTCGCCGCCCGTGACCGAGGCATCCGTTCCCGTTCAGGCAGCAGGCGCAGCGGCACCGGCAGAAAGCGCAGCGCCAGAGGAGGCCGCTTCGGTCCACAGGGCCGTGGACCAGCCCGAGGCTTCACTGCGGATGACACTGCACGATGCCAACCAGCTGCTTGCTCAGGCGCGCTACGAGGAGGCACTGCGGGCATTCCTCGCGCTGAGCCGCCAGGAGAACTGACCCCAGCGCAGGCACAGTCCTGCATGGTGAACAATTCACCCGCATCTGCCGTCTAATGTCTGGTGATAGGATGAAGAAGCTGAAGATTCTGTGTCTGGTCGTGCTGGTTCTGATTTCGTGCCACCTCATGATTCCTGCGGTCGCCGCTGCACCAACGTTCGCAGCTGACCTGGCGGCATACAGGAAGGCCAACGCTGTGACGGCCAAGGCCGCTGACGAGCTGCAGGCATATGTCAAGACCGAACAGGCGTTCTCCCGCTCGCTCACCAGCCTCTCGCGCAAGTATCCTGTGCTGGTGCGCGGCTACAGGGCGGCTCTCGACGACCTCGACGATGCGACGAAGCGCATTGTGCGCGACCAGGAGGCGAGCGACCGCCTGCTCGCCAGTGTTGTCAAGCTTGCCGGCCAGAATCATACCGACGCCGCTTGGGTGCTCCTGAAGCGGGGGGCCGTCGGGCAGAAGCGGTTTCTTGACACCATCGATCAGGCTCGGCTTCTCATGGAACGATGCACGCTTCTTCATGCGCAGCTGGCAAAACTGAAGGGATAGGCGGGGCCGTTGTTCGGTCTTATTCCCGGGCTCATTACACTGCGGCTTACGGCGGTCATAGGCGGCCTCCTCGTCGCGCCGGTGGTCATGACCTCGATGGCGCGGCACGACAGGTTCTCGCTGGCTTCGGCTCTCCCCTGGTGGAAAGCGCTGCTCATCTCAGCGACGTCGTTTCTGGTGATGTTCGGTCCGCTTGTCATCCCCAGCACAGTCGAGCTGCTGCAGTTCTCGTTTCTGCGCGGCAGCCTGCTGGAAACCCTGCCCTGGGCCGTCCCATGGTTTCTTGCAGCATTCTTTCTGGGCTGTCTGGTGACATCCGCGGTCCTCAAGCTGCCGTTCTGGCAGGCGGTCTCGTGGTGGGGC
>DAONFE010000020.1:0-13686 GCA_035403525.1 Candidatus Cryosericum sp.
AAGAGTGTCATATGATATTTCTATCATGAAACAGGAACCGATGCTGGACGAACTGACGGCGTTCTACAAGCTGCTGGCAAACAGCTCGCGGCTGGCCATCCTGCTGGCCCTGCAGGGGGGCGAGGACAACGTGGCGGGCATTTGCGGCACGACAGGCCTCAGCCAGACACTGGTTTCGCACCAGCTGGCCGTGCTTCACGCGGCTGACGTCGTGCGGGCGCGCAGAGAGGGGCGGCGTACCTACTACGCCCTTGCGGACAGGCACATCGAAACCATCATCGGGTACGCACTGGAGCACCTCAGGGAAAAGGAGGGTACATCATGAGTGACAGCCACGACCAGACAACCGGGCGGAACCTTCTCATCTCGATTCTCATGAACGCGGTCATCACTGTGTCCGAGATCGTGGGCGGTCTTGTCTCGGGGTCCCTTGCGCTGCTCGCGGACGCCTTTCACAACGCGACGGACACGCTGGCGGGCGTGCTTGCATTCTGGACGATGCGGCTGGGCAGGCGGGCGCACAACGAACAGTACACGTTCGGCTACCGCAGGGCCGAGATTCTCTCGGCCGGCGTGAATGCCGGCGCCATGCTCGTGATTGCAGTCCTCCTGGTGCGGGAGGCGTATGAACGGTTTCTGCACCCGGTTCCCATTCGTGGGGGCATCATGCTGGGCGTCGCCATCATCGGGCTGGTTGCCAACTTCGTCTCCGTCCTCCTTCTGCACCGCTCCGCGGGCGAGAGCCTCAATATCCGCGGGGCCTACCTGCACCTCCTGTCCGACACGCTCTCCTCGGTGGGGGTTGTGGTCGGCGGGATTCTCGTGATGCTGTGGAACCTGACCTGGATAGACCCTCTTGTCACGGTGCTGGTTGCGGCGTGGGTGCTCAAGGAGGCCGTGTCCGTCCTGCGGGAGGCAGGCTGCATCCTGATGGAACGCTCGCCCGAGGGACTCGACCTTGAAGACCTCGATCGGGCCATCCGTACCGTGCCGCACGTGTGTGACCTGCATCATGTGCATGTCTGGAAGCTCAGCGACACGGAGACGATGTTCGAGGGCCACGTTAACGTGGACAACATTTCTGTGGAGGAGACGGCGCCCATACGTGCCGAGATTCAGGACCTGCTGGCGAGCAGGTACGGCATCACGCACACCACCCTGCAGTTCGAGCATGAAAGCTGCAAGGGAGCGGGCCTCATCGTGCACAGCAAGGACTGACCCCCGTCGCCGCATCTTCACAATGGGGGTGCACGAACGGGCCCGTGATTGCTGTATCAGAGTGCGGCAGGAGGGTTTTGGCCTCCGCGGGAGCGTCCGGTTGACAGGCAGGAGCGCGTGACTATCATTGCTGCGCTTCGAGGGTCCCGGAAGGTCCGGGAGGCAGGAAAGGAGGAAGCAGTATGGAATATCAGGGAACGGTTGTACGTCCGGAGGACAGTGTCCGGGCATTCTTCAACAGGGTCTACGGCTGGATGGCCGGCGGCCTTGCGCTCACTGCGTTCATCGCGTGGTTTGTGGGCACGAACCAGGCCATGCAGAACCTCATCTTTGGAAACGGCTTTGTGGTTCTTCTGCTCATTGTCGCGGAGTTCGGTCTGGTCATCGGACTGACGCGGTCCATTTCGCGCATCTCGGCGCAGACGGCAGGTATCCTGTTCATGGCGTACGCGGCGGTGAACGGGCTGACACTGTCGAGCATTTTCCTTGCCTATACCGGCGCTGACATCACGCTGGCCTTCATTACCTCGGCCGGCTTCTTCCTTGCGATGTCGCTCATCGGCTCGGCCACCCACATGGACCTGTCGAAGGTCGGCAACATTGCGATGTTCGGACTCATTGGCATCATTGTCGTTTCCCTTATCAACATGTTTGTGGGAAGTTCCGGGCTGAACATGCTCATCAGCGTCGTGGGCATCATCGTGTTCCTGGCGCTCATCGCGTGGGACACGCAGAAGCTTCGTATGCTGGCGCTGAACCTCGACCCGACTGGCGAGCACCCTCTCACCATGGCTGGCGGCAATCCGCAGGAGGAAAAGGCGGCGGTCATTGGGGCGCTGAGCCTGTATCTCGACCTTATCAACGTCTTCCTGTTCCTGCTGCAGCTGTTTGGCGGGCGCAGGCGCAACTGAAACGCACGCACGGAAGTCAGAGTCCACGGACACGGCCGGACCTCTTCAACAGCGGAGGTTCGGCCTTTCTTTTGACATGTGGGCCTTTACATCCTGAACAGGGGACGGTATAATCGTCGCCTATGGACACAACACGACTCGTGAGGGTGGTCCATCGGAAGAAAGCCCTGCTGTTTGCCGTTCTGGGCGTTCTTCTTGCTGGATTCTTCCTCTGGACCGCGGGCGTGCACGCGTATGTTGTCAGTGACGGTGACAGCAGGACGCGTGTCATCGCGTTCCACAGTATGTCGGTGAGCACTGTTCTGGACAAGGCGGGCGTGAAGCCCCTGCGGCCAGAGGACGTGGTTACACCGGATGTCGCGGCGGTCATCCCCCATGGGGAAATCGCTATCGTGCGCGCCAGGCCGGTCACGCTCACCATTGATGACGTCAGTCAGACGGTCTATTCAACTGCTTCGACGGTTTCCGAGCTTCTTGCTGGCAATGGCGTTACGCTTGGCAAGGAGGACAAGGTGTCACCGGCGGTGACGGACCCTGTTCCGTATGAGGATGACATCGTCGTCCAGCGGACGACCTATGCATACAGCACCAAGACCGAGAAGGTCGCGTACCAGCGCGTGTATCGCAAGAACCCCTACATGGAGGTCGGACGCAGCTACATCAGCGTGGAGGGGCAGAGCGGGGTCCTGAAGAAGACGATCAAGGTCACCAAGGTGGCGAAGAAGGCGGTCAGCTCCGCGGTCGTCAAGACCGAGACGGTCAAGCCGGTCGTTCAGGAAGTGTACGACGTTGGCACAGCCCGCCTGGACGTGACGCCCGTGCGCACGTATACGATGGCGGCCACGGCGTACTCCAACCGACGCTCAACCGTGCTGGACGGCAAGGATCACCTGTATGGCTACTCGGGCCTGTGGCTGCATTACGGAACCTGCGCGGTGGACCGGCGCCTCATCCCCATGGGAACGGTCCTGTACATCCAGGGCTACGGCTATGCCGTCGCGGCGGACACGGGCGGGAGCATCATCGGCAACCGCATCGACCTCTTCTTCAATTCGTACGAGGATGCATGCAGGTGGGGGCTGCGGACGGTCAAGGTCTACGTCCTGCCGCTCACACGCACGCAGCTGTACGCGAAGCTGGGCATCCAGTAACAACCAGCGGCAGACGGCAGAACACCTTGGCCCCGACGGCAACGCCGGGGCCTATTCATATGTCCATTCCTGCTTCTCTTGCACCGTGCAGGAGTTTTTTCTATACTGCAGGCGGAAGGGCACCCTTTGTGGGGCCCAGGCTGCAGTCAGAGCTCCTACATGGTTTCCCTGGAGGTACAGAGATGGAAACTGCAAGGTTCTGTGGTCAGTGCGGCCAGCCGCTGCCGCCCGATGCAAAACACTGCCCGAACTGCGGGGCGGAGGTTGTCCCGGATGAGATGCCGTCCTCTTCCGAGTCGCCTCGCGGGCCGCAGACGATGAGTGCCGGACCCTTCGGGGCGCAGAGCATGCCGCCCCCTCCCGAGCCCGCTGCTCCCCCCTCTGCGAGTCCCGGCCCTTTTGGGCCGTCTTCTCCGCCCGCTGCTGCCGCGCCGCCTGCAGAGCAAGGCCCCTATGCAGGAACAGCGCCGGCTGCCCGTCCCGCGCGCGCCAGGCGTCTCGGGGGTGGACCTGTGGCAGTGCTCGGGGGCATCGTCATGGTCGCCGGGCAGGTGAACTTCATGCGCCAGGGCAGCGCACTCAATCCGTACAACATGGGCATCAGTGTCCTGTGCCTCGCAAGCGGCGTTGTATCCATGCTCGTGAGGGGGTGGGGACCGGTTCTGCTGGGGCTCCTGCTGAATGGCGCGGTCTTCGCCCTGTGTGGTACGAAGCTGTACCAGTCGCTGCTATGGCTGCAGACGCAGGAGGCTGACGCAGCAACGGCATGGACCATCCAGAAGGGTGGCATCATCTGGATTATCGGCATGGTGCTGGGCATGCTCTCCTTTGCCGGTGCATTCCGGTCACTCTTCAGACGGAGGTAGCCGTCATGGGCAAGCGGTTCGTCATTCTTGGGCTCATCACAGTTCTTGTCCTCGTCCCGGTGCTTGGATGCCGGAAGGAGGCAAAAGAGGTGGTCTGCTACACGGCGGTCGACCAGGAGTATGCCGAACAGGTATTCAGCGCGTTTGAGGCCGAAACGGGCATTCATGTCCTGCCGGTCTATGACACGGAGGCCGCAAAGACGACAGGGCTGGTCAACCGCCTTCTTGCTGAGAAGGGGGCCCCCGCCTGTGATGTCTTCTGGAGCAACGAAACGACACAGATGGCCCTCCTTGCCAGGCAGGGGGTTCTGGACAAGCTGCCGCAGGGAGCGGCCGACGGGATTCTTGCGCGGTATCGCGACCCCGAAGGGCAGTGGGCGGGACACGCTGCCCGGTTTCGTGTCCTGCTCTTCAATAGGGGAGCGCTGAGCGGTCCCATGCCGTCATCGGTCATGGACCTCGCCTCGGATGCGTACCCGCGCGGAAGCGTGGGCATGGCCATGCCTCTCTTCGGGACGACCGCTGCCCACGCCGCAGCTCTTTATGCTGTTCTCGGCGCTGACAAGGCGCGTTCCTTCTATGAGCAGGTACACAAGGCCGGCGTGCGGATTGTGGACGGAAACGCCACGGTGCGTGACCTGGTCGGCCAAGGTGTGCTGCAGTGGGGCATCACCGATTCGGATGATGCGCTGGTCGCGATCAGGCGTGGCGACCCCGTATCGGTGGTCGTGCCAGACCAGGAGGGCATGGGCACGCTCGTCATTCCCTCCAGCGTGGCGCTGGTGCGTGGGGCTCCGCACGGGGAAGCAGCAGCTCGTCTGGTCCAGTTTCTGTTGAGCGAGAAGGTTGAAACCATGCTGATGGATGCGGGTTACTGCCAGCTGTCCACACGGCAGGAAGGTGGCATTGCTCCGCTCACCGGAACGCCCATCAAGGGGATGGACGTCAGTGCCGATGCCCTCCAGCAGGCAATGCAGACATCGCAGGCTGATCTGGCGACTATCTTTGGAGGCTGAACTCCCCCCGTGAACGGTCGCGCCTGGCGCATCTGCGGAGTTCTGGCACTGGCGGTTGTGCTTGGCATGCCCATTCTGGCCCTGGCAGCTGATGCCTGGGCCGCCGTGGGCAGGAATCCGTCGCTCGTCAGCCTCGCAGTTCCTGCGGGGCGGACGCTGAGACTGCTGCTTCGCAGCTGTGCGCTTTCGGCAGCGACCGCTCTCCTGTGCCTGGCCATTGGTACGGCAGGAGCCCTGTTCCTGCAGGGGATGCCTGCCAGGCTCCACTGGCTGAGCATGGCGGTCGTCGTCCCCGTCATTGTTCCTCCATATCTCCACGCAGTGGCCTGGATGCGTACTGCTGAAGGCCTGCGTCTCCTCCTGCGCCGCACGGGCCTGCTGGTGCCTGCCTTTCAGGGACTGGGGGCTGCCCTCTGGGTGCAGGTGATGGTCTACGCGCCGCTCATGGCGGGTGTTGCGCTCGCAGCCTGGAGCATGGTGGACCCGCTGCTCGTCGATGCCGGGCTCGTCCAGGGGTCCTCGGGCCGTGTTCTGCGGCATGTCATGCTTCCCCTCATGCGGCCGGTGCTGGCGGCAGGGACGCTCCTCGTCTTCGTGCTCTGCATGGGCGACCTCTCTGTGCCGTCGCTCTTCTCGGTCAACACATATGCGCTGGAACTGTACGCGCGCTTCAGCGCGAGCGGCAGGACGGCGGACGTGACTCTCCTCGCGGTTCCGGTCGTCGTGCTGTGTCTCGCCGCACTGGCTCCTGCAATGCGCAGCATTTCCAGGGTGCTGTCGACGCCCTCCACGCGTGAGGGAGCGGTTGTCTCAGCCTGGAGGGCATCAGGAGTGACACGTGCCGGGGCACTCTGCGGGGCGGCCGTTCTTGTGGCTGATGTGACAGGGCTCTTTGGTTCGCTGCTCGCTGGTGCGCATGGAGCAACGTGGGCGGCTGTCGTCGATGCGGTGCCGCAGGCGTGGGTCAGCCTCCGGACAGCGGGCGGTGCGTGTCTTGTCAGCCTCGTGCTCGCACTTGCCGCAGGGCCGCTGGTGGCTGCGGAAAACCGGTCGGGACGGTGGACGGCGGCGTTGCTCCTCGTGCCGTTGGCACTGCCGGGGCCGCTCGCCGGTACGGGAGCATCCCTGGCGGGAACGCTGGCAGGTGGGCTGTGGAGGGCGGCTGCGCCAGCCCTGTTGCTGGCGTTCCGGTTTGGCCCGTTTGCCTGCCTCATGACGGGAGCGCGTCTGGCCCGTCTGGACAGCGCGACGGCGGAGGCGGGCCGGCTGTTCGAGCGCCGCAGGGGCGATTATATCCGTCGCATCTGGATTCCCACCCTCGGCCCCGTTCTGGTGGCTGCCCTGCTCCTCGTTGCCATCCTTGGCATTGGCGAGGTGAGCGGGATGCTGCTTGTCATGCAGCCGGGGCAGCAGCCGCTGGCCCTTGCAATCTACAACTACCTTCACTACGGAGGTTCTGGAACCGTGTCAGCGCTTTGCCTTGTGCTGCTTGCGGGACTTCTCGTCCTGATGGTTCCGGCGCTGCTTCTGTGGAACGGCAGCTGGAGGCGCACGTGATTGCATGCACGGGGATCGGCGTGAGCGCCGGGGGGAGGAGTATTCTCTCCGATGTGACGATGACCCTGGAAGATGGCCAGAAGGTAGTTTTGATGGGTCCTTCCGGTGCGGGCAAGACAACCCTCCTGCGCGTGCTGGCGGGTCTCCTGGCTCCTGAGCGAGGCACCGTCGCTGTGGACGGCAGACAGGCAACTCTCCCGGGAAGGGTTCTTGTCCCACCCTCCCGGCGCGGCATCGGGTTTGTCTTCCAGAGCGCTGCGCTGTGGCCGCACATGAGCGTGGCGCAGAACGTGCTGTACGGGCTCGCCGACCTTCCGAAGCGGGAAGCATGGCAGCGGATGGAAGAGGCTCTTGCGGCCTGCAGGGTGGAGGGCCTTGCGCAGCGCCTGCCGCAGCAGCTCTCGGGTGGCGAGCAGCGGCGTGTGGCGCTGGCCCGTGCCATCGCGCCACGGCCCAGGCACCTCTTCATGGACGAGCCTCTCACCAGCCTCGACAGCGACCTCAAGAGAGAGCTGCTGGAACTGATCACAGGCGTCATTGCTGCCGACGCGACAGCGGTCATCTACGTGACCCATGAAGAGGACGAGGCTCAGGCGGTCGGAGGCACGCGCCTGTACCTCAAAGACGGACGTCTGGTGCCACAGGCATGAACACGCGCAGCATGCTGGCGACTCTCCTTGCAGTGTGCCTGCTGACCGGTTGCGGTCCCGTGGCCGGGGAGCAGGTGCCGGCGCCTGCTCATCCTTTGCCGGGCATCCATATCCTGCGGCCTCCCGGCGACACCTTTGTGCTGTTTCTGGATGGCACAACCATGTGGTGTGGCGGGGTGGACGGCGTATGTGCTGTGGACACACGGGAACGCAAGGTGACAGAGACAGTGGATGCGGGGCGGCCCATGACGTACGTGCGTGGTATCGCGGAGGACGGCGAGGGTGCACTGTGGTTTGCCTCCGAGCGGGGCCTGGTACGGTGGAAGGACGGGACGGCAACGTGGTTCACAACACGGCAGGGTCTGCCGGACAACAGGGTCAACTGTGTTCTCGTCACGCGTGGTGGCGACCTGTGGGCAGGGACATGGAGCGGTGCTGCACTGCGGAGCGGTGATGGCTGGAAGGTGCTGCGCAAGGAGAATGGTCTTGCCGATGACATGGTGCGGGTCATGCTGGAGGACGCAAGCGGCGGACTGTGGTTTGGTTCGTATGTCGCTCCAGCCGGCGGCCTGGCTATCCTGTCAGGCGCCTCATGGCAGCAGTTCTCGACACAGAACGGCCTGCCGCACAACAATATCATTTCGCTGTATGAGGTGGCGGATGGAACCGTCTGGGCGGGAACCGGATTCCTGGACGAGGGAGGGGCAGTGCAGTTCAACCAGAGGGACGGAGTCTGGGAAATCGCGCGCGTCCTGGAGAAGGCGGGCGGGCTTGCCGGCGGCAAAGCGCGGTCCGTGTACGTGACGCGCAGCGGAGCGCTCCTTGTGGGGTCTGAATACGAGGGCATGGCTGTGCAGACCCGCGAAGGGTTCAGAGTGCTCACGACCGCGGACGGGCTGTCCGATGACGAGGTCAAGTGCATGATGGAGGACGGGGATGGCAACCTGTGGTGCGCAACGCGTGACGGGCTGACCATCATTGACCGGGAGACGCTCGTTGAGATAGCGGAGGGCAAGCTGTGAGACACTGGAAACTGGTCCTGCTGGTCCTTGTTGTCCTGTCCGTCGGCCTCGCAGAGAGCTGCCGCCGTCCAAGTGGAGGGGCAGCATCGGCTGAAGACGCGGTGGCACGAGTGAGGGCCTTGCCAGAGGTCGTGGAATGGATTCAGCACGTGGATGCGGAGCGGCCGGACGACCGCGTGGTCATCGAGGTCGACTCGGAGGATGCAGACAGCTGGATGGTGCATGCCTATGAGATGGTGCAGGACGAGGAGGGCGGACACTCGGCGACATTCGGGTGGTATGAAGTCGACAAGGCGCACGGCACCGTGCGCCCTGCCATGCCGTGACATCTTGCACAAGAGTAGGAGCGGAATAAACTGCGGCCAGAGGGACACCATGCTGGCCTGGTAACAGGCGCAGGACCGTGAAGAATCGGAGGCTGCTATGGACTTCGACGAGCTGCAGGCAAGATACCTGACGCTGCGGGGACAACTGGACCGGGGGGAGATTGCTCCCGCAGAGTTTCAGCGACGGATGGCTGAACTCCGGTTCAGGACGGCGCAGGGACAGTGGTGGCAGATTGACCCGGCAACCGGGGGCTGGCTTGTGTGGAATGGCCGCGCGTGGGCGCCCGCGCCTGCCCCGCCAGCAGTGACGGACCAGCAGATGCCGGCGCAGCAGGTGCGGCGCGGCAGACGTCCTCCGCCAGTGCCGGAGCCCACCCCGCAGACCCTGTGGCAGTTGATTGTCCTGGTGGTGAAAGGCTGGGTAGCCAATCTTCCGCTGACGATTGTCACCTCGCTGCTCATGGCCGGAGCCACGTGGGTCTTTCATACGTGGCTGGTGGTCGCGCCCAACAACACGATGCTGTATCCCACCAAGCCCGTTTTCCGGTACATTATCAACACGGTCCAGAACCCGCGGGGCGGCATGGCGTTCTGGAGTGTCATTGCGTATTTTGTCTCGCCCTTTCTTGGCAGGCTGTTCTCCGCACCCATTGCGTGCCTCAAGGGGATCGTGCTGTTTCCTTCCTGGCTGGCACGCGGCTTCCAGAAGTTGCGGTGGCGAGCAGCTGTTCCTCTGCTCATCGGGGGCATCGTTGCCCTTGTCCTGAGCTGGAGGATGGCCAACTACATGCTGGCATGGGCGTATGCAGCTGGCTTCCTGCTGCTGACCATGGGTCTGGACATGAGTTTTGAGTACATGGTGCTGAAGCTTGCGCTCTCAGACTTGAGGCGCTATCTGCATCTCAGGTTGACACCTGTTGGCGCGGAATCCGAGTGCGTCTTCCTGCTGTTTCCCGGGCTTGCGCTGGGGTTTGCCGTCTCGGCCCTGCACCGTACACCGGCGCTGTGGGCGAGGCTGACGTTCTGGGGAGGACTGGCTGTCATTCTGATCGCGAGCGCTGCTTCCATTGCGAAGCGACGCAAGACGGCGCGGCAAGCCGCCACATTCCTGATTCTCATGATGTTTGTCTGCAGTTGTGTCTTCCTGCTGGGGACGGTGCTTGCCGATGACGGGACGTGGGCGGAAAGTGGCCGCACCATTCAAGGACTCGTGCGCAACACCGGCTGGCCGATGGTGCGGAAGCTTGGCCTCCCTCCAGCCGAGGCCGCCGCTCTTGCCAGCCTGCTTACCACCAACCTGGGCGCGGCCTACGCATACATGCTCAAACACGGGATTGATCCCTCCAAGCTCGGGCTTCCGGATACTCCACCTCCTCAAACCATGAAGGTTGCGCCGCAAGGCGCACCGCTGACCCCCGAGCAGCGCAAGGCCAGAGTGGAACAGATCAGACAGGAAATGGCCAGGACGGAGGCGGAAGCGCAGGCGGCCAACAGCTGGAGCGGCATTCTGTCTCTTGCCTGGAGCAACTGGGACAAGGAAGCCGTCGAGATTGGCGATGCAGCCGTTCGTCTGGCGACGAGTGCGAAGGACGTCGTGGTCAAGGGGGCGACCTCGCTGTATAAGGGGGCAAAGGCTGTCTACAACGACCCGGGTCTGGTGACGCGGCCGCTTGCAGGGTTCGCAGAGGATGTCGTGGGTGCCGTCAAGGATGTGTGGAACGACCCGGGCATCGTATGGGACACGGCGACGGGAACATGGCAGGATGTGAAGGGCGGCGTAGCAACGGCGGCCGATGTAGGAGCAAAGGTCATCAAGGGCGTGGCAGAGGGGGTGTACACGACACTGACAGACCCCGGCAAGATGTGGGACGCCATCAAGGACTCGGGGGGCTGGGAAAACTGGAAGAAGTCGTGGGACCCGAATGTTCCTGTTCTGGAGCGGTTTGCAAATGTGTTCATCGCGACGGGAAAGATAGGCATGACGATTGCGACGGCTGGCCAGGCCAGGGCAGCGCTCGCCGCAGGAAAAGAAATACTGACGGTTGGGGGTGCGCAGATTCTGAAGGGGGACCTCAAAGGGGCGGCGCGGACCCTCATCAACGGTGTCCTCAAGACCGGTGCCTCTGCAGAGGCGAAGGCGTCGACGGCGGTGACCGAGAAAGCGGCCGCGCTCAAGGGAGGAAAACTCGTTTCGGTGCGCAGTGCGGTCCCTGCCACAGGCATAAACCCAGGGCACCTGAAGACCATTCAGGAAGGTGCCCAGAAGTTTGGCCTGGATGTGTCGATTCGGCCGCAGGGACCTGTTTCCGGGTTCGTGCGGGGAGGTATTCCCAAACCATCAGACTTCAAGAACAAGAGCATCAACTTCGTTGACCGTCTCATCGGGGCCAAAGGGCCCGAAGGCGCCATCGGGCACTTCAAGCCCGATGCGGCTGCCACGCAGAAGCTTATCCAGGGAATCAAGTCTTCGTCGCTCCCCGCAGAACGCAAGGCGCAGATGATTCGTGAAGTCGCAGACCGCTTCACAATGCGCATGTCCGAGGTGACCTCGCCCAAGATGCAAAAGCTGATCGAGGAGGGCAAGGTGGCAGTGAAGAGCGGCACGCTCGTGGATGTCAAAACCGGTCGTCCGTTTATCAGTGACCTGGATCTGTTCAGCGCGACCAAGGCGGGGGGCAGGCCTCTTACAGGTGCCGAGGAAAGAGCGTTTATAGACTGGTGCTCGGCGCGGGGCGTGCCTGTCACCCACGGGGCGCACATAAACTGGAACCCGGCGACAGCGCATGAATACGAAATCTTCGAAGGCATCACCAAGGGACATGGTCCGGGCGGCAAAGCTGTGATTACGGTGGGGTCCGATGGTTCGGTCGGTGCGGCCAACTACGTTCCCCCCGCCCGCTAGGAGACTCTCATGCAACCATCATCCATGGAAGTGAGGCAGGAACTGCTGGCGCGCCACGCGGCGCTTCGGGAGCGGCAAACTGCTCTGCTGGGCGATCTGAACAGGGACCCGGAGCAGGTGGCGCCGCAGGTGCTGGACGAACTTGAGCAGCTGGGCACAGAGATTGCTGCACTGCGGGAGCGGTACCTCGACAGTCTCCCCGTCGTGGGACTCTCGCGCAGTCCTGTGACGGGCGATATCCTGGAGTACTCCATCGACACCGTCGGTCTGGACGGCCTCTGGTGGAATGCCGCAGAGCCGGTCCGGCCACTGCAGCCGGGGGCGCCTGACCTCGTTGGGCTGACAGGCGCCATGCATCTGGGGACTCCTCTCGAGGTGACACCCTTCGAAGTGCGGCCCGGTCCGGAGATTCCCTACGTTGTTCCGCGCCTGCTGGCGCTGCCGGGCGTCTACGCCGTCGTGAGCCAGGTGCCCGTGGGCGTCCACACAGGGTACGTCGTGACCTATGTTGCGGACAGGCCCCAGGAGGTAGTCCACCGGGTGAACACCTGGGGAACGGATTTCTACGAGGTTCTGCGCCCGGACGGGACGCTGGCCTGGTCGCAGGATGACGACAGCATATGCCTGGACCGGGACTACGACCTTGAACCGTGGATTGAGGCTGGCAAGCTCCTGTGGATTGCGCCGGGAGACACATCCCTTCTCCTGCACGCACAGACGCAGGGGTGCCCGTACCTGGACCTGAGCGGCAGTCGCCGTGACAGGACGATAGTGAACGGCACCTGTACGGAGGACGAGGAACCCGCATTCACGGAGGATGTCATCGAGAGCAGCGTGGGACAGCCTGTGCCAACAGAGCCAGTCCCCGATGAACTGTGGAGGACTGTGGCACCAGAACTTCCGGAAGGAGACAGCAATGAACAGACAATCTGAGCACGAAGGCGACGGCGCAGTGTTCGTGGTACACCCCGAAGACCTTGGGCCTCTCCTGGTGGACCAGCTGCACCTGCAGGCTACATCCTTCTCACCCTTTGCAGCGACGCTGGCAGACTATGCTCCCGGTTCCGGAACGGTGACAGAGGACGGAAAGGCACTTGGAGGCAATGACAGCTTCCTGGCCGCAGCTGCGGTGCTGGCACGGCCTGACCTGCGACTGGACGCGCTGTTTGGGGGAGGCATGCGGCCCCTGGGCAGCCTGCGTGCCTATGCGGCAAAGCGGGCGGGTGACATGATGGTCGCCGTTGCTCCCGGAGACGGCGAGTGGGACATCCGGCTGTTTGATGCCGGACGGGATGCGGCTGCATGGGTGGCGCAGCAGCTGGGGACAGCGGCGCCGGAGGGGGAACCCAACATGCTCACGCCGCCCTGCTCACTGTCCACGCTGGTTGCCGTGTTCCATACCATCGACATGTTCCGCAGGTGTGCCTATCAGGACATGCTGGAGTTCCGGAGGTCGCCGGACCCGGTCATGACACCCCAGGAGTTCCGCTCGGTTGCCGGGGCCGGCATCCGCAGTCAGGACATCCGCTGGCTGCTGCCCTCTCTGCTTGTGCTTGTCCCGGACCTTGCAGCTCAGCTGGGAACAATGGCGGATGACGGGCTGGAACAGGCGGTCAAGAGGGGCTTCCTCGTCGGGACGACGCGCGCCGGCAGCACGGACCCTGTGCTCCTGTTTGGCGAGGCGGGCAGGCACATGGGCGCCGAATTCCTGCAGAGCTGGGTCGGCAGCGTCGGGTTCACCGTGGACGTCGTGACCCAGGGTGGTACGCGCACCCTGCACCGCGGCTATGTGGCCTCGACCGGTCTGGCCAATCACTGGTTCCGCTTCGAGGAGAAGGAGGGAGTGCTCGATGTCAATCACCAGCCTCTCAGTCAGGAGCAGTACGCTCAGAAGCTTGGCGACCTTCTGCTGTCCGCAGCTGTAGTCGACCGGCAGGCCGATGCCGCCGGGCCCTTTGTGAAGCCCGGGAACGCTGCAGCGCCAGGGCGGCGGGCCAAGACTGCCACCGGTCGTGCGGCGGACAGCTCGACCGCACAGCCTGCCGCAGCCGGGCTCAAGTTCTGTCC
>DAONFE010000020.1:13786-16516 GCA_035403525.1 Candidatus Cryosericum sp.
GCCCAGGGGCGTCTCTATGGCAAGTTTCAGGGGGTCATTGTTGCAGACCAGCCCATCATGACGCCGTACTCCTCACAGCCGAGTGTTGCATGGAGTGCGTACCTTCAACGCGAGAAGCGGGAAATCGACGACGACACGTCGTCCACGCGGACAGAGTGGGAAACGGTGTGGTCAAAGTCAGCTTCCGCCCCATTCCGTCTGCGGGGCGCGGGCGAGCTGTGGTTTGACGAGCGTGGCGGCTTGCCGCCCATCGACGGTCGGTCCACGTTCAACGAGAACATCCATGACCGGGATAACCCCATCATTGCTCCATACGTTTCCACACGCGGGCTGCTTGCCAAGCTGTCCCGTCCCAGCTTCCATGCGGTCGAGACGGCGCTCCTTCCAGGAGAGCAGGCGTTCTTCGTGGGCCCGGTCGAAGCTGTCAACGGCTACTGGGTGGCTCGCCGCGGCAAGGGCAAGGAGTACTCCGTCGTGACCTGGAAGAGTGAGCAGGATGTCCGCAGGAATGTACACGGTTCGGGCACCCTGCAGGTGGCGCTGAGCGGCATCCTGCTGGTTGCCGGCATCATCGTCCTCATCATGGCCCTCAGCTGACCTGAATTGTGAATCCCTTGGTGCCTGGCACCAAGGGATTCACAATTGTGCGCGGATGAGAGCCCGGTTGCGCTAGTTGGCGGAGTAGCCTCCGTCCACAACGACTTCGGAGCCGGTCATGTAGGACGATTCGTCTGACGCCAGGAACAGAACGGCGTAGGAGACTTCTTCGGGCTCGGCGGGGCGGGCGATGAGCGTCGGGCCGAGCGCTGCCTTCACGATGGCGGGATCGACGAGCATGCCCTTGGTCATCTCTGTCTTGATGACGCCCGGGTGCACCGAGTTGACGCGGATGTGGTCCTTGGCGAAGTCGACGGCTGCAGCTTTGGTAAGCAAACGGACAGCGCCCTTGGTGGCTTCGTACGCAGCAGCTGCTGGCGCACCGACAAGGCCATAGATGGAGGAGATGTTGACGATGGAGCCTCCACCTGCCTTCTGCATGACCGGATACACCGTCCTGCACCCAAGGAAGGGTCCCTTGGCGTTGATGCTGAAGATGCGGTCCCATTCTGCCTCAGTTGTCTGATCCAGCGTCTTGGAGATGAGAATGCCGGCATTGTTGACCAGAATGTTCACCGTCCCGTAGGCAGCGACGGCGGCCTGCACCGCATGCTCCCAGTCGTCTGCCTTTGACACGTCGAGCTTGACGAAGATGGCCTCGCCCCCGGCCGCCCTGATGTCGGCGACGGTCTTCTGGCCAGCTTCTTCCGCGATGTCTGCTACGACCACTTTTGCGCCCTCGCTGGCGAGGAGCAGTGAGTGAGCTCTGCCCATGCCCATGGCGGCGCCCGTGACAAGCGCGACCTTCCCCTTGACGCGATCTGCCATACGAGCCTCCTTGGTTAGTGTGGTGAGGCTTGCCCTACCTGAGCGCATGCTAGTCAAGCCCTATACATTGTCAACAGAGTCGAAAGGGGAATGTTCACGGTATTCGTCGTAGTTGTCGCGGGCAACCCCACGCTTTGCAGCGCCGGGAAGTCTGGTAGACTGACGGTGGTGAACCCATGAAGCTGTATCGGTCACGAAGTTCATATCCCGGCGAAGAGAAGCCTCGGCGTGCGCGTGAAAGCTGGCGGTACCGGGCCCGTTCACGCTACCAGGCTGTTTCGCCGAGAGCGTCCAGGCAGGACGTCCCCGGGTGGCGTGATGCCGAACACCTGTCCAGAGCCAGGCGTGCCCTGCCTGTGTTCCTGTGCCTGTGTGTCCTTCTTGCGCTCGTGCTGCCGATGTTTCTGGGACAGGTGACCCGCGCCGGCGTCCCCGAGGGGGAAACCGTCGTGCGCGTTGAGGCGACCCTTGACGGCGTCCCGTGGAAGGGACGGCTGTCCTTCCGGCTGAGCGGCGCTGCGCGCTGGAGCGGGTCGCTCGTTCCCTATGAGATGTTCCTGGTTCCGGGGGTATACAGTGTCACCGTCACTGGCGGCGGACCTCCTGGCGCGAAGCTGACGGGTGTGACACCGCCAGGTTCACGGCTGGGCCGTGCCGGCGAGACGCTGACCTTCACCGCAGTATTCAGCGGGCAGTAGAGGGCGCACAGCCGAGCCTTCACATCCGGTCTGTACGAAAAGCAACCCCCTCTCGTACTAGAGGTGGCAGCACCCAACCGGGTGCTGCACTCCGGGGGCAACCCCGCACGAGAGGTGACCAGATGAGAAAAACACTCGGAAAGGTGGTTCTGGCGGTTGTCATCGCCGGACTGCTGACCGGCGGCATCGCGATAGCTTCGGCGGCGACAAAAGTGCGGACGGTAACAACCGCCCAGGGAACAACGGTCGATATCATTGCGGTGACGGGAACGGTAACGGAAGTATCCACTCCCGCGAGCAGCACGACTGACCAGGGCTTCCTGGGTATGTTCCGCCACGGCCGGGAAGGCTACGCCAAGGTCAAGGACAGTGCCGACGGAACCGTCTACACTATTGAGCTCGGGCCGGGCGCAGCCTCAGGCATTGTCATGAAGGTGGGCGACACCGTGACGGTCGAGGGTGACGTCGTGGACCGTGGCGGGACCAAGGAACTGCACGTCTGGACCTTCACGGGTGCTGACGGCAAGACGGTAACGCTGCGCAAGGATGATGGAACACCCAACGTCCAGACAGTGACAGTGTCCGGAACGGTGACTGAGGTGAGCAG
>DAONFE010000020.1:16616-20601 GCA_035403525.1 Candidatus Cryosericum sp.
GGCGGACGTGGCATGCGTGACGGCGGATGCTTCGGCGGACGCGGGCCAAGGGACGGCGAGGGCAGCCGTGGTCCAGCTCCAGACGCAACGGTGAATCCAACTGCGAGCTGAATCTGCCTCTTTCATACTGCATGATCGTGACCCCCGCTTCGGCGGGGGTCATCTGATTTGCCGCGGCCTGTGCGGGGCAACCCTGGCCCGGGGGACGCGGCTGCGCGGGTAGGGGTGTGAGGACCCGCACAACGGGATATACTAAAAGGGCGGGCGCGGGGCAGAGGGTCTGCCATCCTGAAGCGCCGGCAGGCAGAGGAGGTTGCTGTGGCAAACAGGTTCAGTCTGAACGTGGGTGGAAAGTCATTTGATGTCGAGGTAGAGGAGCTTGGAACCGAGGCGCGCCGGGACACGGCCGTTGCGTCCGGCATGGCTCCGGCGCACAAGGTCGGCATCATGGAGACGGTTCTCCGGGACGCGCAGCAGTCGCTCATTGCTACGCGCATGACAACGAAGGAGATGGAGCCGGCGCTCGAGGCCATCGACGCGGTTGGGTACGCCTCCATCGAAATGTGGGGCGGGGCGACCTTCGACTCATGCCTGCGGTTCCTGCATGAGGACCCGTGGGAACGCCTGCGCACGATCCGGCGCAATGTGAAGCACACGAAGCTGCAGATGCTGCTGCGCGGCCAGAACGTGCTGGGCTACAAGAACTACGCCGATGACGTGGTCGACGCCTTCGTCGAACGCTCGCTGGCCAATGGCATCGACATTATCCGCGTGTTTGATGCTCTGAACGACATGCGCAACGTGGAGCGCGCCATCCGCACCACCAAGAAACTGGGCGGGATTGCACAGGGTTGCATCGTCTACACCATTGCCCCGACCTACACCATCGAGAAGTACGTGGGCATCGCGCGCGACCTGGAGCAGATGGGAGTGGACAGCATCGCTATCAAGGACATGGCGGGCCTGCTGACGCCCTATGCCACCTATGACCTGGTCGCCGCGCTCAAGAAGGTCACGACCCTGCCCATTCAGGTTCACAGCCACTACACCACCGGCCTGGCCGGCCAGTCCTATCTCAAGGGCATCGAGGCAGGGGCCGACATCATCGACTGTGCCATCTCACCGTTTGCTCTGGCGACCTCGCAGCCCTGTACCGAAACGATGGTTGCCGCCCTCAGGGGAACGCCCTGGGACACGGGCATCGACCTGGAGGCACTCAACAGGGTTGCCCAGCTGTTCATGCCAGTGCGCGAACATGCCTTCGAGTCCGGCGAGCTGGATGCCAAGGTCATGGGCGTGGACGTCAACGCGCTCATCTATCAGCTGCCGGGCGGCATGATTTCCAACATGGTCAGCCAGCTGAAGCAGGCCGACATGCTCGACCGCTACCAGGAGGTGCTCCAGGAGGTGCCACGCGTGCGCGCGGATCTGGGCTATCCCCCCCTTGTCACGCCGACCTCGCAGATAGTAGGAACGCAGGCTGTGCTCAATGTCATGATGGGGCGGTACGTCCAGTGCACGAAGGAGACCAAGGCGCTGGTACGCGGCGAGTACGGCCGCGCCTCTGTGCCTATCTCAGATGAGATCAGGCGGCTCATCATCGGCGACGAGCCAACCATCGACTGCCGGCCCGCCGACCTCATCCCTCCCCAGATGGACAAGTTCCGTGAGGAGATCAGGGAGTACATCGAGCAGGATGAGGATGTCCTGTCCTATGCCATCTTTCCCCAGGTGGCCCTGGACTACTTCAAGTGGCGCAGGGAGCAGGAGCAGACCAAGGCGTGAACGCAAGCACCGAAGAACGCGGGGCACCCTGGCCTCTAAGTTCGGGTTCACATTGCGAGGGCCTGTGAATACCCGGGCATGTTCACTGCATTCAGCCGCTGAAGCGTTGTTGCAGACTTTGTTGGCCACCGTGGGCTTGCTTGACAAAAAAACCCAATCGTGTAATGTTCAGATAAGCGCTGACGTACCTTGCCGTGCGTCACGGTGCGGTTTGAGTGCCGACAGTCTGCAAGGGTTGATGGCGCGTTGATGCATTCCGGTTACTGTGATGGAGGAACCGAAGTTGTTGAATGCTCAAACTATCTGCGAGGAAGGAGGTGCTTGCCAACCACCGTTCCATGTGAGATTGTTTCAATACCAGCACCTATTCTAGCAAGGAAGGAGAATTAGATGAAGAGATTCCTGTCAGCTGTTCTTGCGGTCGTTCTTCTTGTTGCCGTCTGCTCTCCAGTGCTGACTGCGAACGCCGCCGGATTCAAGGACGTCGCTGCCTCCTACTGGGCGTACGACGAAATCACCGCATTGTCCGGGAAGAAAGTCATCGAGGGCTATGCGGATGGGACATTCAAGCCCGAAGGCAAGGTCACCCGCGAAGAGTTCGCGAAGATGATCGTCGTTGCCAAGGGTCTTGCCCTCCAGAAGCCAGCCAAGGCGACCTTCAGCGATGTGCCGTCGTCCCGCTGGTCCTATGGCTATGTTGAAGCCGCAGCCAAGGCCGGGTACATTCAGGGCATCGGTGGCGGCAAATTCGGCCCCACCGCCCAGATCAAGCGCCAGGATATGGCGGTCCTGCTGGTCCGCGTGCTCGGCAAGGAAGCCGAGGCGAAGACCATCAAGGAGTCTGTCTGCATGGCCAACGATGAGTCGAAGATCGGCGCCTACGCCATTGGCGCCATGACCATCGCCGTCCGTCCGCGCGTGCAGCTGCTGAAGTGGGACAAGTTCCGCAACATCAATCCCACCACCTCAGCGACCCGCGGCGAGTGCGCATTTGCCATCTACAATACCATCACGCCGCCAACGACCGGCAAGAAGACCGTGACGATGGCGGAAGAGAACGCTCCGGAAAACCTGTTCCCGCTCATCTCTGACTCGGCGTACACCCAGAAGGCGGTCACGTTCCTGTCGAGCTCGGTCATTTCCATGACCCCGTACGGTGTCCTGTTCCCCGAGATGGCCAAGTACGTCCCAACCCTCGAGAACAAGCACCTCATCCGCAACGCGGACGGGACAGTCATCACGGACTTCGAACTGCGCAAGGGCATGACCTGGTCCGATGGCAAGCCGGTCACCATTGACGACTACATCTTCTCCCACAAGCTCTACATGAGCGACGACATCCAGGTCGTTTCGCGTACCCCCATGGACCTTGTCACCAAGATCGTCAAGGTCAATGACTACACCTGCAAGGTCTACTGGAAGAGCTGGGACGCCTATATTCCGACTGGCTGGGGCATCTATCCCGAGCACATCCTGGGGCCTCAGTTCACGAAGGACCCGGCCAGCATCAATACCTCGGACTTCAACAACAACCCCGTCTACTGCGGGCCGTACACGATCAAGACGAATGTCACGGACCAGTACATCATCTTTGCTGCCAACCCCAAGTGGTTCGGCGGACAGCCCGTCTTTGACACGGTCACCGAGCGCTTCATCACCGACACCAACACCCTGCTGATCAACATGCTGACCGGCCAGATCGACGTCTCCTCCGAGTCGCTGCCTCTGGACCTCGCCAAGCAGTTCGAGCAGAAGATGGGCGACAAGTTCAACGTCTACTACAACAAGGGAACGACGTGCGGTATCATGGAATGGAACCTGAAGTCCCCCTGGTTCAGTGACAAGAGGGTGCGTCAGGCATTCTACTATGGCGTCGACCGCGCTCTGGTAACGCAGAAGGCCATGGTCGGCAACGACCCTGTGCTTTCTCCGCTGTCCTCTGGTTCCGTGTATTACAAGCCGGTTCTTTCCAAGTATGCGTACAATCCCGACAAGGCCAACGAGCTGCTGGACGCCGCAGGCTGGAAGTGGGATGCAGCGCACAAGCAGCGCAGCCTGCCGGATGGCACGCCCGCTGTCCTCAAGATTCCATATTCCCAGGGTGCAGCCTTCCGTGAACGTGAGGTGACCCTGATGCAGCCCATGCTCGCCAAGCTCGGTATCACGGTGGAGCATGATCCGACTGACTTCAACGCATTGC
>DAONFE010000021.1:0-18713 GCA_035403525.1 Candidatus Cryosericum sp.
GCGCCCGTGCCCTGCCTGGTGCAGATGCAGCAGGTGGCGCGGCGCTTTCCCGGCATGGTCGTGGCGGTCATGCAGGTTCCGCGCGAGGAAACGGGCAGCTACGGCATCATCGAGGGCACGGCCGTGGCCCCCGGCGTCTGGGAAGTCTCGGGCCTGGTCGAGAAGCCCGACCCTGCGGACGCCCCCACGAACCTGGCCATCGTGGGACGGTACATCCTTGCGCCTGGCATCTTCGAGGCCATCGAGCAGACGCGCCCCGGCCACAACGGCGAGGTCCAGCTGACCGACGCCCTGCAGGCCATGCTTCCCTTCAAGAAGGTCTACGCCTGCGAGTTCAAGGGCACGCGCTACGACATCGGCACCCAGATGGGTCTGCTCAAGGCCAACATCGCCCTTGCCCTCAAGCGCCCTGACCTTTCCGCCGACCTGCGCCAATTTCTCAGCGAAACCCTCGAAGCCATCTTCGACTGACCGCCCTCCGCGCACGTGCCGCCAGTTGCACTCCTGGCCGCCTGTGGTATGGTAGCAGGGCAGGGGGAGGAAGACGATGAAAAACGCCAGTTCGGCCGATGGTACGAGGGCGCCATGCGCACAAACCGCTGCAAGATCAGGGACCGTACAACATGCGGTCGGGCAGATTCGACATGAAGCGGCACCGGCCTGCCGAGAGGTTCCGGCTTGAACGCTATCATCCTCGCGGGCGGGAGCGGAACACGCCTCTGGCCACTGTCGCGGAAGAGTTATTCGAAGCAGTTTCTGCCAATCTTTGACGGGCACTCACTGCTGGAGGGAGCTGTGGGGCGCGCCCTGACCGTTGTCCATCCACAGGACATCGTCACGGTAACCAGCAGGGACTACTATTTCTACGTGAAGGACGTTCTGCAAACCGCTGCGCCAGAGGCTATACCCAACATCATCTGTGAGCCGGAGGGACGAAATACGGCGCCTGCGATTGCGCTTGCGCTGCGGTACGTCATGGAAAGGGCGGGGGCGGAGCAGAACGAGACGCTGTTCGTGTTTCCTTCTGACCACGTCATTGCGCCTGTGCAGCGGTTCGTGGAGTATCTCCATACAGCTGACCGAGCCGCTCGCATGGGCTATCTGGTGACCTTCGGCGTCCGCCCGACGCGGCCTGAGACTGGCTATGGCTATGTGCAGGTGGGAGAGGAACGCGATGGGTACGCGACCTGCCTCCGGTTTGCCGAGAAGCCTGCGGCGGACGTTGCGGCGCAGTTTGTCGCTTCAGGAGACTACCTGTGGAACGCCGGCATGTTTGCGTTCACGCCGACTGCACTTGGCACGGCAATCGAAGACCACGCTCCCGAGATCGCCACCGTCACCGCCAGGGGCTATGAATATACGTTGCAGCACTGGTCAGACATGCCCGCCATCTCCATCGACTATGCTGTGATGGAACAGGCCAGGAATATTGCTGTCGTGCCGATGGATCTGACCTGGAGCGACGTTGGCAGCTGGGATTCCTACTATGACCTGCAGACGCGTGACCAGGACGGCAACGTTAGCCAGGGAGATGTCATCAGTCTGGACACCCACGATTCTCTTGTTGTCAGTAGCAAGCGTCTGGTGGCGACGGTTGGTCTGAGCGACACGACCGTGATCGAAACGGATGATGCCGTGCTCGTGACCCGCCGGGGAGACGGGCAGGAGGTGAAGCGACTTCTGCGGATGCTGGAGGACCGTCATCGTCCCGAAGCGACAGAGCATACCGAGATCATTCGTCCCTGGGGCCGCTACCGCGTCCTGGAGGTGGGACCCCGGTTCAAGATCAAGAGCATCGTCGTCAATGTTGGAGCGACACTGAGCCTGCAGCGCCACATGCATCGGACCGAACACTGGGTCGTCATTCACGGCACCGCGCAGGTGACGATTGGCGAGAGTACTTTCTTTGTCCATGAGGGCGAGAGCACATTTGTGCCCAAGACGACCCTGCACCGACTGGGGAACCCAGGTCAGATTCCACTGGAAATCATCGAGGTGTCAAATGGCGAGTATGTTGGGGAAGATGACATTGAGAGGTTCGAGGACAGCTATGGCCGCGCAGACCAGGGGTGAATCTGAACAGGGAGGTGCGTGATGCGCAGTGCCTTGGTGACTGGAATCACAGGACAAGATGGGGCATACTTGGCGCAATTACTGCTGACCAAAGGGTATCGAGTTGTAGGGCTGCATCGCCGTTCGAGCACGACGAACACGTGGAGACTTCAAGAGTTGGGTGTACTGGATAGGATCGAACTGGTGGAAGGGGACCTGGGTGACTCATCGTCACTGGCAGCCGCCATCGAGACCGCGGAACCAGACGAAGTGTACAATCTGGCAGCGCAGAGTTTCGTGGCCGCGTCCTGGGGCCAGCCGCTATATACGGCCGACGTTACCGCGATGGGTGTTCTTCGCCTGCTGGAGGCCATAAGACGAGCCGACAAGAAGATAAGGTTCTATCAAGCATCGAGCAGTGAGATGTTTGGACAAGTGGAGGAGACCCCTCAGCGAGAAACCACGCCCTTCCACCCGCGCAGTCCGTATGGCGTGTCAAAGGTCTTTGGCTATTGGATCACGCGGAACTATCGTGAGAGCTACGCAATGTATGCCTGCAATGGCATTCTGTTCAACCATGAGTCGCCGTTCAGGGGAACAGAGTTCGTGACCCGCAAGATCACGGATGGTGTTGCCAGGATCAAACTCGGCCTTGCGACTGAACTGAGACTCGGCAATGTGAGTGCAAAACGGGATTGGGGATTTGCCGGCGACTACGTAAATGCGATGTGGCTCATGATGCAACAGGATGAGCCTGGTGATTACGTCATCGCGACGGGCGAGTCCCACGAGGTAGGCGAATTCGCCCAGCTGGCGTTTGAAACGGCAGGCCTTGACTGGCGACAGTATGTTGTTCAGGACCCCAAGTACGTTCGTCCGGCAGAGGTTGACATGCTGCTTGGTGACCCGACGCTGGCCAGGACCGCCCTCGGTTGGACTCCAACAACGACATTTGCCGGTCTGGTTGAGATGATGGTGCAGGCTGACCTTGAGAGGGTACGTCGTGGGGCCAAGTAGTCCCTGTGCGCGCCAAGGCCGTCACGTCCGATGGGAGCGACCCAAGGAGTGGTGACTGGTGGCCGGCTCGTCGAGAGCTGGACTGGCGGAGCTGGACAGATCCCGGTGATCGTGGCGCCCGGAGTGGTGCAACATGAGTGACTGTCACTCGACGACGCTGGTACAGCGCACAACCAATGCTGTCCAACAGTACCCCGCAGCCCAGGGAAAAGGCGTGCTCCCCGGGGACGTGTGTGCCGCCGGAACCGAGAGGCGTGGGGCTGGGGCAAGCTGTACATCAATTGCTGCGACCTATGCGCTTTGACGTCGGTCGGAGCAGGGTATTGGATGAACTCGTGTGCAACGTTGGTGCGGGCTGCAATTCGAATGGCAAGCCTGTTGTGCTTGGCACGATCATGCAGATCGCAGCTGACCCCGCAGGGTATGGTGCGGTCTACGAAGGGCTCACGGACGACGAGTCCCGACGGACCTTCGACTGGTTCATCGCATACCGAGCCGCACTCGCTTTCCTGGGCGAGGAGGCCGACGACGTCCTGGGCCACATAGCTTCCACTGCATGGCGGGAGCCACCGGAGCAGGCCAGCAGGAGGTTCGCTGGTAACGCCTACCATGTCGAGGGCGCGTCCGTCGATTCAGGGCTGCCCGAAGTCGGCGCAACCTTCTTCTCGGGACAGTACTGACTGGAGGGCATTGTTGAACCCGGTGCTGGCTATATCGTTATGGACTACGGTGCGTACAGACGGGAAGGAGGACGATCATTCTCGTGATAGGACACTGGATCTCGCTCTGCTATTCAGAGAGATGGACTGCGACTACCTCGGCCAGGCGGGACGAGTGGTCCACCCGGCTTTAGCGTACGGTTCGTTGCCTTCGTGGATCAAACACGAGGTTATGACGAACGGTTCTCGGCTGCGACGTGCCAGAAAGAGCCTGTTCGGTCCCGGCACCTCGCGAGGAGTGGACGCATGATGCTGAACAGGCAGAGAGGGACGTTGGCCATCAACGCGACGCTGGCGTACGATACCGGCAGCCCTACGGGACTTGCGGTATACACGCGCGAGTTGGTGTCCCGACTGATATCGGGGCCAGACCGGGATGCCAGCATTGTCTTCACGAGTTCCGAACGACTGCAGCAACTCGCGGGAGGGAGGTTCGCCGGCGTACCCGAAGGGATTGTCCCGCCGCACCGACTGAATTCGATCAAGAGAGTGATCTGGCTCAACACGGAGTTTCCGGCGCTACTCCGCAAGCGTAACGTTGATACGGTCTACAGTACGGTGCCCGAGGGATTGGTTCTGCACCATGATCAGTTGAGGAACGTCATCACGCTTCATGACCTGTTGCCCTTAAGATATCCCGCGCATTACCCGAAACAGCGGTACTACTTTGGCTTCGTATTGCCGATGGTCATCCGTCAATCCAGTGCGATTGTCTGCGATTCTGTCGCCACCCGTGACGATGCCATCAGACGGTTTGGGCAGCCACGGTGCTCCATGGTCGTGATTCCTGCCGGCTTCAACTCAGCTTTGTTTCATCCTGCCGATCTCGAACAGGTTGGTGTTGAGATGCAGGCTCCTTATTTCATGTTTGTCGGCGACATGCGGCCCTACAAGAATATCGCGCGAGCGCTATCAGCCTTCGCCGGACTCTCGGAGAGCAACGTCAGGTTCATTGTTGCTGGTAACTTACACACCCGGGACCCAGCTCCTCTGCTCAGTCTGGTGAGAGAGCTTGGCATGGAGGATCGTGTCGTGTTCACTGACTATATCAGCGACGACGAGGTGGCACGACTGTATCGCGGCGCTCTGGCGCTTGTCTTTCCCTCGCTGTGGGAGGGGTTCGGTCTTCCACCGCTTGAAGCGATGGCAAGCGGGTGTCCAGTTATTACATCCAACGTTGCATCTCTCCCGGAGGTCTGCGGCGACGCTGTCCAGTACGTTGATCCTACCTCAGTGGACAGTATTCGGAGCGCGATGGAACGCATTATCCGGGAGCCTGCCCTCCGGGAGGACTTGCGAGGGAGAGGGCTGGAGCGGGCCAAGCTGTTCAGCTGGGACCGCACGGCCCGTGAGGTCTGGCAGGTGCTGGAGAGCATCCGGGGATGAAGGCTGCGATCGCCCACGACTGGCTGGTTACCTACGCTGGCTCCGAGCGAGTCCTGGAACAGATGCTGCTGTGCTATCCAGAGGCTGATCTGTATGCTGTGTGCGACTTCATTCCGACTTCGGATCGTGCATTCCTCCGTGGGCGCACGATTCGAACAACGAGCATTCAGCGCTATCCCCATGCACGAAGGTTCTACCGCTTATACTTTCCATGGATGCCGCGGGCGGTCGAGCGACTGGATCTCCGGAACTACGATGTTGTCATTTCGAGTTGCCATGCCGTCTCCAAGGGAGTGCGCCTGCGTTCCGAGCAGTTGCATGTCTGCATGTGCTACACCCCACCGCGCTACCTCTGGGACATGGAGGGCGAGTACCTTCGTCGTGCAGGTCTGAGCCGCGGGCTCGCCGGCCGGGCGGTACGCCGTGTGATGGGTCGTCTTCGCGCGTGGGACCTGCAGGCATCCAAGGGGGTCGACGCTTATATCGCCATATCCGGGTTCATTGCTGGTCGCATCAAGCAGTGCTACCAGAGAGACTCGGTTGTCATCTATCCTCCTGTTGATACTGAGTTCTACCGACCAGGGGCGGGCAAGGAGGACTACTACCTTACGGCTTCGCGCCTTGTACCGTACAAGCACGTGGACTTGATCGTCCGTGCATTTGCCGCGATGCCTGACCGTCGTCTGGTCGTGATTGGCGATGGGCCGGAGATAAAGCGGATTCGGCGAGATGCTGCGCCAAACGTCACCGTCATGGGCTATCAGCCATCTGATGCGCTGAGGGATTATATGCAGCGAGCCAGGGCGTTTGTCTTTGCTGCCGAGGAGGACTTCGGCATCGTCCCCGTCGAGGCCCAGGCATGCGGGACACCTGTCATCGCGTTCGGCCGCGGTGGTGCCACCGAGACCGTCATGGACGGGCAGACAGGCCTCTTCTTTGACGAGCAGACGACGGCCAGTCTCTCCCGCGCCGTCGATCGCTTCGAAACCATGACCTTTGACCCCGCGGACTGCCGCACCAACGCGCTGCGCTTTTCTCCGGACCGCTTTCGCCGCGAGTTCACCACGTTTGTCGACAGCGAGTGGCAGAAGTTTCAGACGTACCGGCAGGGTCAAGGCCACTGATGCGACGGTTCCGTCCCCTCCTCGATGCGCTCTGCCTGGTGGCGGCCTTTCTGCTGGCGCTGCTGGTGCGGTTCCAGTTTGAGACGTCGAGCATCGACATCGGGTGGTACTGGACGTCGCTGGGCATCTTCGTTGCGGTAGACCTCGGGACTCTGTACCTGCGCGGCATGTACGATGACGGATACGTTGCGGGCGAGCGCACGGGAACGATTGTCGACGGGCTCGTGTATGCGACGTTCCTCTACCTCCTGGTCGCCTATCTCATCAAGAACACCCTGTTCTCGCGCCTCACGCTCGCGTATTTCCTGCTGTTTTCGTTCTTCCTGCAGCTGGGCCTGGAACGGCTGGCGTGCGCGATGCGGCGGCGCCGGTACGTGCGTGGCGAGGGGCTGGTTCCTGCGCTGCTCGTGGGCGACAGCGCGGACCTGGACGGGCTGACGCAGGAGGCAGTTCAGCGGGACCTGGGGCTGCGCCTGCTGACGGATGGCGCAGTGCCTGTCAGCGCCGGGTCGACGGAAGCTGTGCTGGAGGCCGTCGACCGGTATCGTGCCCGCGCCGTGCTGCTTGTGTCGCCACTTGAGGACGGTGCCGAGCTGGTGGGCGCCTGTCTGCGGCGCTACATCACCGTGTACGCGCTGGGGGGCACCGTGCACAGTCTGCCCTATCCTTCGGATGTCCTCTTCGTGGGAACGGTCCCGGTTCTTCGGGTACGCGACCTGCTGATTGTGGGAGTCGGCGCGCGCGTCAAGCGCCTTGTGGACGTCGTGCTGGCAGGCGCCGGCGTCATCCTGCTGTCCCCACTCCTCCTGGTGCTTGCGCTGCTGGTCAAAGTGACATCGCCCGGCCCTGTCCTGTTCGGGCACGAGCGGCTGGGCGAGGGCGGCAGGCCCATCCGCATCTTCAAGTTCCGGTCCATGGTCCGGGACGCGCAGCAGCAGCTCGCACAACTGCTCACCAGCGACCCAGCGCTGCGCGCCGAGTACGAGGCCACGTACAAGCTGCGGCATGACCCGCGCATCACGCCGCTTGGGCGCTGGCTGCGCCGCACATCACTGGATGAGCTGCCGCAGCTGTTCAACGTGCTGCACGGCGACCTGTCCCTTGTCGGACCCCGACCCATCGTCGCCAGCGAAATCCACAAGTACGGCCCCGCTGCTGCAACCATCCTGCGGGTACCGCCGGGTGTCACGGGCCTGTGGCAGGTCAGCGGCCGCAGCGACCTGGACTATGCTGAGCGCGTGCGTCTCGACCTGGACTACATCGCGCACTGGAGCGTCTGGCTGGACCTGCGCATCCTTGTCGCGACCATTCCGGCCGTGCTGCGCCGCAGAGGGGCGCGGTAGGGCGGGCAACCCCTGGCCTGCCGCCCGCGGACCGCGCGATTGTGAATGCCCCGGTGCCAGGCACCAGAGGATTCACAATTGGAGCAGTGGTATGGTGCTGAGGTTTGCGAACATGGAGGTTGAACCATGACAGAGGACAGCAGAGAGCAGAACACGGCGACGGCAGGTCGGAGGGCGCGGGGGCGCAGACTGCTGCGCCGGCAGTCGGTTGCTCAGGCGGCCGTGCTGCTCAGTGCCCTGACACTGCTTTCCAAGTTCATCGGCTTCGCGCGCGACGCCATTGTCGCCCACAACTGGGGCGCCACGGGCGTGACCGACGCGTTCCTCATCGGCATGATGGTCCCCAGCGTCCTGCTGGGCATTGTGTCGACAGGGCTCAGCACCATCGTCGTTCCGTGGTACATCTCAAACCGCAAGGACGACCCTGAGCACGCGCGTGTCCTGGTCAACCAGGTGACCGTCGTGTGGGGGGTCGCGTTCCTCGTCGTTTCTGTGCTTGTCGCGGTCTTTGCGCCGCAGCTGGTCCATGTGTTCGCGCCGACCTACACCGGTGCCCGCTACGACCTCGCCATCAAGGTGACGCGCCTGCTGGTTCCCATGGGCTTCTTCAACGTGATGACGGGCTTGGTCACCGGGCTGTCGCAGGCGGAGGGGCAGTTCCTCATTCCGCTCGTGGTGAGCCTGACGGGCAATGTTGTCATGGTGGCCTGCCTGATCTTCTTCTCGTCGCCTCTGGGCATCCAGAGCTACTCGCTGGGCCTGACGCTCAACTCGCTCATCAGCTTCCTTCCCGTACTCCTGCTGCTGGCCCGGCGGTACCACTTCTTCACGCACCTGGACCTGCGGCACATGAACTGGGCTGCCATTGGGGGGTTCGCGGCGCTGCTTGTTCCACTGGTCATCTCGGGCGGCGGCGGTTCGCTGAACACGCTGGTGGACCGATGGTTCGCCTCGCACCTCACGCAGGGCAGCGTGTCTGCGCTGGACTATTCCAACCGCCTGTGGAACCTGCCGCTGTCACTGGCCGCGACGCCCATCGTGACGGCCGTGTTCCCATGGTTCTCGTCCATGGCGGTCGATGGCACGGCCCTTGCGACGTACGAGGACCGCGTGCACAAGACGATTTCGCTGATGGTGTACATCATGGTGCCCTGCATCGCGGGGCTGGTCATCCTTGCCCAGCCCATCGTGCGCCTGCTGTTTCAGCGCGGCGCCTTTGACACGACGGCCACGGTGCTGACCGCGGCGTGCGTACAGATGTATTGTCTGGGGCTCATCGGCCAGGCGCTGTTCCCGGTGTTCCACCGCGTGTTCTATTCGTTCAAGGACACGCGCACCCCGCTGGTCGTCGGGCTGACCATGATAGCGGTCAACGCATTCACCGACTGGTTGTTCGGACGCTGGTTCGGCGCGCCCGGCATTGCCCTGTCGACGACCACCGCTGTCACGATCGGCACTATCATGGACGCGTTCCTCATCCGCCGGTTCTTCCGCGGCGAGGTGCGCGCGACTGCGCGCTTCCCCCTGGGGACAGAGGTCCTCAAAACGTGCGCCGCCGTTCTGCCGGTCATGGGCGTTGCTCTGCTGGGAAGGTCGTGGATTGGCGTGCCAGGCACGTTTGTGGGCATGGCCCTCCGCATGGTCGTCGTCGTCGGTGCGGCTGCGCTTGCCTACATGGCGGCCAGCGCGTGGCTCAAGTGCGACGGCTGGCGCGTTCTGCTGGGACGTCTGCGCCGCATTCTGGCCAGCTCACCCCTGGGGGCGGCGGGCAAGTAGCGGCACACCCTCAGTGCGCCTGTTGTGAGTTCAGCTCGCGCAGGCGCTGCATGGCCTCCACCAGGTTGGGATTGATGATGCGGGAGTAGCCCAGTTCGGTCCGCTCCATCACCGTGTTCCCCTCCGCCCGATAGCAGAGGGCCAGGCCAAAGTACGCAAACCTGTTGGAGAAGCTGGCTTTGACGATGGGTGTCAGCAGGCCGCGCGCCTTCACGGGGTCGCCCTCGGACAGCGCGCAGAAGGCCTGGGCCGTCACTGCGTATGGCTCGCCGGGCGTGATGGCCAGAGCCTCGGCGGCCTTGGCCTGCGCCGCTGCGGTGTCGTCGCTTACGTAGACATAGGCAAGTGCCAGCCATCCCTTGATGGTGGCCAGCGTGGGGTACAGCTTCTCGGCCTGCTTCAGGTACGTGACAGCCTGCGGGCTGCGCAGGTTCAGCTCCAGCATGCCCAGGCGCCACCATGGGCGGTAGTCATCGGGCGCCAGGTCGCGCGCCGTGAGATACGCGGACCGCGCGGCATCGGTCGCCGGTCCAGTGACGCCCCCAGACAGCATGCCGGCATATGTACCTCCCAGCATGCTCCAGTATGTGTCATTGTGCGGGTCGAGGACAGTTGCGGCGGTGAGGCGCCGGACCTTGAAGGCGGGGTCGAGGTCCCCGAGGTTCAGGGCGACCAGCGAGGCAGCGCCGCGCTGGATCGGAACGAGGGCAAGCACCAGCGCGAGTCCGCCGGCAACCAGGCACGGGATGCGGCGCCTGCGCAGCAACATGCTGCGCTCGTCCCGGGTGGGCAGGTCGTAGGTGATGACGCGCGTGGCGAGGAGCGCCAGGCAGAAGAAGAGAATGACCGGCGCGACGGCGTAGACGTAGTCCACGTCCATGCACATGTGCAGGAAGAAGGCCAGCGTCCCGGCCCACAGTCCCGCGACCGCCATGTCCGCGCGCGAGCCAAACACCCTGTCCAGGCCGCGCAGTCCCCTGCGGGCAATCCAGGCGAACAGGGGCACGGTTCCCAGCAGGCCGGTCTCGGCCAGGAAGCGGAAGAACAGTGAGTGGGGGTCGATGCGGCGCGCCACGTCGGGCACCCATTCGGCCGCTGTCCACACGTGGCCGAAGGAGCCCAGGCCCGTGCCCGCTGCGGCGTGCTGCGCGAAGACCCGGGCTGCGAGCGCCATCATGTGCAGGCGCGTCTGGTTGGACTGGTCGTCGCCCCCGCTGATGAAGCTGCCCAGGGCTTCCCCTTTGCCGACGTTGATGGCCGTCGTTGCCCACGTGACCTTGTTGAACAGGGTCAGGCCGGCGGCCGCGGCAAGGACCACGAGTGTCCGCAGGGCGAGCCTGCCCCTGGACCCGCGTGGGGCAAGGAGCAGCAGGGCTGCCAGACCGACGCCGGTCATGAGGAAGGCGCCGCGCGAGGTCGTCAGATACAGGACCATGAACAGGAAGCCTGCGCACACGCTGTACAGCAGGCGCCAGTCGCGCCGTCTGTCGCCTGAGGCCATGCCCAGCGCCAGCAGGGCGCACAGCCCCAGATAGGCGCCAAAGGTGTTGTGATACTGCCACAGGCCCCACAGCTGGCTGTTCACCACGAAATGGTACGCCAGGTTGCGTGACCACAGCGGCGTGAAGTAGAACAAGGGCGACATCGCAGACATGTAGTAGGCAAACGAAACGGCAGCCATCGTGACGCCCAGGAAGAGGATACCGTTCAGGAAGAACTGCAGGTCGGCCCGCTCCTGCACCAGGTTGAGCACCATGAGGGACAGGAGGAGTCCGCTGACCAGCTTGGCTGCCTCTACCTGCGCGCCGTAGGCGTAGGAGGACAGGGGCACGAGAACGGCGATGGCCGCGACCAGCAGCAGGGACGTCCAGTCGGTCGAAAGGGGCACCAGGCGGTGGTCGGGCAGCCACCAGAAGCACCAGCAGGCGAATACAAGCAGCGTGGCCGCGGCGAACAGCCAGTCGGCCGTGTAGACGGTGACGTCGCCGTAGCGCGTCCCCAGCGCGAGCCCCACCAGCAGGAGCAGGGACGCCGCCATGAACAATCGTTTTCTCATGCGTTCATTGTAGGGGACAGGCGCGCTCGTGCAACCATGGCCTGCCCCGTCATCCGGTCTTTCGGCTGGGTCCGGCGAGCGCCTTCATGAGCGCCCATGCGAGCGTGTTGTAGTCGACGGGCGCATCCCATGTCACCGGCTGGTTGAAGATGCCCTGCTCCACCGCCCACTGCTGGGCCGTCGACAGGGCGGGAGCAGCGGGTGGGGTCCAGGCCCCGAAGTCAGCCGCGAGCGAGGTGTCGAGGTCAATGCGCGCGCCGCCCAGCAGCTGTTCGGTCTTGGTCTGCAGCAAATGGGCATGGGACGACACGAGGCCGTGCGACCACGCCGCGGTCTGCCAGAAGAAGCTCGCCGAGTGTGTGGCAGCGCAGTGCTCGATGACGCGATAGCTGCCGTACACGCCGACGCGGCTGCCACCCATGGCCTCGGCGGCACCCCGCAGATACGCGTCGACGCGTGGCAGGTCCCTCTCCTGCACATCCTCGTCGACGGCGAAGTAGACAGGCCTGCTCTCGGGGAAGCCAAAGCGGCGCGCCTGTACCAGGGCGATCAGAGCGTCGCTTTTTCCTGCCGCCCGTCCCTCGCGTGCGCGCCCGGCTCCCTGCTCATACACCAGGACCAGGGCCAGGCCATGCGCCCGGATCTGTGCAGCCTCCTGCGGGGTGATGACCTTGCCGCCGCCCTGCTGCGCAAGGTAGCGGATGACGAAGGTATATCCTTGCGCTTTGACGGTGTCCAGCTCCGGACGCCCGAATGAATAGTCGATTCCTTGTCCCATATGCCCTCCCTGGCGTGGCGAATGTTACAGTTTGGAACCGTCCCCGAAGATGTTACAGGCAGCGGGCGACGGCGATGCGCGCTGCGGCGAGCGAGACGTCGTAGGTGCGCGCCAGGCGCCGGGCCAGCTGTTCGAGCGTGGCGGGCTCCTGCGGGGCGCCTGCCTCCCGCAGGACCGCGAGGCTGGCCTGCACCACAGAGCGCGGCAGCAGGAGCTCGGCGGCAAAGGCGTCGCAGAGGCGCTCGTGCCGGGACGGATCGGGAATGTTCTTCAGGTACGTGTGCAGCAGGACCTCGCTGACCTCGTGCGCGAGAGTAAAGCGGTAGCGCGCGGGCTGTTCCTGCCGCAGGCCCTCGCGAATCGCCGTGTAGGCAGCGCCGTGCTCGAACACGGTGCACCCCAGCACGCCCGTACTGAGCGGAAACTCGTCCACCGAGGCGCAGACGTGCGCCGCCAGCGCGTCGAGGTCAACCACGGTGGCGCCGGCGACGGACCGCGGAAAGCGCCAGCGCACCTGTGCCGCGTAGCGCATCAGGTCCCCGGGCAGGCTAGCGGTCACGCTTGCCCTTGCGCGGCCGCGAGTCGCGGATGTAGGCGATGAAGGCGTGGACGGCGCGGATGTCGTCGGCGGACAGGTCCCCCTGATGCCGCAGGGCAACCTCCAGCTCGTCGCGGGGCTGGGGTGGCGTGTCCTCGCGCAGCAGCTCGGCCGGTGTGACCCCGAAGGCATCGGCTACCTTCTGCACGGTGCGCAGGTTGGGGGGCTGGCCCTCGAGGATACTGCCTACCGCCCCTGGCGAGATTCCGGCGGCAGCCGCCAGCTCGCGCTGGCTCCAGCCGCGCTGCGCCAGCAGCGCCTGAACGTTCTCCTTGACTCCCATCGTTCCTCCCTTCTCATCCCGTGCCTGTTCATCGGCGGGCATCGTACGCCCATGTGCCGCTTGGCGACAGCGGCACGGGGTCTGCCTGCCGACGTGTGCACCATAGTATACACGAATGACTGCGTGGTGCAACTGTGTTATGCGCATACAAGTTGCGTTATGTGAATTGTGTATAAAATAATGCACATCAAGGAGGGCAGTCGTGAAAGGGAACGATCTCTGGTTCGTTGATTTGTATGAGGCCCTGCGCCCGGCTGTGACGGGGATGGCGCGCAACTATGCGCGCGTGTGGGGAGTCGAGGCCGATGACCTCGTGCAGGTGGCCGGCTACGCGCTGTGGACGTCCTGCAGACGCTACCGGGGCCGTCCTCTGGACGAGCAGCTGCGCATCGGGAACACCGTCGCCCGGCGCACGATGCTGCACTGGTGCGACCGCGAGGGGCACGACCCTACGCATCTGGGTACCGCCGGCTCGACGCCATGGTTCACGACGGGGTCAGCGGACGGCGGCACCTCGCCCATGGAGGGAGAATGAGCACTTGCGAGGAAGATGCTGCGCCGCGTTCCATCGCCGAACGGGTCGACCTGGGCCTTGCGATGGTCGACAGAGGCAAGGCCGCCATCATCCGCGACCGCTTCTGGCGCGAGCGCACGTGGCCTGCCATCGCCCGTGAACGCGGCTGCTCGGTCACGACGGCGCGCAAGCGCTTCGAGGATGGCATGGCCCAACTTCGAGCGGCCATCCTGCTCATTGAGGGCAGGCTTCCACCCGCGGCACCGGAACATGACGAGGACGGGCCGTCCGAGTGAAGGCGGTTGTGTGATGCAACAGGCAGCCCTGCGCTCAGACGAGCGTGGGGCTGCTTCCAATTCAGGCTAGTTCTTGTGCGGCTCGGACTCGAGTGCCGTAATCTTGTCGATGCGCGGCTGATGGCGTCCGCCCTGATAGGTGGCGTTCAGCCATGTCATGACGCACTCCAGCGCGATTTCCTCGGCCGTTGTCCTGCCACCCAGCGCCAGCACGTTGGCATTGTTGTGCTCCTTCGCCATGCGCGCCGTATAGCAGTCGTGGACCAGTGCGCAGCGGATGCCGTGCACCTTGTTGGCGGCGATGCTGGCGCCGATGCCCGTGCCACACAGAGCGATGCCAAGCGCAGCGGGGTCTGCGACGACAGCCCGTGCGACAGCGGCGGCGAAGTCCGGGTAGTCCACGGGATGGTCACTGCTGTCGGTGCCAAGGTCCTCGACATCATAGCCCTTCAGGATGAGCGCGTGTACCAGGAACGATTTCAGGCGGTAGCCGCCGTGGTCCGAGCCAATGATGATCTTCATGGGTTCACCTCGGTCTCAGAAATGGGATGCGCAGAGACACAAGCGCGATGAGCAAGCCCAGCGCCATGCCTCCGATGACTTCAAACACTGTGTGTCCGACCAGCTCCGTGAGCTGCTTGTAGTCCAGCAGGTCGCCCAGCTTGAATGTCGCCGAAATGGCGTTGAGCGTCTGCGCGTGTCGGCCCACCTCACGCCGCACACCGGTCGCGTCGAACACCACGACCGCGCCGAAGACGACACAGATGGCAAAGAGCGGAGAGCCCACGCCTTGCGTGAAGGCCACCATGGCCGTCAGGGCAGTGACGACGGCGCTGTGCGAACTGGGGAAGCCGCCGTTGGAGAACAGTAGATGCCATCTCCATTCGTGATACTCGCTGTAGTGGATAAACGGCTTCATCCCCTGGGCTGCAAGGTCCGCGATGAGTGCCACGATGAGGATCTTGTTGTCCCAGAAGTTGTTCACGCTTGTGCCCGCTGCCGCCATTGATAATCCACGCAAAGAGTATACAGTGATGAGGCAGTTTGTAAACGCGCATGCAGAGGACGCGCCGGGCAGTTGCAGCCGTCCCATGTTCACAGGAGGATATCCGTGTCAACATTACTCGCATCATCAACAACGAGCACCTCGTCTGCCCCGGCGACGGCGACTGGCCCGAGCTTCTTTCTTCTGCTCCTGGTCGGCCTTGGGATCATGCTGCTGGGCAACCTGCTGGGTCGGTTCATCTCGGTCCGCACGCACAGGACCGTCAGCCGCAGAGTGTACTACCTGATTACGATTCCCATCATGCTGCTCTTCCTTGTGACCGTGTTCGTCTTTGGGCAGAGCCTCAGCGTTGTGGCCCAGTACGCGCTGTTCGCTGTGTACATCCTGGCCTTTTCGGTGCTTGGCGGCTTCGTCGAGGCTCCGCCCATGCCCGTGCGCCCGTCCACCCCTGCTGCTCCAGAGGAGCCAAAGGATGAGCAGGCCAGCATCGAGTCAGGTGAATCCAAGAATCCAGACACCGAGGGCGGCGACACCTCTGAACCGCCTGCGCCTCCTGCGGAGGGAGACGTCGTGGACGGTGAAGGCAAAGACATCACGTCCTGATGACACGCTCATTCTCCTGACACAGACAGTCTGAACTCCAGGCCCCGCTCCCGCGAGCGGGGGTTTTGCATTGGAGGCAGTTGCACGGCAGGGGGCGTGCTGCCACGGTGTCCTGTCTAGGCATTTGGTTGACTAACCAGACTCCAATGTGTACAATGATGTTGTTGACAACGCGAAGTAGCCTGCGGCGGCCGGAGCCAATGTCGCTGCACCAGGTAGCTCAGAAAACGAGGGAGACGCGATGAAGAAAACTCTTGCACTGTTGCTGTGTGTTGGTCTGGTCCTTGGACTTTTCCCTATAGGCACGCTCATGCCCGTGGCGAATGCCGCCGCTCTCCCGACAGTTAGTCTCACCGCACCAGCCGAGACGATGATAGGTGAGCAGACAACCTTTGCCGTCACCTTTGAGAACACGGGAACCGTTGGTTACGGACCGTTTATCGACTTGGTCTTCCCACGCAATGGTGCCGACGGGGCACACGGGACAGCAACGCCCGACGGTTTGACCTTTGTCAGTGCGTCGTTTCTTGGGACGCCTGTCACGGCAATGGTCCTGACCTTCCCCGACGATGACGGGACAGGGTCCGGCACAAGGGGACATGTGCTTCACCCCTATGCGGTCGACAATTCCGGCCAGCCTCTGTGGGTCTATGGCACTGCCGGGGACCAGCTGGTCGTCCTGCAGCTGCCCTTTGGTTCCTATACGCCGGGACAGCCACAGGCTTCCCTGAGCATAACCGCTTCGCTCAGCAATCTGGCGGACCTGGGCGTCCCGCTGACCGTACGTGCGCGTGGCGGCTTCCAGTTTGGCAATTCCGCCGTCAGCGACCCTGCAACCGATCCATCGATAGTGAGCAACGCAACTACAGACAGCAGTATGTGGACGGTGAACGCCGCCACAACTCCGGCCGTCCTGCGCTTGCGCAAAGAGTATCCCGGCGAGGAAGACGAAACCGCCACAGGCCCGAACTTCCTGCAGCACTACCGTGTCATTGCAGATGTCGCGACGGGGCAGACAGTCACGAACCTTGACCTGAGTGATGTGCTTCCGTCGAACGTTGAGTATGTCGGTGTCGACAGCACTTCGGCTTCCGCGACGATTTCTTCGATCCCCAGTACGACAGTACCAGGAGGGACGCTGACTGCACGTTTTGCGACTGTTACGGGAGGGGCTGGGAATACAGACGCTGTTGTGGTGTTTTCCTTCTATGTCCCGCTCAAGGATGCGGCAGGGAACGACGTCATCGACCCAACGACCGGCACCTTGGCGGTTTCTTCTGATGACGCGAGGGCCGAGGGGGACTGGGTTCCGGTGGACACGCGGGACCTTCCCAGTCAGCATCTTGTCAGCAACGCGATGGCCACGGACCACACTCTCAACGACCGTTCACTTGCCATCCAGAAAAGTGTCGCGATTGTCAACGATACCGGCAAGGCTGGTCTGACGCCGGGCGACACGCTCGAGTATACGCTGAGCTTTGAGGTTTCCGACTATTTTGCCTTCCAGAATCTCCGTATTCCCTCTGACATCCTTTCCGACGGGCAGCAGCTGGACGCTGGCTTTACCCCTCAATTCTCGGTGACGGAAAACAGTGCCGCGACGTCAGGTTCATTCGCCTCAGGCCAGTGGAGTTCCACGGTGCAGGCCGACGGGACGACCCTTCTGTCATTTGATGTTTCCTCTGCCCTTGTCGACAACGGGCGCAGCGGGCAGCTGCTTGGCGGTCTTGTCCAGCCAGCGGACGCCGATGGCAATGACGGAGGGACAACCGGCTGGGTAAAGTTTCGGACAACAGTCCTTGACGCTTACCGGACCAATCATCCGTCTGGCGATGCAAGCCTCGACGAGGGCGATGGTGTTTCAAACAACGTGACCATTGCAGCGGATGTGCTTGACGCTGCAACACTCCTGCCGACAGGTTCCACAGTGACGGACGGTAGTGCGGCAAGTCTGACGGTGCCGCAAGGCTCGGTTTCCAAGACGGTCTATGCCATCAATGGCAGCACCGCGCTCCCAAGCCCTCTGCGCATCGCGCCAGGTGACCTTGTAACCTACCGGATTGTCGACACCCTGACGACTGGCGACTTCGAGGCGCTGCACGTCACAGACTATCTCCCCCTGCCCATTTTCAACGCAGCGACGTACACCTGGTCCAAGGATGCTTCAGCCAGTGCAACCCCAGCGGAGGGAACCTGGAAGTTCGGCCCTTCCAACAACAGGCCTGTGGGTGCACCTGACCCCGTGGTTACTGCATTGGCCTCCAGCAATTCAGTCGATTTCACTTTCGGCACGTACGACGATGCCTCGAATGCAGGCGGGGCGATTGACCTCCTCTTTACTGTCAAGGCATCCAGCGACCCGTTCGCGGACGGTCTTTTCCTGACCAATCAGGCGCAGGTCACAGACCAGAATACCGCCAGGGTTGCGGTAACAAGTGGTGCCATTGCCCAGATTCAGCTGACAGAACCTGTTCTCTCCGTCACCAAAGGTGTTGTCGCAACGGACCATGCCGGGGCGGTGTTCAGCCCGGCGACGGTCGGTCCGGTTTCCTTTACTGCTCCCGGATCGACAGGTGTTCGGTGGTCGGGAATCATCACCTCCGCAGGCCTTGCGGCCGCAGCGGTGAAGAGCAGCGTCTCCGGCGTAGATGCCGGGGACAGCGTGACGTTTGCCATCGTCGTGGAAAACAAAGGGACTGGCCTCAACGGAGCCTTCGATGTCCAGGTGAAGGATACCCTGCCAACGGGCTACTCTGCGTCGGATGTCAGCAATCTCACCGTGACAGATGGAACCGGTGCAGCCATCACAACTGCGAACGTAGGCGGCGGCGCAGGTCTCTTCGACCAGGGTCTTGAACTGGTCGACCCGGGCGCAACAGCGACGCCCGCTGGTGCTCTTGACCCGTATGACCCCTCATCGGGCCGTAACATCGCTGTCATCACCTACGACCTGAGACTCAAAGCTGACCTGGCAGCGTCGTCTGTGCTGACGAATACGGCGACGCTTGCGCGCTATGCGGGCATGGAGGGCGGGAGCAATGATGTCACAGGTCCCACAGAGGGCGCAGCGACGGTGACTGCTGCATCGCCGGCTCTTGCCAAGACACGTACCGGCAGTGAAGTGACGGGGAACAACAATGGTGATGGTCAGGCTGTGGTTGG
>DAONFE010000022.1:0-5248 GCA_035403525.1 Candidatus Cryosericum sp.
TACCTCTCGGCCCGGCCGGCTCAGTAGGAAGCGCATAGCGTATCCCGCGCGGCTCCCCTGGCATCGCCCGGGGGCGTTGACTGAGAGGCGATACTGCCTATAACACGAGGTTAGAGGACCACCTACCCGGTCAGAGGCGATGCTGATACCGTGTCTGTCCGATAGGCGAGGAGGAGGTGAGAGTCAGGCGCACACGCATGGACTGATGGCAGTAGCAGGTTCGCCTGCTGCTCATGTCGAGACGCGCCTTTCGCGGCGCGGTTCAGCTGCTCTGACAATGAGAGGAGGATTCATGTTCAGCACGATGAAGAAGGTGTGTTCGCTGGTTCTTGCGGTTCTCATGACGGTGACGCTGGTGGCGGGATGCGCTCCCAAGCCCAAGCCAACCGTAGCATTGACACTCTGGGGCTCTGCTGACGACCAGGCCATGCTGCAGACGATGGCGGACTCGTTCAAGGCGGCCCACACGGACAAGGATTACACGATTACGCTGGGGGTCTGCGGCGAAGACGTGGCCAAGGACACAGTGCTCAAAGACCTGGATGCTGCCGCGGATGTGTTTGCCTTCGCGAGCGACCAGATCGCCGCTCTGCAGGGAGCAGGAGCCCTTCTGCCGGTTACGGTCAACACCGACGCCATCAAGGCGGCCAACTCGTCCGCATCAGTGACTGCTGCCACTGTGGACGGCCAGCTGTATGCGTATCCATCCTCCGCAGACACATACTTCCTGTACTACGACAAGAAGTACCTGTCAGACGCGGACGTTGCTTCGCTTGAGGGTATCATGGGCAAGTCGCTGCCTGCAGGCGTGACCAACTTTGCCATGAACCTCAGCAACGGCTGGTACATCGCTTCGTTCTTCTTTGCCGCAGGGTGCAAGCTGTTCGGCGACACGGGAACAGACCCGACCATGTGTGACTTCAACAGCCCGGCGGGCGTCGAGGCTGGCAAGTACATGATTCAGATGGTCGCGAACAAGAAGAAGTTCGCGGACTACGGCGCCAACTACGATTCGACCATGTGCCAGAACTTCACTGACCGTAAACTCGCGGCAGCAGTGTCCGGGACCTGGAACGCTACCAAGATTCAGGAAGCGCTGGGTGCAGACTATGCTGCGACCAAGCTGCCGACTATCAATCTGGGTGGCAAAGACGTCAACATGGGCTCCTTCGCCAACTTCAAGCTCTACGGTGTCAATTCGCACACCAAGGCGGCCGAGGACGCGATGGCGCTTGCCGAGTGGCTGACCAACAAGGACAACCAGCTCCTGCGGTTCCAGACGCGCAGCTTTGCGCCCACGAACGTGGAAATCGACCCGGCGACGCTTTCTTCCAACATTGCTGTCGCTGCTGACGCGCTGCAAGGCAAGTACGCGACACTGCAGCCCTCCATCAAGCAGATCAGCAACTACTGGACGCCAGCGGCTGCGCTGGGAACCAGCATCGAAACGGGCAAGACCACGACGGCGACCCTGCAGAAGGACCTCGACGCCATGGTCAAGCAGATTCTGGCAGCCCTGCAGTAGACTCCGGGATTCTCCTGGGGCAGTGGGGGCGGCATGGTCGGAGCGGAGTGCCCGGTCCATGCCGCCCCTTGCCACTTGATGAGACGCAGGTGAAGGAGATGGGTGAGGATGGCCGAGAACAAGGGGACTGAACTGTCTGCGCGCACGGGAGTGTGGGAGAAGCTGGCGTTTTTGCCGCGCAGTTTCGTGGCAGGGGATGCGTGGACACGCCTTTCCTTCATCGTCATGGGCGTATCACATATGGCGCGGGGGCAGGTGGCCAAGGGCATCTACTACCTTGGTTGCGAGCTGGCGTTTATCGCCTACATGGTTACGGCCGGAGCGCGTTCCCTCGCGGGACTCAGGACGCTTGGCACCAGGACGCAGCATATTGAGGCAATTCCTGGCCAGGTGCCCAAGCTCATTCCTGGCGACAACTCCATGCTCATGCTGCTCTACGGTGTCGCCGCCGCGCTGCTGGTCGTCTGGTTTGCTGCCACGTGGGTATGGAACATCTCATCGGGGATCCACGTTCAGCGGCTGAACCAGGATGGGAAGCACGTTCCGGGTCTCAGGGAGGAGGCGCGGGAGTACCTCGACGCCAAGTTCCACGTGACCCTGCTGTTCCTGCCCGTCCTCGGCGTTCTGCTGTTTACCGTCCTGCCCCTCGTCTTCATGATTCTGATAGCATTCACCAACTACGACAGCTCGCACCAGCCGCCGGGGTCGCTGTTTCACTGGACCGGGCTGTACAGTTTCCGGGGGCTGTTCTCGAACGGCGGCGTGCTGGGCGGCACGTTCTGGCCGGTGCTGGGCTGGACTCTCGTGTGGGCGGTCATTGCGACCATCTCCAACTATCTTCTGGGGATGCTGCTTGCGATTCTCATCAACAAGAAGGGCATCCGGTTCAAGAGTTTCTTCAGGACCGTGTTTGTCCTGTCCATCGCCGTACCGCAGTTTGTGTCGCTGCTCATCATGCGCAACATGCTGGATGATTTTGGTCCAATCAACGGCCTCCTTCAGCAGTGGGGCCTGGTCGGCAAATTCGTGCCATTCCTGACCAACGCCACGCTGGCGCGCGTAACGGTCCTCGTCGTCAACCTGTGGGTGGGTATCCCGTACAGCATGCTCATCACGAACGGGATTCTCATCAGCATTCCCAAGGAGCTGTACGAGGCTGCCATGATCGACGGAGCTACACCGTTCCGCATGTACACGAAAATCATCCTGCCCTACGTGCTCTTTGTGACGACACCCTATCTCATCACGCAGTTCATCGGCAATATCAACAACTTCAACGTCATCTACCTCCTGACGGGCGGGGGACCCAACAGCCTGACCTACTACCAGGCAGGCTCCACGGACCTCCTGGTGACATGGCTCTACAAGCTGACGGTCAACACGCGCGACTACAGCTATGCCTCGGCCATCGGCATCTGTGTGTTTGTGCTCTCGGCCGTCTTCTCGCTGCTCGCATACCGTCATACGAAGTCCTACACGAATGAGGAGGCGTTCCAGTGAGCCGCGGTGCATCGCAGCACGCGCACCGCAGATGGGCGGTTGGCAACACGGTGGCTTACATTGCCCTTGCCCTGCTGTGCGCTGTGTGGCTGGTACCCATTGTCTGGATTGTTCTTATCTCATTCAGCAAGGGTGTTGCTGGGATTCCCAACTACTTCTGGCCCAAGTATGGCCTGACGCTGCAGAACTACATCCGACTGTTTGCGGATTCCGGCATCAGCACGGGCTTCTACTTTCCCAGGTGGTTCCTGAACACGCTTGTCGTGGCCATCTTCTCGTGCGCGCTGTCGTCGGTCATGGTACTGTGTGTCGCCTACGCCATGTCGCGCATGCGCTTCCGTATGCGCAAGCCACTCATGAACATCGCCCTCATCCTGGGCATGTTCCCCGGGTTTATGTCGATGATAGCGGTCTACTACATTCTCAAGGCGTTCAACCTGACCAATACCCTGGTGGCGCTCGTGCTTGTCTACTCGGGCGGCGCCGGCCTCGGCTTCTACATTGCCAAGGGATTCTTTGACGCCATCCCGCGCGAGATGGACGAGGCCGCCATGATTGACGGTGCGACACGCGCCCAGGTCTTCTGGAAGATAACCGTGCCTCTGTCCAAGCCCGTCATCGTCTATACCGTGTTGACCTCTTTTCTGGCACCGTGGGCCGACTTCATCTTCGTCAACATGATCATGGGACCGACTGCCTACAAGAACTACACCGTTGCCCTCGGTCTGTTTCGCATGATTGACCACGAGCACATCACGACCTACTTCTCGATGTTCACCGCCGGAGCCGTGCTGGTTTCTATTCCCATGGTGGCTCTGTTCCTGTCCATGCAGCGGTTCTACGTGGAGGGCATCACCGGCGGCTCGGTGAAGGGCTGACGGCGCATGGAAGGCTGCACGCATCCGGCGCCGCTGTCGTGGCTGGCGGACGCCGTCTTTTACGAGGTGTATGTTCAGTCCTTCTACGACACCAATGGCGATGGTGTCGGCGACATCGAGGGCGTCATCCGGAAGCTGGACTATCTCCAGTCGCTGGGCTGTACAGCGCTGTGGGTCAGCCCCTGTTTCGTGTCGCCCTTCCAGGACGGCGGCTACGATGTTGCCGACTACCTGCGGGTAGCGCCGCGCTATGGCACGAACGAGGATCTCGTGCGCCTCTTTGGCGCCGCGCACGAGCGGGGGATGCATGTCCTCCTGGACCTGGTCGTCGGGCACACCTCGGACCAGCACCCCTGGTTTCAGGAAAGTCGCCTGCCGGCACCGAATGTCTACTCCAACCGGTACATCTGGACCGACAGCGCGTGGCACGTGCCGCGTGACCTGCGCTGCGAATGCGGGCGCGCTGACCGCGACGGCAACTATGTTGTTAACTTCTTCAGCACGCAGCCTGCGCTCAACTATGGCTTCGCTCGTGTGACAGAGAGATGGCAGCTGCCGTGGACACACCCGGAGTGCATCGCGACGCGGGCGGCGGTGAAGGAGGTCATGCGCTTCTGGCTGGAGCAGGGCTGCGACGGGTTCCGGGTGGACATGGCGGACTCGCTCGTCAAGAATGACGAAGACAAGAGTGCGACGCAGGAGGTCTGGCGCGACCTTGCCGGCATGGTACGCCGGGACTACCCCGAGGCGGCGCTGGTGTCGGAGTGGTCGAACCCGTGGCAGGCGCTGAACTGCGGCTTTCATGCAGACTTCTATCTAGACCATGAGAGCAATGGCTACCACGCCCTGTTCCGGCGCCGGGACCCGGTGACTGGTCGACCCCTGGCCTTCTTCAGCAGGCAGGGGGACGGTGGGGTCCGCTTCTTTGTCGAGGACTACCTGCGGCGCCTGGAGGCGGCAGGCGGGCGCGGCTATGTGAGTTTCATCACGGGCAACCATGATACGCCGCGCCTTGCCCGCACGCTGGCGCCCGAGGAGCTCAAGCTCGCGTACAGTGTCATCTTCACGATGCCGGGTGTCCCGTTCCTGTACTACGGGGATGAGATTGGCATGCGCTACGTCGAGGGGCTGGTGAGCAAGGAGGGCGGATACGACCGCACCGGCTCGCGCACACCCATGCAGTGGGCGCCCGGGCCGAACCTTGGATTCTCCGAAGCGCCCGCGGACATCCTGTACCTGCCCGTCGACGCGGGACCTGATGCGCCCACGGTCGCGAGTCAGCAGGCAGACCCCGACTCGCTGCTAAACACTGTTGCGCGTCTTCTGCAGCTGCGCCACGCCGTGA
>DAONFE010000022.1:5348-16476 GCA_035403525.1 Candidatus Cryosericum sp.
CCCGACTCGCTGCTAAACACTGTTGCGCGTCTTCTGCAGCTGCGCCACGCCGTGACGGACCTGCAGGCCGACGGTCCCTTTGCCGTAGTGTATGCTCAGGATGGTTGCCCGCTGGTCTACCGCAGGGGCAGCGTCACAGTGGCGGTGAACCCCTCCGGCAGCGAGGCCGCCGTGCCAGTGGACCTGTCCCGAAGGGTACTCCTGGCGGTCGGCGGCACTCCTGTGCGAGCACAGGCAGGCACACTGCTGGCGCCGCAGTCGGCCGTCATTGTGCAGGCATGAAGCATATCAACCGCAGTATCTGTCTCCTCCTTGCTTGTCTCCTGAGCCTCTCCGGGTGTTCCAGTTCGGCAACGTACCGCTATGAGCAGCCACTGCACATCATCGACGATGCCTGGCGGACGTGGTATGAGGTCTTTGTTCCCTCGTTCTATGACGCGAATGGCGACGGCACCGGAGACCTGGCCGGACTCACGTCCAGGCTGGACTACCTGAATGATGGAAAGGGTGGAGGGCTCGGCGTCGGAGGTATCTGGCTCATGCCCATCATGTCCTCCCCGTCCTACCACAAGTACGATGTCACTAACTACGAGCAGGTCGACCCTGCCTATGGAACACTGGCGGACCTCCAGGAGCTGGCCCGCGCATGCCACAGCAGGCGCATGCGGCTCATCATTGACTATGAGCTCAACCACACGTCTTCTCAGCACCCGTGGTTTCTCTCGGCCACGGCATCCCTCGAAGAGAACCCTGCGAGCCCGCCAGCAAACCCGTATATCGGCTACTACAACTTCGTCCGCGGCAAGCCCTCGGTGGGCAGCTACGCGCAGGTGGGAGCGACAGAATGGTACTACGAGGATGAGTTCGGCCCCTCCATGCCTGACCTCAACCTCGACAACGCGGCGCTGCGAGCGCAGATTCAGCAGTTCACACGTTTCTGGCTGGCGCAGGGCGTGGACGGATTCCGGCTGGATGCGGTGCTTGCCTACTATGGCAGCACCAGCACGGGTGATACGGAGCGCAACGTGGCGTTTGTGGACTGGCTGACCGACGACGCGCGCAGCGTCGACCCGGACGCCTTCGTGGTGGGCGAGGTGTGGAGCAACGCCACGACCATCGCGGAATACTACGCCAGTCACGCGGACGGCTTCTTCGCCTTCCCGTTTGCCCAGGCGACCGGCATCGTCGCCATGACCCTCAACGGAACGGGAGCCGATGCCTCAGCCCGGTCGTTCTGTTCATCGACGCTGGCGTGGCAGAAGATGCTGCTCGCGGTGAACCCCGGCGGGGTCAGCATGCCCTTCATTGGCAATCACGACACGGCGCGCCCTGCGGGCTTCTTCTCGGGAGACCTGCAGAAGACAAAGATGGCGGCTGGCCTGTATCTGACCATGACCGGAGACCCGTTCATCTACTACGGGGAAGAGATTGGCATGACCGGTTCGCGCACGGACCCGGACAAGCGGGGCCCGATGCAGTGGTCGACGTCGCAGACAGCGGGTCGGACGACGGGACCGCCTGGCATGGGTCCGGTCACCACGCTGTTTCCACCTGAGGACGTGCAGGAGCGCGACCCTGCATCGCTGCTCAACTACTACCGGCGGGCCATACGCCTGCGCAATGAGAATCCGGAGCTGGCGCGCGGCACGGATACCCTGGTGACAGGCATCCCGGACCCCGAAGTCGCAGCGCTTGTCAGAACGTGGCAGGGCTCTCGCATCGTACTTGTCTACAACACGGCCACGGAGGCCAGGACCCTGGACCTGGCGACGACGTCTGCTCCCGCTGCCCTGTCCCTGCGCGGCTACCTGTCTGCAACTGGCGCGGCGGCGACCCTCCGCGGCACGCAGTTGCGCCTTCCGCCACTCTCTATTGTCCTGCTCAAGTAAACTAGGAGGAGCGCCAGCCGGGTGTTTGCAGGTTGGTGAAGCGCCAAGGCTGGGAAGTTGGCAGTCCTCTGCTATCATACTACGGCGAAGGGCGGGCCAGACCTGGTATGGAAGGAACGGAGGATACGGATGAATGAGTCAAAGCCCCGGGTTGCCTACTTCTGCATGGAATTCGGGTTACACGAGGACCTGCGTATCTACGCGGGAGGGCTGGGCATCCTGGCCGGGGATATCCTGAAAGCCGCCCGGGACGAAAACCTGCCGATGGTGGGCGTTGGCATCCTGTGGCGCCAGGATTACACCGAGCAGTTCATCGACGAACACGACCGCCCCTACGACTGCTACCATGAGTACCGCTACGACGTCCTCGAGGACACCGGCGTCGTCGTCACCGTGCCTATTCAGGAACTCCAGGTGCGCGTGAAGGTGTGGAAATGCACTGCCTATGGCAATGTGCCGCTGTACCTCCTTGACACCTTCCTTCCCGACAATCCGGGCTGGAACATCACAGCCCAGCTGTACGGCGGACTCGAGGAAGAGCGCGTTGCGCAGGAGATGATTCTGGGCATCGGCGGCGTGCGTGCCCTGCAGGCACTGGGTATGCCGGTGGACATCTATCATTTCAACGACAGCCATGCGGTCTTCGCCGGCATGGAGCTCGTCCGGCAGCAGATGACAAATGGCGCTTCGTTTACGGATGCCCTGCTGTCGGTTAAGCAGCACATCGTCTTCACGACGCACACACCGGTGTGGGCGGGCAACGAGGTGCACTCGCATCGCATGCTGGAGTACATGAACGCCTACGACGGCCTCAGCCGGGAACAGGTGACCACCATCGGTGGCGACCCCTTCAGCATGACTGCGGCAGGCATCCGCCTGTCCCGCAGGGCCAACGCCGTTTCGCAGCTGCACGGCCAGACGGCGCGCGAGATGTGGAAGAGTGTCCCTGGTGGTCCCGACATCCTTGCCATCACGAACGGCGTGCATGGCGGCACCTGGCAGGACGAAAGCATCCGTCAGGCGCATGCAGCGGGCGCCGACCTGTGGGAGCCGCATACCGCCCTCAAGCGCGCGGTCATTGACCTGGTTGAGCGGCGCAACGGCGTCAGCCTGGACGAGAACGTGCTGACCATCGGGTTCGCCAGGCGTGCGACGCCGTACAAGCGCAGCGACCTCATCTTCTCGGACCGGCAGATTATCGGCGAGCTCCTGCACAGCCGCAAGCTGCAGATTATCCTTGCGGGCAAGGCGCACCCCAATGACATGGGGGGAAAGGCGACGATTACCAACATTGTCCGGATCGCGCGTGAGTTTCCCGAGAGCGTCGTCTTCGTGCAGGACTATGATATGGCCGTCGGCAAGATGCTGACGCGCGGCTGCGACGTCTGGCTCAACAACCCGGTCCGTCCCATGGAGGCGAGTGGCACCTCCGGCATGAAGGCTGCCATGAACGGTGTCCTGAACCTCAGCACGCTGGATGGATGGTGGCCGGAAGGCTGTCAGCACGGCGTCAACGGATGGCAGTTTGGCGGAGGCTACCAGGGGAGCGACGCCAACCATGTGGACTCGGCCTCGCTGTACCAGGTTCTGCGCGGAGAGGTCATGCCGACCTACTATGACCGTCGTGCGGACTGGGTGCGCATGATGCACGCCAGCGTCGAGATGGCCCAGTGGCAGTTCTCGGCGGCGCGCATGGTCCGTGAGTACTACGAGAGAATGTACACCTGAGGTTCTGTCACGTTCACACTTTCTGCACGGTCCTGACCCGCTTTCGCTTATCCTCTCTGCAAATCCCGTGCCGGGCAACATGTCCGGCACGCAGAAGCGGAGCTTTGCATGCCGACACAGATGGAAACGGGTCAGACGTACGTAAGCGGGGGGCTGTGCCTGCCGGACGGCTACCGGCCCGCGCTCTCCCTGCGCGAAACCGAGCAGGCAATCAAGTTTATCAAGGATACCTTTCAGAGCGGGCTGGCTGCGGCACTCAACCTTACGCGCGTGTCTGCCCCCCTGTGTGTGACAGCCGCCTCCGGGCTCAATGACCATCTGAACGGGGTAGAGCGACCGGTACGCTTCCCCGTGCCCGCCATCGGCGCCGATGCCGAGGTGGTGCAGTCGCTGGCCAAGTGGAAACGGGCCGCGCTTGCCGATTATGGGTTCCGTCATGGCGAGGGGCTGTACACCGACATGAACGCCATCCGCCCGGACGAGACTCTCGACAACCTTCATTCGGTATACGTGGACCAGTGGGACTGGGAGCGTGTCATCAGTGCAGACGAGCGCAGCGTCCTGTTCCTTGAGGGTATTGTGAGGGACATCTATGCTGTGGTGCTGCGGACCCAGCGGCTGGTTGCCGAGCGCTACCCGCAGGTCGCCATGCTGCATCTGCCCGCGGAGCCGGTGTTCGCCCGGAGCGAGGACCTAGAGGCGGACGACCCCGCACACACGCCCCAGGAGCGAGTGGAACGTCTCTGCCGCGAGGCAGGGGCGGTGTTCCTCATTGGTATCGGCGCGCCTCTTCGAAATGGTCTGCCACAGGACGGGCGGGCCGCCGACTACGATGACTGGTCAACGCCGACAGATGCCGGGCACCGCGGCCTGAACGGCGACCTGTTCTTCTGGAACCCGCTGCTTGGCTGTGCCTTCGAGCTGTCCTCCATGGGTATCCGTGTCGATCCGCCGGCCCTGCTGCGCCAGCTTGAAGCGCGCGGCGAGCTGGCCAACCGCGAGCTGCCCTATCACCGGCGCCTCCTTGCGGGCGAGCTGCCCCTCACCATCGGCGGCGGCATTGGCCAGTCTCGCCTGTGCATGCTGCTCCTTCAGACCGCCCACATCGGCGAAGTCCAGTCCGGAATCTGGCCGGAGCCTATGCGGTCCGCCTGCCGGGTGGCAGGCATTCCTCTGCTGTAGCCAGCTCCTCTCGCCTGCTGGAAACAGATAAACCGCGCAGCCGGCCGGCTGCGCGGTTCGCATTCTCCTGTGGCAGGAGCGGCTATTCGAGAGCGGACTGTCCCGTGTACAGCTGGTAGTAGCGTCCCCGCTGTGCCAGCAGGGTATCATGGTTGCCGCGCTCGATGATTTCACCGTGTTCAAGGACGATGATAGCTTTGGCGTTACGCACCGTCGACAGCCGGTGAGCGATGACGAACACTGTTCTGCCTTCCATGAGAGCGTCCATGCCGCGCTCAATCAGGCGCTCCGTGCGTGTATCGATGGAACTGGTTGCCTCGTCGAGAATCATGACCGGCGGGTCCGCCACGTAGGCGCGCGCGATAGCCAGCAGCTGGCGCTGTCCCTGGGACAGGTTGGCTCCGTCGCCCGTGATGACCGTGTCATAGCCTTGCGGCAGGCGCCGGACGAAGGAGTCGGCGCTTGCGCGCTTGGCTGCCAGGACACACTCCTCGTCCGTGGCACGAAGACGACCATAGCGGATGTTGTCCATGACTGTGCCCGTGAACAGGTGAGTATCCTGAAGGACCATGCCCAGTGACCGGCGCAGGTCCTTTTTGTGAATGGTCCTGACGTCGATGCCGTCATAGGTGATGATTCCCTGCTGGACGTCGTAGAAACGGTTGATGAGGTTCGTGATGGTCGTCTTGCCCGCACCGGTGGAACCCACGAAGGCGATCGTCTGACCGGGTTTGGCATACAGGGAAATATCTTTGAGCACCGGCGTGACACCATCGTACGAGAAGGTGACGTGGTCGAAGCGGACGTCGCCGCGCAGTGGTACCAGCGCTGTGTTTCCATCCTCCTGCGGCACCTTCCACGCCCATTCGTTGGTCACAACATCCTCGGGGGCCTCGACAGGCGTTCCCTCCTCGCTGTCGTCCACTTCGTACGTGACATTGACCAGCGTCACGGTGCCATCGTCGACCTCAGGCTGGGCGTCCATGACCTCGAACACCCGCTCGGCGCTGACCAGCGCAGACAGCACGACGCTGAGCTGGTTGGTTGCCTGGTTGATGGGCTGGGCGACCTGATAGGAGTACTGGAGGAACGCGACCAGGGAACCGGTGTCCAGCTGTCCATGAATCGCCAGGGAACCGCCCACGATGGCCGCGGTCGCATAGCAGATGCGCCCCAGATTGCCCATGATAGCCATGACGACGCCCGAAAGGAAGGTGGCAGAGGTGGCGGAGGAGCGATATTCGTCGTTCAGCCCTGCGAATTCGGAGCTGGCAACCTGCTCGTGCCCGAAGACCTTGACCACTTTGAGACCGCCGACCATCTCTTCGATGTACCCGTTGACCTCGCCCAGCGCCTTCTGCTGGGACCGGAAGAAGACCGTGCTCTTCTTGGACAGGTTGACGCTCAGGATGATCATGAATGTCAGGAGAGCGGCAGTCACGAGGAACAGGATGGGGCTCAGAATGGCCATCATGACCAGCGTCCCGACGAAGACCAGGACGCTCGAGACGAGCTGCACGACACTCTGCTCGAGAGCCATCTCGACGTTGTCCAGGTCGTTGGTGAAGCGGCTCATTAGTTCGCCGTGCGTGTGTGTGTCAAAGAAGCGCAGCGGCATGTCCTGCATCTTGTCGAACAGGTCTTTGCGCATGACATTGGCGGTGCGCTGAGCGATGCCCACCATGATGCGTCCCTGGAAGTATGCAGCAATGACGCCGGTCAGGTAGATGCCGGCCAGCAGGAGCAGCATGCGGCCCAGGCCCGCGAAGTCGCCGGGCATGATATAGTTGTTGACCAGGGGTTTCAGGAAGTAGGAGCCTGCGAGTCCGGCGCCGGTGCTGAGAAGCAGCATGACGGCCACGGCAATGAGCGCGTAGCGGCTGCGCCCCAGATATGCAAGCAGGCGGCGCGTCGTCGCACCCAGATTCTTGGGCCTCTGGAATCCTACACGGGGTCCGCCGCGCGAGGGAATGACCTGGCGTTCGTTAGCCATTGACGACCACCCCCTCCATCTGCGAGGCGTAGATTGCCTGGTAGACCGGATTTGCCGCCAGCAGCTCCTCGTGGGTGCCAATGCCCATGACGCGTCCGTCGTCCAGGACGATAATCTTGTCGGTCTCCTGCACGGAACTGATACGCTGGGCGATAATGATGATGGTCGTGTCCTTCAGGTTGCTGCGGAAGGAGGCGCGTATCTGCGCTTCGGTCGCCGTGTCGACAGCGCTCGTGCTGTCGTCCATGATGAGGATGCGAGGCTTCTTGAGCAGGGCGCGCGCGATGCACAGCCTCTGCTTCTGTCCACCCGAGACATTCACGCCACCCTGGCCGAGGTCGGTGTCATAGCCGTCGGGAAACGCCATGATGAAGTCATGTGCCTGCGCGTTGCGGGCAGCCTCCTCTATCTCCTCGTCCGTCGCGCTGGGGTTGCCCCAGCGCAGGTTGTCCCGGATGGTACCCGAGAACAGCACGTTGTTCTGGAGGACGACGCCGATGCCGCTGCGCAGGGTGGCAAGCTTGTAGTCGCGCACGTCTACGCCGCTCACCAGCACCTGCCCGGCTGTGACGTCGTACAGCCGGGGAATCAGGTTGACCAGCGTCGACTTCCCTGCGCCGGTGCCTCCCACGATGGCAACGAACTCACCCGGCCGGATGGACAGGCTGATATCGGACAGCACGTTCTCGCCCTTGCCGGATGCCGTGTACTTGAAGTCGACGTGCTGGAACTCAACGCTGCCTTCGTGAACGAGGGGCCCGCTGTCCGCGGACGCCTCTCCCGCGGAAAGGGCAGGAGTGGCGTCTGCAATGTCCGGCACCGTGTCCAGCACCTCGATGATGCGTTCTGCGCTGGCCTGCGCCCGTGTGGACATCATCAGAATCATCGAGATGTTGAGGACGCTCATGAGAATCTGCATGATGTAGCTGATGAACCCGACCAGTTCCCCCGTGCCCATGGTGTGCTGGCCCACCATGCGGCCGCCAAACCAGATGGCGGCGACCGTCGTGGCGTTGAGCACGAAGGTCATGATGGGCATGATGGTCACAACCAGGTGGCCCGCCCGGACCGCCGTGCCCGTCAGGTCATCGTTGGACTTCTTGAACTTGCGCTTTTCATGGTTTTCGCGGACGAACGCCTTGACCACGCGAATGCCGATGAGGTTCTCCTCGATGGTGCCGTTGACCGCGTCAATGCGCACCTGAACCTCACGGAACAGGCGCTGGGCTCGAGTCACGACCAGCGCGATGCCGGCGACCAGCAGCGGAATGGCGATGAACAGAATGATGGACAGTCTGGCATTGATGACGATGGCAAAGATGAGTGCACAGATGAGCATGAGCGGAGCGCGTGTCAGCAGGCGCATGCTCATGAGCAGCGTGTTCTGAAGCTGAGTCACATCGTTGGTCAGGCGTGTCACAAGCGACGCAGTGCTGAATGTGTCAATGTTGCCAAACGAGAACGTCTGGATCTTGTCAAACAGTGCCTGGCGCAGATTGGCGCCGAATCCCTGGCTGGCCACGGCTGCGACCCTGTGGTTCATCGAGCCGAAGAACATGGCCACCAGTGCCAGCCCGATCATCAGGAAGCCAATCTGCAGGATGAGGTTCAGGTCCATCTTGGGGATTGCGGTGTCGACGATTCTGCCCATCAGCAGGGGCATGGACAACTCACAGGTCACATCGATAGCCACCAGGAACGGCGAGGCGATGACCAGCCGTCGGTACTGGCCCAGGTACTGCCATAACTTTTTGATCAATGCACTTCCTCCTGCTTCATGAACTTCGGCGGTTGCGCGCCCAGCTCTTCCAGATTCCGGACCATGCGGTGGTAGTAACCCGCCAGCTCCTCGCGCTCCTCGTGCGAAAAGCCGCGGAACATTCCCGAGTCGACGTGACGGAAGGCGCGGATGCAGTCGTCAACCAGTCTAAGTCCCTTTTCGGTGATAGCAATCCGGTTGCGGCGCAGGTCCTCCGGGTCAGGCACGCGCGTGACGAGCTCTGCCCGTTCCATGCGCTTGACGGAGATGGCCACCGTCGCGGGGCTGACTCCCAGCGCCTCGGCAAACTGCTTCTGGTCCCAGTCCGCACCAGTCCCCTGGTCGCGCAGCATGAACAGGATGAATGGCTGCCCTACTTCGGCGAGCCCCCTGCGGTCCATTTCCTTCCGCAGGCACGCCTTGTGCATCTTGCCCACAGCGCGGAACAACAGCTGCACTTCCTCTTCGCTGTACTCCTCCCTGCCCTCTTGCGGTTCCTCCATTTCCACCTCATTTCGTCCCGGCAGATACATAGCCGGCAAACTAATAGATAACAGTATACCCCCGTGGGCGGGGGGACAAGAGGAAGGATGGAGAAGAACGGTCAACCGGTGCGTACTGTGAGGCGTATGTCATAATCTCTGTGGATAACACTGTTTACTTTTATGACAAATGCTCTAGATTCAAATTGCAGTACAAAGGGGGTACAACATGCAGACTGACGTCACAAAGGCAGGAGCGACCCTGCGCGCGTTGCGCGAGAAGAGTGGCCTGACACAACAAAACCTTGCTGCGTTTCTGGGAGTTGATCAGAGCCTGATTTCTAAGTTCGAAACCGGTGAGCGGAGTTTGGGCGTCGAGCAACTGGACCAGCTGGCTGCCCTTCTCGGTGTGGATGTGGATGTGTTCAGCTCAGGTACCTTGGACGTGCCCGTTCTCCGGCTTGCGCTGCGGGCAAACAGCATATCTCAGAATGATCTGCAGGCCATCAGTACTATCAACAGGATCGCGCTCGACAGTGACTTCATGGCGCGAATTGCAAGGATAAACGACATCGATGAGCGACCCTAGAGGGAAAGAACTGCAGGAGTTGCGCGAACAAGCGCTGGCATTACGCGAGCGGATGGGGCTCGATACGATGGCACCGGTTGATCCATTCTTGATGCAGCATCTGGAGCGTGAGAAGTTGACCCTTGTGCGATATCCTCTGGGGTCTGCAATCAGCGGCATGTGCATCAAGGGGAGCGGGGGAGTCGTAATTGCCGTCAACTCGACAATGTCACTGGGCAGGCAGAACTTCTCACTTGCCCATGAGTTCTATCACATGTATTACGATGATTCTTCAGCTCAGACAGTCTGCCCAGCCGCGATTGGCACTGGAAGCCCGGTCGAGAGGCGCGCCGATCAGTTTGCTTCCTACTTCCTGATGCCTCCGGATGCACTTTCAGCGGCCATAGCCCGACTTCCGACCGGTCATGTCGACACGGTGGCGGATGTTGTGGCGCTTGAACAATTGTTCAGGGTCAGCCGGCTCGCAATGCTCTTCCGTTTGACCCGTGACGGGAAAGTGAGCCCCGAGCAGGCTGCTCAAATGCGTGCCCACGTGATCACGGGAGCGCGCGCCCTGGGCTACGACACCTCGCTCTATGAGGCGCTGCCTGATGAATGCCAGCGTGAAGCGCGCGGATACTACTTCGTACAGCTCGACAGGCTGCACAAGAAAGATCTGATCTCGGAGGGCCGGTATCAGGAACTCCTGCATGACGTGTTTCGGTCTGGCGCACCCCAGGAAGCCGACGATGTTGACTGAGCCTGTCTTTTTCGACACGGACTGCCTATCCTCGTTTCTCACCACGCACGAAGAGGACATTCTAGTCGAGCTGTACACCAATAGGATTCGTGTCCCTGCTGTTGTTCGCAGAGAGCTGTCACCACCATGGCGTCCAGACCTGAGGGATGCCATTGACGGCTTCTTGAACTCGGGAAAGGCGACACTACAGGACATCGACGTGGAATCCGAGGCGCATGAACTCTTTCGGCAGCTGACCAATCCTTCTTCGCCTGGTATCAAGGCTCTCGGGAATGGGGAGGCAGCGTGCCTAGTGCTTGCCAGGGCGAACGAGGGTGTGATAGCCAGCAACAACCTGCGCGACGTCATGTCCCGTGTGCGGGAGTATCATCTCCGATTGGCCACAACAGGCATCATCATCTACGAAGCAGTTGGGCGACAGATCCTTACACGTGATCAGGCAGTCATCGTGTGGGAGCAGATGGTTGACCGCGGGTTTCAGCTGGGCGCCCTCACCTATGATGACTATATCCAAAAGAAGGGCTACGACCTTAGGTAACCACGTGCCCCGAAGAAGCCAGCCCGGTGTCTTTCAACGCGGCGAAGAAACCCACGCCGGACATGTCATGGTGACTCCACTGTTGCTTGGGTTTGCTTGAAGAACTCCCAGACGAGGGCGCAGGCGTCGATGCCAGGCGCGGTGCGTGCCGGTGCGTTGCGGGGCCGGGCAGCACCGCCGGGCCAGACGTGGCCACCGCCGTCGGTGCCGTAGAGGATGACCTTGAGAC
>DAONFE010000023.1:0-7799 GCA_035403525.1 Candidatus Cryosericum sp.
TGTGACCCCCAGCACCCCATGCTGGTGCGCTAGCCAAACTACGCCACGCCCCGACATATAGTCTTGACCAGCTTTTCAGCTGCTACAGCCGAACTCGTCCTACAGAAACTCGCTTTTCATCTCCCTGCTCATCAGCCGCTCAAGACCTACCAGAGGCGTGACGCTTCCAGAGACGATCTCGTGCAACTGGCGAACGATAGGCAAGTCAATGTTACTCAGTTCAGCCATTTTTGCAAGGGCTTCCAGCGTCGGCAGGCCCTCAATGACTGTGCGTTGCCTGCCCTGCAGGTCCTGCGCGGACGCGCCTCTGCCAATGGCCTCCCCGGCCATCCGGTTGCGACTGAGCCTGCTGAAACTGGTTGCGATGAGGTCCCCCGCCCCTGCAAGGCCGTTCACGGTCAGACGGTCTGCTCCAAACGCAGTCGTAACCTTGCTGAGCTCATGCAGACTGCGGACGATGAGCGACGCCTTGGAACTGTCTCCGAATCCCAGGCCATCTGAAACGCCGGCGGCAAGCGCATATACGTTCTTCAGCGCGCCGCCAAGTTCGACGCCGACCAGGTCTGTACTTGTATACACGCGGAGCGAACTGCCAGACAACAGCTCCTGGAATCGACGCCGTGTACCGGGTTCCCTGCTGGCCACTACTGTGGCAGCAGGCATGCCACGCGCAATCTCCGGAGCGAAGTTAGGGCCGGACAATGCGGCGTAATGCGCATAGTCTGTGACGCCCAAGTCTTCACAGAGGAGCTGCGAGATACGGAGGTGTGTTTCGAGTTCAAGTCCCTTGCTCAGGTTGAGAACAGGAACCTGCCACCGACGAAGGTCGGGAACCACCCGCCGGAAGACTGAGCGCAACTTCTGGGTTGGCACGGCGAGGATGACGGCGTCCGACCACGACCATGCGTCAACCAGGTCATCAGTCAGTTCGATGCCGCCCTCGAGAGGAACACCCGGAAGGTACAGAACGTTTTCGCGCGCATCTCTCATGGCCCTGAGCGTGTCTGGGCTGTGTACCCACATCCGCACGCTGGCTTTGCTGGCTGCCAGATTAGCCACGGCGGTTCCCCACGCGCCGGCGCCAACGACGCAGACCCGCTTCATTTGTCCTCCTCGAGGGAAACATCGGGACACATCCGGCGCAGTACAGACAGAACCTCGCCGATGACTGACTCGGGGCAGGACGTGCCGCTCACGATCCCGACGGTAGCAGAACAGTCGAACCACGAGCCCAGAACGTCGCTCGCATCCTCGACAAGGTGAACGCGCGCGCCAGCATCCTGGGCAACCGTCACGAGCCTCCCCGTATTGGCACTTGTCCGGTCTCCCAGCACCAGAACGTCGCTGCACCGCGCCGCGAGCAAAGCCGTCTCGTCCTGCCTTCGCAGCACTTCGGGGCACAGTGTCATCTCATCAGCTACCGGGATTCCCCGCGTCCGAAACCATGTCAACACGTCCTGGCGTACCTGGCGCGACTGCGTGGTCTGGTAGACGAGTGCAACCGTTGCTCCCGTCATGCGCAATCCATCTAGGTCCGCAGCGGAAGAGACAACCGCAAGGAGTCTGTCCCCGGCTGCCTCCATCAGATACCGCGTTTCACGGTGATTCCTGTCCCCAACGACAACGACATCCATTCCTGCGGCGGCCGACCGACTGGCAGCATCACGAGCACGGTTGACAATCGGGCACGTAAGGTCAACCAGCACAGCCCCCTCAGACACCAGCGCTCTCCGTTCGGCCTCAAGCGATCCATGCGCTGGAAGCAGAATGGTCGTGGGAGCCGCGCCCTGAACACCAGGTTCTTCCATGGGCTGGAGCCCAAGCTGCCGAAGGCGTTCCATCTCCCGCGCGTTGTGCAGCAGGGTGTCGGTGGCTGCAACGCGTGCGCCACTGTTTAGAGCAAGTTCCGCGCTGGAAACTGCTCTCCTGATGCCTGTGCAGAACCCTCGTTCACGAGCCAGCAGCACACGCATTTCAGGCGTACCCCTGCTCCTGCAGTACCTGGATCCGGCTCATGATGTCACTGCTGATGGTCGTCAGGTCCTCTTTGCGACTCTGGCGTTCGTGGGGAAGGCTGTAGATGACTGGTTCACCGATACGGACGGTAATGGGACCGATCCGGGCGAATCTCCGCTGGCGTGGCCAGCATTCGTATGACCCGATGACCGCCATTGGCACGACCGGGACACCGGACTTGACGGCCAGGAACGCTGCTCCGTTGCGTGCAGGCTGCAGTTTCCCATCAGGTGAACGGGTTCCTTCAGGATAGATCAGGCACAGGTTCCCCTGGTCCAGAATCACGAGCATCGTCTGGAGAGCGCTCTTGTCAGCCAGAGCCTCCCGGTCCAGCGTGATTGCTCCAAGGTGTCGAATGACCGGACCTAGCAGCGGCTGTCGGGAAATCTCCTTCCGCGATGCATAGTACACCTTGCGGGGCAACGCGACCGCAGCGATCATCGGGTCCAGATAACTGCAGTGATTGGAGCAGATCAGAGCTGCCCCATGGCGTGGAACGTTTTCCACGCCGACCACTCGAAGCCGGAACAGCAGCCGGAAGCCAACGCGCCCAACAGGAACTGCTGCTTCATACAGCATGCGACCGCCTCCGGCGATATTCGGCAAGGATCGTATCGACCACTGCCCAGGAACCGTCCACAGAATTGTCGACCACAAGGTACTCCTCGGTGCAGCGCAACGGTGAGTCCTGACGCGACGAGTCAATTGTGTCGCGCAGCTCGATGTTGGCCAAAACGTCCTCGAGAGAGGCGGTAACACCGTCCGCAGCAAGTTGTGCGACTCGACGTCTCGCACGGACAGCGCGGTCGGCCGTGATGAAGACCTTCAGGAAGGCGTGAGGAAGAACTGTCGTCCCTATGTCCCGACCGGCCATGACAACGTCCTGCTCCCCGGCTATGCGCACGAGCTCCCGGTTGACCGCCCTGCGAACCTCGGGAACCGCGCTGACGGGAGACACGAGCTGTTCCACGGTTGGATCATGCAACCCCATGCTGATCGCACCGCCGCGATACGACACGGTCCCGGTCGCGACATCATACCGCATGTCCCCCTCGAGCAGCGCCACCAGACGCGCCGTGTCACACGTCATGTCCGAAGGAAAAGCCTCGACATAAACAGCGGTCATTGCCCTGTAGAGGAGTCCGGAATCCACAAATGGCAGGCCCAGCTGCGCGGCAACCGCCCGGCCAATCGACGTCTTGCCGGAGCCGGACGGCCCATCAATGGCTATGTCGTATTTCATGGGCAGGGACCAGACAGGGCCCTCGACACGTCCTGTGCAGACACATCGCCTTCGCGCAGGACGGACCAGCCCTCTGGTGAAAGCCGCACAAGCGTTGACGGCCTTCCCACAGGCTGTTGTCTGCTGTCAAGGACGACATCGGCGCAGGCAAGCAGGCCCGCCGCACCAGGCGCCTCAAGGCTTTCAACGACGGCCTCGCCGCTTTCGTTGAAACTCGTCTGCGCGAGTACAAGGCCTCCCTGCAACAGTCGCAGCAGACCATCATGCCGCGGAACTCTGAACCCGACACTGGTCGCTTCGGGGAATGGAGGAGGCTGCACATGCAGACCGCTGCGGGCGACATCGACAACAATGGTCAACGGTCCGGGCCAGAAGGCTTCGGCCAGTCTGGACGCGACAGGAAGTTCGGCAACGTCAATACGGTCAGCTACCTGGTCCAGGCCTCCGATAAACACTGGCAGTGGTTTGGAGCTGTCACGATGCTTGGCAGCAAACACACGAGCCACCGACTCGGGCTGCAGGGCACTGCACCCTATGCCGTACACGGTATCAGTCGGAAATACGACGACTGCCCCCGCGAGAATGCGCTGCTGCAAATCTTTTACATCCTGTTCCGAGCAGTCCTCCAGATACACCCTGTCGTGCGCGTTCATCTACCGCCTCCGGAACGAAGACATGTCGAGCCGTGCCTCTGTTCCCGCCATCAGCCTGCGAATGTTGGCACTATGGCGCACAATACCCAGCATCGCAAGGAGCGCGTAGATAAGCGCGAGCTTCGGTGGCTCGCGAAGCAGAAGAGCCACAAGAGGCAGCGTGGCGAGGGATACGATCGATGCAAGCGAAACTGTCTGCCGCAACGCCATGACGATGCACCACACCCCGAGCTCCACAAGGCCGACGGGCCAGCTGAGGACAAGCACCACGCCGAAGGTGGCAGCAACCCCTTTGCCACCCCTGAACCCAGCGAAGACCGAGAAATCATGGCCAAGGATAACAGCGACAGAGGCCATCAGCACGGCCTCGCGAGACACCGTTGGGAAGCAATGGATCAGGACTAGCAGCAACGCGACAGCCTTGAGGGAATCCCCGAGAAACGCAAAGAGAGCGGGAACAGGTCCAACCGTTCGCAGTACGTTGGTGGCGCCCATGTTGCCACTGCCAACGGTACGTATGTCCACGCCGCCCGCGATTCTGCCAACAATGTAGCTGCATGGAAGCGACCCGACCAGGTATGCTGTCACGACGATGGCGAGGTCGCGCGCGATGTAGGTGACGGTGTTCATTCTGGTTGGTACGCCTCCACGTAGCGGGGAAGACCAGCCAGGTCCCGCGACCACCGACAATCATGCAGACCTGCCCTGCATAGCAGGTTCAGGATAGCCTGTTCCAGACCATCGTCAATCTCCAGTTCGAGCAGACCGCCCGGCGCCAGCCAAGCTGGGGCTCCTGCTGCAATCCTGCGGTAGAAGGTCAGCCCATTCCACCCCCCATACAGCGCACTCTCAGGTTCAAATGGAGAAGCGGCATGTGCTGCTGCAAGACGCTCCGCTCGCACATACGGCGGATTACTGACGATGGCATCGGCCTTTCTGTTCCACCCTTGCAGCGCAGCACTCCACGATCCAAGGACATTGCCCTGGATGAATGCCACGCGGTTTGCGAGTCCAAGGCGAGCGGCCGATTCCCGCGCGCAGGAGACAGCCGCCGGGTTTATCTCCAGACCAACGACCGACGCGCCGGGCAAGCGTTCCGCCAAGGCAAGCGCAATCGCACCGGACCCCGAGCAAAGGTCGAGCACGAGAGGTGATGATAGGCCTTGACGTGTGGTGAGAACGTCGACGGCATGGTCGACAAGCCATTCCGTTTCCGGTCGCGGTACCAGAACGCCCTTGCCGACGATCACAGATACACCGTCAAACTCGGCGCGCCCAATCAGATACTCCGCAGGAACGCCTCGGGCCAGCTGCAGCGCACACTTCACCAGACGCTGCACAACCTCGGTGCTGGCAGCATCGTCGCAGCGCAGCAGCAGCTCTGCCGAGCTCCACCCTTCCAGGGTCCGAAGCACGTATTCCAGCTCACGTGTCCCTTCGGCCGAAAGTCCAGCTTTCAGTGCCGCCTGCGTGAGCGCCGTCCTGAAAGTCAGAGTCAATCGTCTTCCTGGTCCTGAACGATAGAGGTTTGCAGGGTCTTTTCCCGGGATGCCCGGTGAAGCGCGTCGACCACGGGGTCAAGATTGCCCTCCATGATGACTGGCAGATTGTAGAACGAAAGCCCGATACGGTGGTCTGTAAGCCGGCCCTGGGGAAAGTTGTATGTACGGATGCGCATGTTCCGCATGCCACTGCCAATCTGCGACCTGCGTTCATCTATCACTTCGGCGTCTGCTTTCTCCTTCATGTACTCATACACGCGAGACCGCAGAACCTTGAGGGCTTTCTCTTTGTTCTTGAGTTGAGACCGTTCGTCCTGGCAGGAGGCAGTAATCCCAGTTGGGATGTGCGTCATGCGCACCGCTGTCTCCACCTTCTGCACGTTCTGTCCCCCATGGCCGGATGCATGAAACAGTTCCACTTTGATGTCAGCCTCGTCAATGTGCATGTCCACGTCCTCTGCCTCAGGAAGCACCGCCACCGTAGCTGTCGACGTATGAATACGTCCGGATGCCTCAGTCTCGGGGACTCTCTGAACCCGATGCACGCCGCTCTCAAACTTGAACAGATGATAGCTGCCAACCCCAAGTACTGAGAACACAATCTCTTTGAACCCCCCAATCTCGGTTGGATGGCTTGAGATGATTTCCACCTTCAGGTTGTGCTGAGCGGCAAAATACGAGTACATCCGGAACAGGTCAGCTGCAAACAGGGCCGCTTCATCACCGCCCACGCCTGCCCGGATTTCGACGATGATGTTCTTGTCATCATCCGGGTCCTTAGGGATGCGCTCTTCCTCGATCCGCGCATGGATGTCCTCCAGCTCACGCCGCAGCCTGGCATTGTCTTCGTCCACAATGGCAGCAAGCTCGGGATCGGTTGCTTCCTCACCCCGCAGCGCATCATTATCGGCAATCTGCTTCGTGAGTTGTTCTTCACGAGTCAGCAGCCCAAGCAGCGAATCCAGTGTGCGTCGTTCCAGCGTCAGCTTCTGAATCTCTTTGCGGTCGACATCAAAGCGAAGTCCAGCAACCCGCTCGTCGATCTCACGCAGTCTCCTTGCCAGCTGATCCGTTTCCTGACTCATTGGTTGTCTCCAGGTCCCCCAAACAGGGCACCCCGTTCGGGAATCCGCTCAGGCCTCCCGGGAACCACGTGGTGCTCACGGCAACGTGCTTCATAACTTTCAGCAGCGCCAACCATGACGACGGGGTCGTCGTATCTGGCCGGGCGACCATTCACTATGCGCTGGGTCCTCGTCGCGGGCCGCCCGCACACCATGCAGATTGCGGTGAGCTTGGTAACCTCTTCGGCAAGGGACAGCAGGTCAGCCATGGGGCCAAAGGGCTCGCCGCGAAAGTCCTGGTCAAGACCCGCCAAAATGACGCGAACCCCTTTTCCGGCAAGATACTCTGATACATCGATGATGGCAGGGTCGAAGAACTGGACCTCGTCAACGCCGACCACCTCGACCTGTCGTTCCTCCACCACGGTCAGGATGTCGGCCGAGGTAGACACGAGCGCGGATTCAAGGCGGCTGCCGCCGTGCGACGTAATCGCTTCAAGACCATACCGGTTGTCCAGTGATGACTTCAGGGCAATGACCCGCTGCCTGGCAATCTGTGCCCTCTTGAGGCGACGGATAAGTTCTTCCGACTTGCCGGAAAACATGCAGCCGGCAATCACCTCAATCCTGCCGGAGAGGCTATCCATAGACGAGGCTACCGTCCAGCGCCATCCTGCGCAACGATGTTCGCCAGGAACTCCCGGTTGTTTGCCGTCCTCTGGAGCATGCCAATCAGTTTCTCAAGGCTCTCCGTGGGATCTTCATTGCCGATAAACTGCCGAAGCGCCCAGATCTTTCGGTACTCCTCCGGCGTGTACAGCAGTTCCTCACGTCGTGTTCCCGACTTCCGCACATCGATTGCGGGGAAGATCCTGCGTTCGGCCAGCTCGCGGTCCAGTACCAGCTCCATGTTGCCTGTGCCCTTGAACTCCTCGTAGATGACCTGGTCGAGCCTGCTTCCCGTTTCAATCAGGGCCGTCGCGATGATGGTGAGGCTGCCTCCCTCTGCGATGTTGCGTGCAGCCCCGATGACTTTCTTGGGACCCCTGATGGCGGTAGGGTCAAGTCCACCCGACAACGTCTTGCCGGAAGAAGAGCTGATAAGGTTGTACGCACGTGTCAGGCGAGTAATGCCGTCCATGAGGATGACGACGTCCTTCTTGACCTCGACAAGTCTCTTCGCCCGTTCGAGGGCCAGCTCGACCACGCGGATATGGTTCTCCGGAGGCTGGTCGAACGTTGAGCTGATGACCTCGCTGTGAATAGACTGCTTCATGTCCGTGACTTCCTCAGGGCGCTCATCGATGAGCAATACCATGAG
>DAONFE010000023.1:7899-16119 GCA_035403525.1 Candidatus Cryosericum sp.
CGTACGTGCAGGACTTTAGCAATCTCATAGAGCTCCCGGGAGGTTTTCTCGAGCAGCTCCTGTTCTGTGAAATTCATGACTCTCTGCCTTCTTTCGCCAGCACACGGCTACGGGATTTCCAGGAGACGACCGATAGTTTCCTTGAACGAGGCGAGGACCCCGACACGGTGCGTCAGCGCATCCAAACTCGCATGCACGTCGCTCACAAACGCCGGGTCCTTGATATACGCAAGGTTCACATACACGTTTGCAGTCGCGCCCTGGTAGGCGGCCTCGAGCATCGCTGAACCGACGTACAAATCCGATGCGATGTCCTTCGGCGCCGAAGAAAACATGGCATTGGACAGTTCCGCAAACTCGCACACCTTCTCCGCGAGGTTCATCGGGACAACGGCCGAACCCTTGAGGGCTGTCTGCATGGCGGACCGTCTCAAAGCTTTGTCTTCATCAGTTTCCTTTGGAAGTTTCATGGCGGCCATGTACGCCTCGAATGCGATGCTGTCCTGCTCCATCAGTTCAAGGAATCCGCTGCGCATGGTTTCACTCGCTGCAATGAACTCCCCGAGGCGCGCCTTCTCGGACTCATCGCGAGCGCTCACCACGTTCGCGACCATTTCCACGAGTGCGACGCCCATGGCTGCGGCCAGTCCAGCTGCACTGCCTCCTCCGGGCGTTGGAGCGCGCGACGACAGTTCGGCCAAAAACTGGTCCAGTGATTGATCTCTAAACATGTCGACCTCAACGTTGACAATTGGAATGTGCCGAATGGTTCATTCAAATAATACCTGACCGTCCGCAAAATGCAAGCACTGCCCGGCCCCTGCGCCTCCTCGAACAATCATAGTATAATGCAGTTCACACATCACACGGGAGGTGAGCATGATTATCAAGTCAGTCCAGGATGTACCCGCAACACCGGTAACCGAGGCAGGAGCCCGAGACACAACCATCCGGTGGCTTTTCAACAGTTCCGACGGTGTCCCCACCTTTGCCATGCGGTACTTCGTCGTACGCCCCGGTGGCTCCACACCACGGCATGCCCACCCATGGGAGCACGAAGTCTTTGTACTGCAGGGAGAGTGCACGGCCTTCTGTGAGGGCGAAACCCGGAACGTCGGCAGCAATCATGCAATCTACATTGAGCCGGGCGCCATTCATAGTTTCAGCAATGCTGGAACCGAGGACCTCATCTTCCTCTGCATGATCCCGCTTCAGCAGTAATGGATCTGCGTCTTGGCGGTACGCTGGTGGCCGTTACCGGAAGTACCGGTGGCATAGGCCGGGCACTGGTCACGCTGCTCGCCGAAGAAGGTGCTCGGCTTGTGCTTGCCGGGGGTAGCGCGGAAAAACTCGAGGACGTCTCCCATTCACTGCCGGCAGGGAGTGTTGCAGCCGCCTTTCCCGCCGACTTGAGGACGGAGAAGGGCCTGCAGGATTGCTGTATGCGCCTGAACGAGCAACCCCCTATCGGCGGGTTTGTCCATCTCGCAGGAGAACTGCGCTCTGATGCGTTCCCCGATGCCCGTGAAGCTGAACTGCGAGAAACCCTGACCATAACCGCCATTGCAGCATTTGAGCTTTCTCAGGTCGTCTTCAGGCGAGCTCCCCACGGTTCAAGCCTCGTCTTTGTTTCTTCCATTGATGCGCACAGGCATCCCCTACACCCCCCGTCCGCCAGCTATGACGTGGCCAAGCGTACTCTCGAGAGCCTTTCCGAATCGCTGGCGGTGGAGGGAGGTCCGCGTGGAATTCGCTCGAACTGCATCGTCCCCGGGCTCATACGCACACCCATGACAGAAGACTTCTTCGGACAAGATTTCGAAGAGGAGCGCGGCAGCTTTCTTCGGGCCGTACCTCTTGCACGTGCAGGTTCGCCCGAAGAGGTGGCCAATCTCATTGCCTTTCTGCTGTCTTCACGCTCCAGCTATGTCACTGGCGCCACGGTTCCTATTGATGGAGGATTCCTCTGTCAGGGTTTATAGGAGAAACAAAAAGGGGCGCCTGGCGGCGCCCCGAACCTGCGTGACAACAAACGCTTACTTGCGCCGACGCGCAGCAATAGACTTCTGCTTGCGCTTCTCGCTAGGCGCCATGAAGTACCGCCGCTTCTTCAACTCCCCGAAGAGGCCATCACGGATACAATCCTGCTTGTAACGTCTCAGCATGTTCTCAAGCTGAGCGTCCTCGCCCTGCGGCTCAGTCCTGTCTCTGTTCCGATCACGATAGTTTCCCATCACTCACCCCTCCTTTCGTCAAACCGATGCTAAGGGGGTCGATAACCAACCATTCAACTATAGTGGAATTGCCACCTCAGTCAACCGCCGTTTCTGTGATATTGCTGGCGCTGGAATGCAGTGTCTGAACGCTCTTGACGACTTCACGGACAAATACTGCAATCGGCACGGCCAGGAGGACTCCAAAAAAGCCCGCCAGGGCCCCGCCAGCCAGAAGGAGAAGAATCACGAACCCGGGATTCAGTCCAGTTTTCTCTGAAATGAGTCTGGGCGACAGAATCTGGCTCGTCACAAACTCAACGGAGGCGAAGATGACAATCCATGCCACCAGTTTCCCGGGACCGGCCACTGCTGCGAAGAAGGCGCCCAGCAACGCCACAACCAGAGGTCCCACGTAGGGAACGAACTCGCCGAAGAAGTCGACAACCCCAATCGTCAGAGCATAGTTGATGCGAAACACACCGCTGAGGCCGCCGATTAGAAGAGACGTTATCGATGCGACAAGCGCCAGCGCCTCGATGTACCTGCGTGTTCCGGCAGCAACCTGCGCAAGCGCCTGCTCTGCTCCCTCGCGTTGCTGCCGGACAAAGGGCAGCGACAGGAACCAGCTGTAGTACTGGTGAGAACCCCGCATGAAGAAATACATCAGCACAAAAAACGGCACAAGAGAACTGAGACCGAGCAGCTTCTTGGAAGATGCTGTCAGGAGATTCTGTCCGAACGAGATGACAGACTGCTGTACCGAGTCCAGTACGGCGGTTATTGCGTCCTTGAGGGTGCCGAGCTGATACTGGTCCAGCCAGTTGGTCACATTCGAGAAGTAACCCTGCAGCGTCTTGAGATAGTCGGGAAGGGAGCTCACGAGAGACCGTGTTTCGCGTACGAGCGCCGGTATGGTGATGGCCACGAGGCCTACCAGCAAAGCTACGATGGCAAGCACGACAATCCCGCACGCAATGCCCATGGGCAGGTGCGTTGTCCGGTTCAACCAGTATGCCACGGGAAGAAACAGAAAGGCCGCGAAGGCAGCGGCGAGAGCCAGTCCCAGCACGCTCCGCAGCGCCCACATAAGCCACCCGGCAACACCGAGAGCGGTGATGCTCAGCACGGCGAGCAGGATGACCTTCAGTGCGCTAGCTTCCTTGGCGCTCAGTCTCATCGGCTGCCTCCAATGGCGCAATCTCCTTGGAAATCGCCTCCGCAGCGATAACCCCGCTCTCCCTGGACTTCAGTCGGATGACCTTCACTCCCGAAGAAATCCGGCCAAGGAGAGGCAGAGACTCGGCAGCAGTGCGGATCGTCTGCCCAGTACTGGTCGAAACAACAACGTCCTGGTCTGCACTGCCGGTAGTAAACGCTGCCAGCGGCCCTGTCTTGTCCGTCACGCGGTAACAGATGACACCGCCCGAACCCCTGCCTACCAGCCGAACCTCATCCGGGTTCAGCCGTTTGCCATGGCCGTGCTCGGTGATGAGCGTAAAGGGCACACCCGGCTCAAGGACTTCCATGCCGACGACAAACCTCGCTCCCCGCGACAGACGCATACCTCGCACGCCACCCGCTGACGCCCCCATGGAACGCACGGAACTCGCGCGGATGCGTACCGCCCGGCCTGCGTCCGATGCAATCAGGACCTCGTCATTCTCCTTCACCGGCCGCACCGACACGACGGCATCGCCCTCCGCGAGTCTGATGAATGCCTTGCCAGTGCTGCGAATGGTCACAAACTGAGAGGCGTCCATCTTCTTGATACGCCCGTGACGAGTCACGATCATGAATGCCGCCCCCTCCTGCACTGGCGGAAGCGCAGTCGCCTCCGTCACGAGCTCGTCTGCGCTCATCCCGACGAGGAGAGACAGATTCTCCCCGCCACCCTGCCTCCGCTCTTCGGGAAGACGGTATGCGGGAATGGAATACACGCGCCCCTTGTTGGTGAACAGCAGGATACGCTGGCGTGTCCGCACTGTGAAGTACTTGCTGATGTAGTCGTCGCGCTTGAGGTTCATGCTCGCAACCCCGAGCCCGCCACGTCCCTGCACCTTGAACGCCGAGCTGGGGACTGTCTTCGCATACCCGTTCCTGGAGATGACAACCATGACTTCCCGGTCCTCGATCAGCTGGTCATCGTCGTCCTCACTGCTGCCATCGTCCTTGACGATCTGCGTGCGGCGCGTGTCGGCGTACTTGCGTGACACCTCTGCAAGTTCTCCCCGGATGTAGCTGCGAATCTTGTTCTGGTCAGCGAGCAGGGCTGTCAGTCGCTCCACTTCAGCCTTGTTCTCCTCCACTTCCTTGCCCAGCTTCTCGACCTCAAGGGAGACCAGCGACCGCATGCGCATTTCAAGAATCGCTTCCACCTGCCGGTCGTTGAGCCCGTACTCCTGAATAAGCCTGCTGGATGCTTCCTCCATCGAGGAGGAATCCGCAAGAATGTCCGTGACTGCCTTGATGTTGCGAATCGCTACGACAAGACCGTTGAGGACATTGAGACGCTCCTCGCGCTTCCGCAGTTCGAGCGCGAACTTCTTGCGCAGTGTTTCTTCACGGAAGTCTAGGAAGGTTCCCAGCACGTCGGCAAGGGGAAGGGTCCGTGGAACACCGTTCAGAATGCCAAGCATGCTCACCCGGAAGTACTGCTGGAACTGGGTGTGCTTGCGCAGCAGCAGTTCTACCCTCTCAACCGTTGCGTCCTTCTTCAGGTCCAGCACAACGCGGATTCCTTCGCGGCTGGATTCATCGCGCAAATCAGACACCTGGGGCAGGCGCTTGTCCTTCATGAGGTCGGCGACTTTCTGCACGAACTCCGCCTTGTTCACCTCGAAAGGCAACTCGGTGATGACAAACCGGGTCTTCGTGCCATCTCTCTCGACCGTGTACTTGCCTCGCATGCAGAGTGTACCGCGACCGGTGCTGATATACTCGTCAATGCCGCCCGTTCCAACGACCAGCCCGCCCCCGGGAAAGTCGGGCCCTTTCACAAATGACCGTACCTTGCCCGGGTCTGGAACAGAACCCGCAACGCGCTGGTCGAGAAGGTACATCAGTGCTTCCGTCAACTCACTGAGATTGTGTGGTGGAATGTTGGTTGCCATTCCTACCGCAATGCCGCTTGACCCATTGAGGAGCACCTGGGGTACCTTCGCCGGGAGGATTGTCGGCTCCTCGAGACTGTTGTCGAAGTTCGGCATGAACTCGACGATGTCCTTGTCCAAGTCCTCGAGCATGAGGTCGGACACCTGGGCCAGCCGCACCTCCGTATATCGCATCGCTGCTGCAGAGTCACCATCAATAGACCCGAAGTTACCGTGCCCGTCGACGAGTGGATAACGCAGGGAAAAGTCCTGCGCCATACGTACCAGGGAATCATAGATGGCTGCCTCGCCATGGGGGTGATACTTGCCCAGCACGTCTCCCACGATGCGAGCGCTCTTCTTGTATGGCTTGTTCCAGAAACAACCGAGCTCATACATCGCATACAGGATGCGGCGGTGCACCGGTTTCAGCCCATCGCGAAAATCGGGAAGCGCCCTTCCAATGATGACGCTCATGGAGTATTCGAGGTAGGACTTCTTCATCTCCTCCTCGACATACACGTTGAACACTCGTTCGTTATCCGGCATTACTGTCCTCGCTTCCCCTAGATATCAAGGTTGTATACTTCGCGTGCGTGCTCCACAATGAACCTGCGGCGCGGCTCCACTTTCTCTCCCATCAGCAGCGCGAAGGTTCGTTCGGCCTCCTCCGCTTCCTCGAGCGTCACGCGCCCCATCACCCGCGTTTCAGGGTCCATCGTGGTAGACCACAACTGTTCAGGGTTCATCTCGCCAAGTCCCTTGTAGCGCTGAACCTCGGGCTTGCCTTTCATGCCTGCCAGGACACTGCGCAGCTGGTCATCCGAAAAAGCGTAGTGTGTTGTCTTTCCATCCAGAACAGCGTACAGCGGAGGCTGTGCGAAGTAGATGTTCCGGTTGACAACAAGGGGACGCATATAGCGATAGAAGAACGTCAGCAGCAGTGTCCGAATGTGCGCCCCGTCGACATCTGCATCTGTCATGATGACAATCTTGTGATACCGGAGTTTCTCGATGCGGAGGTCATCCATCACTCCCGTGCCGATCGAGGTGATAAGCGCCTTGATTTCCTCGTTCTCCAGAGCACGATGAATCCCGACCTTCTCCACGTTGAGAATCTTCCCGCGCAGGGGCAGGATGGCCTGCGTGCGGCGGTTGCGTCCCTGCTTTGCGCTGCCACCAGCCGAGTCGCCCTCGACGATGTAGAGTTCAGACTCAGCAGGGTCCTGCGACGAGCAGTCCGCCAGTTTGCCCGGCAGACGTCCCCCATCGAGTTCCGTCTTGCGGCGTACGAGGTCGCGTGCCTTTCTTGCTGCTTCTCGTGCCTGCTTGGCCGTGACTGCCTTTCCAGCCATCTGCCTGAACTCGTCGATGTGCTTGTCCAGGTATAGCTCAACTTCCTCCTCGACCGCTGCCTCGATGGGAGCCTTGAGGTCGGCGTTCCCAAGGCGCGTCTTGGTCTGCCCCTCGAACTGAGGGTCGGCAATACGCAGGTTGATAATGACGACAAGCCCTTCCCGGATGTCTTCGCCGCTCAGCGTATCTTCCGGCTTGATGAGCTTGACCTGCCGCGCCTTTGCATTGAAGAGGCGCGTAAACGCGTTCTTGAACGCGACTTCATGAACGCCGCCGTCCACCGTGTTGATATTGTTGACGTACGAAATCGTCTGGTCGTTGTACCCCGTGTTGTACTGAAATGCCACCTCGAGAAAAAACTGCTCGGAGTCGCGCACAAAGTGCACGGGGTCAGGTGGAATGACCTCACTGCCCTCGTTCATATACCGAATGAACTCGACCAGTCCCTTGTCGTAGTGGAAGACCTGCCGTTCCTCGGTTGCATGATCTACAAACTCAATCTGCAGACCAGAGTTGAGGAACGCAAGTTCACGCAGACGCTTGGAAATGCGCTCAGGTTCGAAGAGGTATTCGCCAAAGACCTCCTCGTCCGGCGTGAAGCTGACAAACGTCCCTGACATGTCAGCAGGCACACCTTCTTCTTTCAGACGGAGATGATACAGGGGCTTTCCCCTGCTGAACTCCTGCTGATAGATTTTTCCCCACTGCGTCACCTCGACGTACAGGCGGGTCGAAAGGGCGTTTACTACAGAGACCCCGACTCCATGCAGGCCGCCCGACACGTGATAGCTTTTCTTGTCGAACTTGCCACCTGCATTCAACCTGGTCAGCGCCACTTCCACGCCCGAAATGCCAAGCACGGGATGGATGTCGGTCGGTATTCCGCGGCCATTGTCGCGGACATCGACTGTCTTGTGGTCAGCACTGAGGCCAACCTCGATACGAGTGCAGAAGCCCGCCATCGCTTCGTCGATGGCGTTGTCCACGACCTCCTGCACCAGATGGTGCAGCCCACGGGAATCTGTAGACCCTATATACATTGAAGGTCTGGTACGTACATGTTCCAGACCTTCAAGCACTTTGATATCCTTTGCGGTGTACTGGGAATCCTGCATGTGCAATCCTCCATTTTCTGACACAGACATAGTACCATCGAATAGAGGAAATGCAATATGAGGACTATGCTTCAGGCATTTTTCGCTAGCCCCCGTGTCAAGTAGATATCGGTCATACGTCAGTTTTCCCTAGGATAGTCGCGCAAACGCGTCCCAAACTGAGGCAGCAACCTTACGGGACTCGCGTTCGAGAGTGCTTCGGTCGACCCCTAGAACGTGATGCCCCTGCACCATCACCCTGCCGTCCACAACGACGGTGTCCACCAAGTCAGAAGACATGCCAAAGAAGGCATGGCCAAACGCATTGTCGGTGGTGAACGGTGTAGGACTGGCATAGTCAATCAGAAGGAAATCTGCCGCAGCACCCTCGGCGAGTCTGCCCACCTGGCGCCCCGTGGCAAGCGTCACGATCTCTGCGTTGGTGTCAAACTGCGCCCTCTGGAC
>DAONFE010000024.1:0-15930 GCA_035403525.1 Candidatus Cryosericum sp.
CGGTCATGCGCAATCAGTGCAACTTTTGTTCTCATGTCTGTAGTATTCGTTCCTGGCGCACCCTGTCAACCGTCTGGTCGTCACATATCGCCTCCGATGTTATCCACAGCGTTCTGTGAAGACCTGTGCACATCGCGCGGCCGGCGCGCCGAACTTCGCTTCTCATGCACCGCTCACGACTCACATCAATCCACATGCTGCCTGAGCTCAGCTGCATTCATCTGTGCCACTGTGGACAATGCGTTCAGGGCAGGCGAACTTATCCACAGGAGCTGTGGATAGTGTCAGTATCTTCGAGGAGGGGTCCGGTGTGTGCGGGAAGACGCCCGCTGTTTGTTCCGCCAGACGTTCCAGCGCAGCCATGCCTCATACGCTCGCTCAAACGAACTTCTGAGAGAGGGACTCTCGATTCCCTCGGCCATTTTCGCGGCTCTGGCCTTCTGCTCCGCGGTCAGCACGACTGTTCGGGCCAGCGAGTCGTCGGCTGGTCCCGCGGGAGCAGCGGGAGGCTGCCGCGTCTGTACCCGGACTTCATGCACGTTCTCCAGCCCGAACGCCAGGTCAGTCACAATCGGCATTCCCATCTGCCTGTTCAGTTTCTCCAGGATGAGCGGCTTCTGTTCGGCAAGAACCTGCATGATGGAAGCGTTGGCGCAGACAATCGTCAGTGTGCCATTGCGGAATTCGCTGGGGCGAGAGTTGCGAGCCACGTACGCGCCGATCGTCGTCTCGTCCCACAATGACTGCACGGCTGGCCAGACGTCGCTCAGGGATTGTACTTTGATTCCCTTGTCCAGTCTGCCGCTGCGGCGCATTTCGTCCAGCACTGCGCCGATCGGTTCCATGCCACTGCGCGGACGTTGTTTCACAGCCGAACAAACGCGGCGTTTGGCGGGCTGCCAGACAGACGCGCAAAGTCAAACGATGTCACGAACACCTGCTCGAAGCGCGGAAGCAGGTGCATCAGCCGGTCAAGGTTCACACTGTCGATGTCACCCTCGAGGTCATCCAGCAGGAGGACCGGGTACTCGCCAGTCGCGCTGTGCATGTACTCGGCTCCAGCGAAGGTCAGGAGCAGGGCAATGAGTTTTGCTTCACCCAGCGATGTCACTTCACGCAGCTGGCGTTTGCCCCTGAGCAGGGTGAAGTCATCCAGGTGACATCCGGCAAGACAGACCCTGCGCGCCAGCTCGCGCTCGCGCAGTGCGCGGATCGACCTGGCAGAAAGCGCCTCGGGATTGTAGGCGATCGACACGTCCGCAAGCGGTGCAAACAGCCCCTCGGAAACAAGCCTTGTCATCTCCCGGTTCATGACCCCCAGTACGGCGCGCCGCTTCGCATAGACGACCGCCGAGAGGGAAGCTATCTGCTCGTCAAACACGTCGAGCAGAGAGCCGTCGACAGGCCCTGCCCCGGACTGGCGCAGCAGCGCGTTCTTGTGCGTTACCACGGCTGCATAGGACGAAAGAGTCTCGAGGTATCCATGGTCGCACGATGCGATGAGACTGTTGAGAAACTGACGGCGCACCGATGGCATTCCTTTGACAAGAAACAGCGAGTTGAAGTTGAACTGCACCACGCGCAGTCCCCCGATCAGGTGGACAAAGGCGTGGTACACGCTGCCATCGATGCGGACTTCCTTGTGTCCCTCGCGCGTGAACATGGCTTGTACAGTGTGACGCAGCGGCGTCCCGGCGACCGGGTCGGCCGACCGGTACGCCCCGCCCACGACAAAGTAGTTCTCACCCTCCCGTATCAGGTCGCTGTTGCCGAATCCCAGGCAGGATTTTCCAGATGCCAGAAAGTACACCGCGTCCAGCAGCGTACTCTTGCCGGCACCATTGCCACCCTCGACAGCAACAAGGGGCGCGGCAACATCAAGGCGCTGCTCCGCCAGTACCCTGAATCCCTGCACCCAGAGTGATTCCAGAAGCATTGACTGTGCGCTGCGGGGTTACTCCATCTGCTTGTGGGGCATCAACAGGTACAGAAAATCGTCCTTACCCTGGTCCTTGACAACAACCGGGTGAACGGCGCTGTTCAGGCGCAGTTCCGCGTTTTCAGTACCTACCGCCGAGATGCCGTCCAGCAGCTTTGTCCCGAAGAAGGAGACCGACAGGCCACCCGCCTCCCCCTGATATTCGAGCTCATCCCGGGCGCTACCCTGGTCCTGTGCCGTCCCCTGAACGGTTAGCCGGCCTTCCTTGAACGACAGTGTGACCACGTCGGTTCCACCAAACACAACGGCGCCCACACGCCGCAGGGAGTCAAGCAGATCCGACTTCCTGACGGCGACTGTGTACTCCCACTCGCGTGGAATGATATCGTTGTACGCCGGAAACTCAGCACCAATGAGGAGCGAGATAATCTGTGTATCGCCGGAGGCAAACAGACACTCGTCCTCGGTCACGACAATGCGGACGTCCCCCGTCGGCTTGAATGATTCAAAGACCTTGCTGGGAACAATCGCACGCAGAGGCTCCAGTTTGAAGTCGAACTGGACGTAGGCAAGGCGACGCGAGTCCGTGGCCACAAAGCGGAAGTACTCCTTCGTCTGCTCCAGGAGGATTCCCTGAAACTCCAGCCGTCTTTTCTCGTTGTGCTCCACCGCCGGAAGCACGCGTTCTATTGCGCTTGAATACTCGGCAAGACTGAACTGGTACTCGCGGCCTTCTTTGATTTCAGGAGTGGAAGGAAACGTATCCATCTGATAACAGGCAATGTCATAGTGGGCCTTGCCGGACGAAATCTGAATCTTCCGCTCGTCCCCCTCGATGGTCAGCTCCCCGGACAGCGCCGAAATGATATCCTTGAAGAACTTGAACGGTACCAGCGCCTTGCCGGGTTCTGCAACCTCTGCCGGTTCGGCATTCAGCAGGTATGTCGTCAGGTCCGTACTCGTCATCTGAAGAGTAGAACCTTCTCCAGAGAGGAGGATTGCATCTGAGGTGAAGGTGGAGCTCTTCTGCTGGATGATCTTGGCGTGCTGTGTAAGCTTCCTGCTGAGACCTTCGGCCTTTGCGGTGAGTTTCATGCTTCCTCCTTTAATATGAAAGAACTCTTTGCTTCATGATCATCACTATAAGGGACTTGGTAGTGTGGGAATGTCCTGGTTGAGAAGGCTGTGTGCGGGAGGGCGCGGTGAGCGAACCTGTGGATAACGTCGCCATGTTGTCCACACTGTCCACAATGAAACGTTCCCGGAACGTTGTCCCCACGTTATGCACCTTTCTTCAACTCCTTTACCAAGCTGTCCAGCAGTGCACGCAGCGCGTCGTCGTTCTTCATGTCCTGCTGAATCTTCTGACAGGCGTAGATGACCGTCGTGTGGTCCCGGCCGCCAAACTTCTCGCCGATGTAGGGGAGTGACGCCTCTGTCAGGTCTCTGCTCAGGTACATGGCAATCTGCCGGGGCATGGCGACGTCCTGGCTGCGGCGCTTTGCCTGCAGGTCGGCGACCGAAATATGAAAGTACGACGCAACGGACTGCATGATGGCGTCGATGGTAATGGGACGGTTGACAACAGGGATGATGTCCTTGAGTGTCTCCTCGGTGAACGGAAGGGTTACTTCCTCGTTGGTGAGGGACGCCGTCGCGAGGACGCGCATGAGAGCGCCCTCGAGTTCCCGGATGTTGCTCCCGATGTTGGCGGCGATGTACTCCAGGACCTCCTGGGGAACGTCGATCTTGTCCAGCTCGGCCTTCTTCTTCAGGATAGCCACCTTGGTCTCATAGTCGGGCCGGCTGATGTCTGCGATGAGGCCCCACTCAAACCGCGAGGTCAGGCGCTCCTCGAGCGTGGCGATTTCCTTGGGCAGCACATCGGAGGTGATGACGATCTGCTTGTGCGCGTCATACAGGGCGTTGAAGATGTGGAAGAACTCCTCCTGCGTGCGCTCCTTGCCCGCCAGGAACTGGATATCGTCGATGAGCAGAATATCCGCCCCGCGGGTTTCCTTGTGGAAGTTCTCGATAACGGCATTGTTGTTGTGCGCGTTCTGAATCGAGCTGACGACCTCGTTGGTGAACTTCTCGCCCGTCGTATACACAATCTTCTTGTCCGGGGCCTGGGCCAGCACCGAGTGGGCGATGCCCTGCAGCAGGTGGGTTTTTCCAAGTCCTACCCCGCCGTAGATGTACAGAGGGTTGTAGACGTTGCCCGGATTGCCCGCGACTGCGTTGCAGGCGGCAAACGCAAGGCGGTTGCCCGCGCCGACCACGAAATTGTCAAAGGTGTACCGCCTGTTGAGGACAATGGTGTTGTTGTGCTGGGCCTGCCCGGGTTCAGGGGCGGCTTCCGCCGGCGGTTCGAGAACCTCCACGGTGATGGTGGTCGGGCACCCTTTGATGGTGTCGATGGTTTCCTTGATGACATCATAGTATCTGCTGACGATCCAGTCCCGGGCAAACTCGCTGGGGACGCCGATCGTCAACGAGCTGTCATCCTCCTGGATTGTGGTAGCGTTCTTGAACCACATCTCGAACGTTGGACGCGCGAGCTGTTTGCTGAAAATGTTGAGAAGTTGCTGCCACGAATCCAACGATTGTTCTTCCACGTGTCGCTCCCCTGCCACTGCATGCATTATGGCCCTTCCGCTCCACCGGGGCGGACAGGCCATGCCCTTTCCCGTCATGGGGTCCCGGCCGTGACAGACACGGCGGGCCCCGACCCAGTCCTGCATTTTTGTGTGTTATAGTATAGACGAAATGAAGTTGAGCGGCAATCAGCAGGAGATTCACTCATGACAATGCGAGGCAGACACGGCACAGTTTCCAGGAGAAAGCACGCTTCGGATGGGGGCTGGCTTGTCCTTGTTCTTGCGCTGGCACTTGCCTTCGTTGTAGGTTCCAGTTTCCGAACGGCCGCCGGCAGAAGCGTTTCCGTTGTACTCTACTACACGGACAGCGCGACGGGCGAGCTCATTCGAACGCCCACGGATGCCAAGCTGCCGACACGCCTTATAGAAGAGGTGGCAGGAGTCATCGACCTGCTGCGCGTACCCCCGGCGGGCCAGGACCTCGCGACGGTCGTGCCGCCCGGACTCACGGCGCGGCGCGCAACGCTCGACGCCAACGGAATTCTGCGGGTGGGGCTGGGGATTGGTGCACTGCAGCGTCCGATGGGGTTTGCCGAGGAGAACACGCTGTACTGGCAGCTTGCCAATTCGTTCCTGAGCCTGCCCGGGGTGCGGTCCATCGAACTCTCGGTCGAGGGGAGACCGGCTGGCACGTTCCTGTCCTTCGTCAAGACGCAGCGGGAACTCGGCGTCAACGAGAGCATGCTGGAGCGGGGCCAGGCAGTCGACCTCTACTTCGCAACGACGGACGGGCGCATGGCAGTAGAGTCGCGCACGGTGCCGCCGGGGCTGACGCGTTCTCAGCTGGCGCTTCAGACTATGCGAGCGCTGATGCAGGGGCCTGCGCACAGCAGCCTGCTGCCCCTCCCGCTGGGGACGGACCTCCTGCGTGGAGTGACCGTCTCTGCGAGGACCGCATCTGTCGACTTCGTGAGCCGGGTGCAAACGCTGTCCATGGGTGCTGGCGAGGAACAGCGGACACTTGATATGATAGTGCTGACCCTTACAAGGCTGCCGGGGATATCGCGTGTCCGGTTCCTGGTGGCGGGAAATCCTGTGGATGTTCTGTTCGGCCATGTCGATACGTCAGGTCCCCTCTTCCGGCTGGACGGGCGTGTCGAGGCCGGGACCGCTCTCACTGTCTACCGGTTGGCTGACATCGACGGGGAGCATCTGCCTGTTCTCACCGTCATCGAGAAGGACCCGCCGCTCAAGGGACGCAACGCCATGATTTCAAGTATCATCGCTGCCCTCGCAAGTCCTGCGGAGGGCGACTCCTCGCTTGTACCGCCCCAAACCTCGGTGACCTCGATGCTTCTCGACACCAGTACTGGCACACTCCATCTGGCGCTCAGCATGAGCACCGTTCCGGAGCAGCTTGGCCAGGAGGCGCTCATGGTCGAGCAGCTGCGGCTGAGCCTCACGGAGATTCCTCTGGTCACGTCGCTCCGACTGACCATCAACGGGTCTGTCAGTTTTCTTCCCGGAGGCTACTATATAGGCAGGCTATTCGCGCGATAGGAGGAAGACGGTGACGACAGACAGGACCGAGTTCAGGCTGGTTGCCGGTGTTCTCGCTGCTCCACAGCTGCTGGAAAAGCTGCAGAAACTTGGCATGAGTTCTTCGCTGCTCGAAGACGCGGAGCTGCGGGGTGTCTTCGAGGCATTCCAGTGGTACTGCTCCAACCACAAGGGGGAGGGCGAGAAGATCGACCTTCCGCTCTTCGTGGGTTACATGACGGAGGAACGCCATGCCACCCCCTCTGTTGTAAGTCTGCTGTCCAAGCTCACAGACGCAGACGGTGAGGAGATGGCCACGCTCGTCGAACTCCTGGACCGTCTCAAGACACGTGCGGCACGCCGGAAGTTGCGTTCCATCGGTGACAGCATTGCATCCTTCACGGACAGCGAACGACAGGGGCGCAGAGTCGAGGACTTCGCTGCAGAAATCTCTGACCAGCTCCGGCAGGTCGCGCGGCTATCAGCGGAAAGCAGGCAGGAGCCCATCCGGGATGACCTCCTCAGGTACGTGGAGGAGGTGCGCACCCGCGATATCGGGCGTCCCTCCATCATCGGCATGAGCATTGCCCCCTATGACAACCTCAATGCGGCGCTGTCCGGGTTGCGGCCGGGGTTCTACTACGCAATCGGCGGAGCCCCGAGGAGAGGCAAGACCAACCTGATGCTGCGCATGGCGACCCTCGTTGCCCGCAACGACCGGGTCCCCGTGCTGTACTACTCCTATGAGCAGACGAAGCGTGTCCTGCTTACCCGTGTCCTTTCGCAGGAAACGCTCATCAATCCACTGGTCCTCCAGAAGGGCGACATCCGCAACAGGGCCGATTTGGTCAACAGGTTCAATAAGGGGATCAAGGAGGCCAGCTCCTTCATGGACAACTTCTACCTGTTCGAAGGGGACCGCCAGGATACCATGGAGCACATTCGCAGCGTAGCATACGGCATCATGGATGCGAACAACGCGGAGCGCTGCGCCATTTTTGTCGACTACCTGCAGAAGGTGCCAACGGTCAACCCGTACACCAGCCTGCAGAAGCAGGTGGATGAGGTATCAGGCCTCATTGCCCAGCTTTCCACCGAGCTGCAGTCGCCCATCGTAGCCGCGTCCTCCTTTGACAAGGACGGGTGTCGCCTCGACACGGAGCTCTCCAAAGACCGGCCCACCATGTTCAACTGCACGGGCGGCGGCGACATCGAGTATGACGCCGACGTGGCCCTCATCATCGTCAAGGACTACCACGACACTGCACAGCTGGAGGAAAAGATTGCCAATGCGGTGCGCGAGGGTTCGGTCAGTCCTCATCACATTCCTCACTTCGATATTCTGAATCTGTACATCGACAAAAACCGCGACGCTCCTGAGGGTGGCAACATCATTGTCCAGTTCCTGTTTCTCATCGAGGACAACCAGATGGTGGAGCTGGGATACAAGGACGTCGAGGAGCGGTACTCCTATGCGAAGGCGGGGAAAATCTTCGACTGGCTGCTCGAGCGCGGATACCTCGAGGCTGTCGGTCCTGGCGCACACTAACCCTGCTGTAACCTTTCTGCGGGTGTCACCGTAGGCTTGATGAGCGGCAGACGCATCGGCCGCGGAGAGGAGCGCACAGATGACAAGTAGTGACCGCGAGCTCTTCGCCCGGCTGATGGAGCAGACGCAGCGCCCCGTTTATGCCTTTCTTGCTGGCAAGCTCAACGACAGAAGCGTGGTTGCCGACGTTGCTCAGGAGGCCTTTTTTCAGGCATACCGGCGCTTTGACTCGTATGACCGTGGCAGGCCTTTTCTGCCGTGGATCATGACCATCGCGTACAACTGCCTGGTGGACTACTGGCGTTCGTCGAGCCGGGGAAACGCGGAGGTTCCCGACGAGCAGGTTCTTGCCGCGCCGCAGGAGGACGAGGAGAACGCCTGGAGAGCGCAGGAGATTATCACCGCCATGACGCGTATTCCGGCGGAGGACAGTGCGCTGCTCTCGATGTTCTATGGCGAGAGGTGTACGGTGGCGGTCATAGCCGCGCGCCTTGGAATAACTGAAAGCGCTGCGAAGGTGCGGCTCTTCCGGGCCAGGCAGGCGCTGCGGAAGGAGGTTGAGGCACTCTATGGGAAGGACGAAAGAGCACATGAAGCAGTGGACGGATGAGGAGCTGGAGCGGAGCCTCGAGGCTGCTCTCTCGGTTGAATCCGAAGCCGTCCCCCCGCCGGGGTTCACGGGAGACGTGTGGCGGCGCATCGATGCATGGGAGGCCGCACACGGCGATGGATTGGCGCCTCGCAGCATTCTGGAACGGCTGCTGGGGAAGCGCATGCGGAACGGCGAGCCGCTGGGCGTGCTGGTTGTGGCACTGGCACTTGCGGCCGTTGTCACCGGTGCCTTTCTGGCCCTCTGCTATGCTGCGGCAGCCCATTCGTCCCTCCTGGCACACATGCTTCAGCTGACGGTGGGGCCCAACCTTGAGCAGGCTCGTGCGCTGTTGACATTTGTCGCCGCCACCGGAGCGGGCGGGATTCTGATGGGAAGCCTGGGGTTGAGTGCCCGCATGTTCCGGGGCCGGGGAGGGCTGAGAGCGTGAGCCGTTCACGTCTCCTTGTTGCGCTGCTGGTTGGCGGCCTGGTGCTCGGCGGGTCCGTTGCGGCCGCAATGGCTGTCAAGGCTCTCAGCGAACGTCCGGATGCAGCTCTGGAGATTGGAAGTGTGCTGGAGCTGCCCGGAGGCGTGCTCGCGGTTACCGGGGACGGGTTCGAGGCCGTCGTCTCATCCTCTTCCGAGCAGGCGTCTCCCACTGTTACCGTGGAGGGGGAGGGATTCAGGCGCGACCCGCGTGCACAGGCGGGAACGCTGGGACTTGAGCTGCAATCGACCCGCTCGGACCAGGCGGCCGGTGCGGTGCTGCGGATACGGACGCCACAGCATGGTTCGCTCACCCTCACACTGGTCGGGAGGGGCAAACTTGTCCTGGACGGGGCGGACCTTGCGGAGCTGCGTGTCGGCGGTGTGGCGCGGCCCCTGCAGGTGCAGGTTCCAGGAGACGGCGGTGCAGTCCAGCATATGGAACTGAGCCACGTCACAGGAGGGCTTGTCACGGAGGGGCTGGGCAACCTTGAGCTTGAAAGCATGCTCATTGACAGCATTACCGGCGATTACACCCTGGACTTCTCTGGCCCGGCGTCGGGCAGTTGCGCGGTCGTGGTGCGTGCGGCGGTTGGCAACGGCGTGGTGCGGATTCCGGAAGCGCGCTCGGCGGAGGCCGTCGTGGGGACAGTCATCGGCACCGTGTTGCCGGGCAGCTTCACCGCCGCTGGCAGCGGCACGTGGGCGACCGCGAGAGGGCTGGCGGAGGGCAGGGGGCGACTCAGGATTGACATGAACAGTCTGGTAGGACAGATTCAACTCGTGGAGGTGCAGCAGTGAACAGCAGTGGAATTGACCGGAGAGTGGTGCTGGGGACACTTTGCATTGTGTTTGGCGTTCATTTTCTTCTGGCGGCCTTTCCCCAGAGCGGCTACCATGTCGGCCTGCTTACGCCGCTCTCGGCGTTTGTCATTCTTGTCGGCATCTATGGCGTAGTATCCGGCTTTCACCGGAAGGTGCGGGACATGGTCTTCTGGAGTGCCATGCTCTCGTTTCTTGGCATCATCGTCCTGCTCCAGGTCCTGAACGTCGTACGCTTCGGACTCACGACGTTCGCCGGCGCCGCCATTCTGGCGACGGGCATTTCCATTCTGACGGCGGCGCTGTACGACTCCGTGCAGGGAAATCCGTCGAAAACCAGCGTCGTCTGGGGTCTTGGCGTCGTCCTGATTGGCTGTCTGGCATTCATGTCGGGCCTTGAGGTCTTCTCCGGAGAGATCGTGAACATCATACGAAAGTCGACGGTTGGCATCCTGCTTCTTGTTCTTGGGCTGGCCGTTCTGGTGAGAGGGGGTGAGCGAAAGTGAAGAGTTTCGAGAGGCCGGACGAAGAGGCGGTGGCCGTTTGCACTGTCTGCGGCAAGGCACTTGCACGGGAAGAAGTGGTCATGGTGGACGGCAAGGTGCGCTGTTCCTCCTGTGCCACAGCAGGGCAGCAGCCAACGTCCTGTGAGCACAAGGAGGACGTGCGGCAGGGCGCGCCGCAGCAGGATGCAGGGCAGTCGAGGCCCAAACGTCTGTACCGTTCGCACAACCAGATTATCGGGGGTGTCGCGGCGGGACTGGCAGAGTACCTTGGCATCGATCCGACGATTGTCCGCATTGCTTGGGCGCTGCTGGGAATCGCCTGGGGCACTGGGGTTCTGTTGTACCTCATCTGCTGGCTGGTCATACCGCTGGAGCCTGCAAACTGACACGAAGGAAGCATAGCGCAGGATTGCTGGCAGGCTGCCAGCAGACTGCCAGCAGACAGAGCGGAGTTAATGTGAGGGGCGCCACCGGTTCATTACCGGTGGCGCCCATTCCTGCTGGGTGGGTCAGGGGGTCATAAAGACCGCGACTCTCGCGAGGGGCCTTGAGCCCTCAGGTATCGGGCAACCGTTGTGTAGTGGACTCCCAGCTGACGGGCAATGTCAGTGCGCGAGTAGCCCAGCCGGGCTGCCGCCTCGATGCGGGGCCGAAGCTGGGTGCGCTCATGCTTGGCGTCACTGCCGAAGATTTCCGCAAGCGATGGTCTCGTGAGAGCAATCAGCGCTGCCGCCACACGGGGCTCGGATGCTCGCGCAACAAGATGCTCGGCAACACTCTGACGAAATGCCGGGCTCCCGAGAACTCCCTGAGAGGCGCCTTGGCGCACGGGGTCAGACTCGCACGCTCCCGAGCGGAGATAAGCGTCGAAAGCCGCGGGCGCAGCAGGGTCGTGCGGGCTGAACCATGCAGCGAGAGGACCTCTTCCGCTTGCAGTCTCACTGTAGCTGCTCCACCTCCAGTCACTCGCCGCCGGGACAAGACCGGCGCTGACAGGTTCTGCCAAAACCGAGCGGCAGGTGGGCAGCAGCCACTCCTCTGGTTCCAGAAGGGTATCGCGGTACCGGCGCGCAAAGGCAGGCCCCCGGCGCCCCTCCGCGGGGACAAGACGACGGGAGCAGGCCGCCGCCAGCTGCCGCATGCCCGTTCCCAGGTCTGCATCCGGGGTGCGGACGACCATCCGGTACCTGTCCGGAAGCACGCACCATGCATAGACCTCCCAGCGCAGCAGGCCGGCGGTCTTCTGCAGGGCCGCTGCAAAGGTCTCGGCAAGCCCGTCCTTCAGCATGTCCGCGGTGTTCGAAACAAGGTGCACCGCTCCCGGGAACTCAATACGTACCGATACGGACACAGACCCTCCCACATGGTTGCAGGCATGGAAGCTATCCACACTGCTCACATGTTATCCACACCCGTGCAACATTTCAACAAGCGTGGCCTCCGGGAGGAGCCTTCTCATGCGCTGTCTTGTGTGCAGCCTGGCGAGGGCTATACTACTGATGTTGCTTGTCCAGGGTAGGAGGTTCTTGTGGCGGAGTTCTGGGTCATAGCCGAGTCGTTTCTGATCGTGCTCGGTCTCAAGTTCATCGATATGACGCTCTCCACCCTGTTCACAAACTTCCTGGTCCGTGGGAGGAAGCTGTACACCTTCGTCTTCGGGTTCCTCGAGGTGATCGTGTATCTGGTCAGCCTCTCGCGCGTGCTGAGCAGCATGGACATCTACAAGATGCTGGGGTACGCCATTGGCTACGCGACCGGCGCTCTGTTTGGCATCTGGCTGGAACAGAAGCTGGCCATCGGCAACCAGACATGGCTCATCATTCCCAACGAGAACGCGTACCGCCTGGCCTACCACCTGCGCGACCGCGGGTTCGGCGTGACAACGATCTCGGGTTCGGGGATGGACAGCAATCGCACAATCATTCTGACGACTACCATGCGCAAGAACATCGGGCTGCTCAACGCGACACTTGCAGAGTTTGCCCCTGACGCTTTTGTGTCCGTCCTCGATACGCGCACCACGATGGGCGGGCACGTAACCCGCATTCCGAGAGGTTGACCTGTGACCCGAACACCTATGCTGCACCGTACCATTGCACTCTGTCTTGTCCTTGTTGCCGTCCTTTCCTTCGTCGCAGGCTGCGCCCGCCAGGTTCCTGTCTCCCTCAGCGTCCTGTCCAGCTACTCCGGGAAGGGGATTGCAGGCGCAACGGTCACCTTTACCGGGCCAAGCGGCTCACAGACAGTGGTGACGGACAGTTCCGGACGCGCGGCGGCACGCATCCAGCAGGACCGCGTGCAGGTTGGTGTCACGGCGTCCGGCTACCAGAAGGCATTCCTGCAGACGGCCGACCTGACTCAGCTCCCCGCCTCCATCAAGCTGGATCCGCTGTATCTGGGCGCGGGAACAGTCACGTCCGGTGGTCAGCCAGTCGCGGGGGCGACTGTGTCGGTGTGGAACGCCACGACAACGACCGCGCAGGACGGGAGCTTTGTCGTCGAAGGGTTCGCCGAGGGAACCTACGCCGGCCGCGTCACGAAGCAGGGCTTTGCCGACGCAACGTTCCAGCTTGTCATTGGCAAGGGAGCCAAGCCCGTCCAGGTGGTTCTGCAGGAGGGACAGCTCCTGCCGCTGTCGTCCCTGGCAACCCTGCCGGCGTATGAGCTGCAGGCTTCGTACCATCGCACGCTGAAGGGCGAGGAGAAGAACTTCGACGGAACGGTCCTCAAGAATGGCAGCGACATCCTGGTGATGAGCGGCAATCCGCAGAGTCCAACCGCCGCGCTCATGGTCCGCGGAGGGCAGGGCTACGTCTACGACAACGGCTCATATGTCCTGAAGGGCGACACCGCTGCCGCGGCGGCCCGCATTGTCCAGCAAAGCTGTGAAGACCTGCTCGGACTGCCGGCCACATTCTCGCCGCGTCAGTTCACCATCGAGCAGCAGGCCTCCGTCCAGGCTCTTGGGCAGAAATGTTCAGTGTGGAGCATGAGTGGAACGTTCACCTTCGAGGGCGAGGAGGTTACGGCCACCGCGACCGTCACAGTAGGGACGGACGGCGCGCTTGCCGGCATCCCCGTGAAGATTGTGCTCAACGCGCGCTCGCAGGCGTTCTTTGACTTCGTGTACGACGCGGTGGTCGAGGTTACGAGCGTTGACCAGGCTGCGGTGGCTGCACGCTTTCCGGCGCAGTAGGAGGACGTTGTGAGTTTCGTCCATCTGCATCTCCATACGGAGTACTCCCTGCTCGACGGCATGTGCAAGATCGACCCGCTCGTCGCCCGCCTCAAGGAGATGGGGCAGACAGCCTGTGCCATCACCGACCATGGCAACATGTACGGCGTGCTGGACTTCTACCAGAAGATGAAGGCTGCGGGTCTCAAACCCATCATCGGCAGCGAGGTCTACATCGCGCCGGGCGGCCGCCTCGAGAAGGAACGGGAGGCGGGCTTTCCCAACCACCTCATTCTGCTGGCCAGGAATTATGAGGGATACCAGAACCTCAGCCACATCGTTTCCGTGGGGTACCTGGAAGGATTCTACTACAAGCCGCGTGTGGACTACGAAACGCTCGAGAAGTACCACGAGGGCATCATTGCGCTGTCGGCCTGCCTGAAGGGCGAGGTGGCGGAGGCTGCCTCAAAGGGAGACGAGGCGAAGGCCCTTGCAATTGCGCGGCGATACCAGGGCATCTTCGGACAGGAGAACTACTTCATCGAACTGCAGAACCACGGCATCGAGGAGGAGCTGCGCGCTCTTCCCATTCTGCGCAGCGTCGCGCGGACCATCGGGGCGAAGACGGTAGCGACCTGCGACAGCCATTACCTGCTGAAGGACGACTACGACGCCCATGAGGTCCTGCTGTGTGTGCAGACGCTGCAGAAGATGACTGACAAGGACCGCATGAGCTTCAATGGCCCCTACTACCATGTCATGACAGAAGACGAGATGCGGGAGCGCCTGCCGGAGGACGAGGAGGCCATCCAGAACACGCAGCTGGTCGCCGACATGTGCAACGTCGAGATGCCCATGGGCAGCTATCACCTGCCGCGCTACGTGGAAGAGGGGCAGACGACGCCGTGGGACCCGGAGGTGAACCGCGTTCTCCTTGAGAAGCTGACGATGGACGGCATCGCGCGGCTGTACCCGCCGGAGCAGCAGAGCGTAGCCACCGCCCGTGCGCGCATGGAGCTCGAAACGATTGAGCAGTGCGGTTTCGTTGACTACTTCCTCATTGTGCAGGACTTCACCCGGTTTGCCCGTCGCAAGGGGATAGCCGTGGGGCCGGGGCGCGGCTCTGCCGCCGGCTCCATTGTCGCCTATGCAACTGGCATCACCGAGGTGGACCCTCTTGCTTACAACCTGCTGTTTGAGCGGTTCCTCAATGCGGCGCGCATCTCCATGCCGGATATCGACATGGACTTCGAGGACGCGCGACGGGGAGAGGTCATCCAGTACGTGCGCGAGCGGTACGGGGAGTCTTCTGTCGCGCAGGTGGCCACCTTCGGCAGAATGGAAGCCAAGCAGGCGGTGCGCGACGTCGGTCGGGCGCTGGGCATGAGCCCCAAGGACACTGACACGATTTCCAAGCTCATCCCCTTTGGCACCGGCCTTGCAGACGCGCTGACGACCGTCGACCAGTTGAAGACGATGTACGGGGATGGCACGAAGCTGAGTGGCATCACGGTCCGCGAGCTGTTCGACACGGCCATGAAGCTGGAGGGAGTCAACCGCAACTTCAGCACCCATGCGGCGGGCGTCGTTATTGCCGACAGGGAGCTGACCGACTACCTTCCCCTGCAGCGTGACAAGGACGGCAACGTCATCACCCAGTGGGACAAGAACTTCATCGAAGCCTTCGGCCTGCTGAAGATGGATTTCCTGGGCCTTTCGTACCTGGGAGTGATCCAGAACACTGTCAATATGGTGAGGGAGCAGACGGGCGTCACGGTCGACATCAGCCATATCGACACAAACGACCCCGAAGTCTACAAGCTCATCAGCAGCGGCGACACGGTGGGCGTGTTCCAGATGGAATCCGGCGGGATGAAGGGCGTGGCCGCAGGTGTCCAGCCGACGTCCATAGAGGACCTGACAGCCATCATTTCCCTGTACCGGCCGGGCACCATCAAGGCGGGTGGCATCCAGAAGTACATCGACCGCAAGAACGGCAGGGAGCGGGTCGACTACTATCATCCCAGCATCGAGTCCATCCTGCGCCCGACCTACGGTATCATTGTCTATCAGGAACAGATCATGCAGATTGCCAACCAGATGGCCGGCTTCACGCTGCAGGAAGCAGACATCCTGCGCAAGGGCGTTGCCAAGAAGAAGGCGGACATCCTGGCCAAGCAGCGTGCCTCGTTCGTCGACCGCTCGGTCGAGCGCGGAGTGCCCAGGAAGACTGCAGAGGATGTCTTTGACCTCATCGATTTCTTTGCCGGCTACGGGTTCAACAAGTCTCACGGCGTCGCATACGCTATCATGGTATACAGAACGGCGTGGCTCAAGGTTCACTACCTTGTTCAGTACCTGACCGCCCTTCTCAACTCGGGCCTGGATGATGAGGACCGGCTCAAGGAGCTCGTCGCGGAGTGCCGCAGGAAAAGCATCGCGATTCTTCCGCCGGACATCAACAAGTCGAGCAAGCTGTTCGCCGTCGAACAGCAGGCGGATGGTACGCAGGGCATCCGTTTTGGACTTCTCGCCATCAAGAACCTGGGTTCCAAGGCTATCGACGAAATCATCGACGAGCGGGCCAACCGGCCGTATTCCACCTTCAAGGACTTCCAGCGGCGTTCGGGCAGCAGCAGGGTGAACCGCAAGTCCATCGAGTGTCTTATCAAGGCTGGAGCGTTTGACAGTCTGGGCGAAGACCGTCTGCGCGTTCTTGCGG
>DAONFE010000025.1:0-7760 GCA_035403525.1 Candidatus Cryosericum sp.
CCGAGCCGTCGAAGTAGCAGCGGTAGTTGACGAAGGTTCCCGGCCCGAAGCTCACATTGCGGCCGGCAAAGAAGCAGCCCGGGCGGATGCCGTGCGTCTCCGTGTGGATGCCGTACAGGCGCAGAAGGGCAGCGCGTACCTGATTGACCAGCATGGGGCTTGCGGCCAGCCGGTTCACAAGAACAGTCCGCCACATCCGGTCGAGGGTGACGGCCACCATCTGGCGTGTCGAGCTGGTCGGATGCTCCTCCACCTGCTACACTCCCGCCCCGTCTGCCGCGGGACGCGACTGCCGGTCCGTATCCGTGAGGGCACGCTGTGAGCGGAACGTACAGGTGAGGTCCGCCCGGGCCACGCGCACGCCATCCTTCAGCGCCTCCACCGTGCTCTCGATCACCCCGTGGCGTTCCGCCACGAACCTGCCCTCCAGCTCCACGGTGGCGCCGGGGAACACGGACTTGAAGAATCGGGCCTCTTTGATGCCCACAAAGTAGCCAATCTGCCCTGCATGCTCGGGCATTGTCAGAATGATGAGCGACGCTGCCTGCGCCATCGTTTCGACAATGATGACGCCCGGCGTCAGCGGAAACCCGGGAAAGTGCCCCGCGTAGAAAAAGCTGTCCTCAGCAAAGGTCGCGCTTGTATGGACGCGCACACCTGGGACCAGCTCTGCCGGGCCGTTCACGAAGAGAAACGGCTCCTTTTGCGGCAGAATCTCCCGAATCTGTTCGGCGGTCAACCGAACGACGTTTCCGTCCTGCATGTCTGCTCCTGTCATGTCCACCTTCCTGTCGCCTCGCATGTGGGCGCCCGCGCCGGAGCGCGGAACGCTCTCCATTCTACGCGGTTCACCACTGTCCGGCAAGAAGGGCTACGCATGCCGTACCCCATTGATGGGAATGGAAGTCTCCACAACCTGCCGGCCATCCTGGCGCTCGACATTCAGCTGAATCTGCGCCTTGTCGATGTCAAAGTACCGGCCAATGACGGCGACCAGCTCCTCCTTCATCTTCTCCATCTCGGCAGGGGGCAGCTGCGAGCGGTCCTGTACAAGGATGAAGGTCAGGCGCTCCTTGGCTATCTCGCCCGCAGCCTTGTGAAACCAGCTCACTTCTGCCTCCGGAACATGCTCAGCAGGCCCCTGTTGGTCGACAGAGCCGCAAAGCCGGCCTGCTCGCCCTCCAGCCGGCGCGCGACTTCCATGTACGCGACTCCGGCGGGAGTGTTCTGGCTGAGCACCAGGAGCTCGCCGCGGTTGGTGGCCTCGATGATGGCCTTGTCATCCGGCACGACGCCGATGAGCTCCGTCCCCAGCACGTCCACGATGTCGTCGCTGGTCAGCTGCTTCTTGCGCTCGATAAGGGCACGGTCGTACTTGTTGACAATGAGCGCGCAGTCGCGCACGCCCTTGTTCTCCAGCAGGCCGATGACGCGGTCAGCATCGCGGACCGAGGTCACGTCCGGCGTTACGACGATGAGCGCCCGCTCGGCCGGGGCGCTGCTTGCCTCAAAGCCCCGTTCGATGCCCGCCGGGCTGTCGAGGAACACATAGTCGAAACCCTCTGCCAAGGCTGCGATGGTCTCCCTCACCCTGTCGATGTCAAGATCCTGCTTGTTGTGCAGCTGCGACGCCGCAAGCAGCATCAGAGCCCCATCCGAGCGCTTCTCTCTGACCATGGCCTGCTCGGCTGTCGCGCGGCCCTCGAGAACATCCATGAAGGTGTAGACGACACGGTTTTCCAGCCCCATGACAAGGTCCAGGTTGCGCAGGCCGACGTCCATATCCACCAGCAGGACCTTCCTGCCCAGTCTGGTGAGCGCTCCTCCCACGTTGGCTGTCGTCGTGGTCTTGCCCACGCCGCCTTTTCCTGATGTGACGACGATGACCTTTCCCATCTTCCTATCTCCTTTTCCCGGCGATATCGATGTGCAGGGCGCCGTCCTCGACAAACGCCGTCCGCGCCCTCCGTGCGTCGCGCACGCCGCGGTCCTCGCCGGCATACTCGACGTCTCCGACGCTCATGCGCGAGGGCTCGAAGGCAAGGGCTGTGACGCTGCTGCCCGCCGAGACCACGCCGCGGATAGTCCCCATGACATAGATACTGCCCGCCGCGTGCACCTCCGCACCTTCGTTGACGTCGCCCACGATGAGGACATTGCCGCCGGTGGTCACTGACTGACCCGAGCGAAGGGTGTGGTCGACCACGATGGTCGGGTCCACGTGCGGTTCGGGGAACAGCGCTTCCGACGGGTCGACCGCCGGCTCCTGCTGCGGCAGCTGGTAATCGAGGCCCTGTGCGCGGAAAAACTGTTCGAACTCGGCAAGCTCGGCGTCGGTCAGGCGCCGCTCGCCCGGTTCCACGACGAAGGGCAGGCGGGCCATGACATCACCGCGGCGGCGCAGGACCTCGGCGAGCTGCTCCAGAATCTCCGCTACCGGTGTCGTCTGGCCGATGATCATCTCGACCGCCTGGCTGGTCCCTTTCAGCACAAACCCTTTTCGTTCCATCCGGCCCCTTTTCTGTCACAGGACTGTAGCACATCATGTTCAGTATAGCAGAGAGCGCCGCAGGCCAGAGGCGCGTCTGTGAACCGAATCCGTGCTAGACTCATGACACTCCTGGTGACGGCTTGCAGGGAGCCCTCCGGGAAGGAGCTGAGGAGACGGTATGGAAGAGCACATCGGTTCGGCACAGCTGCTGGCGCGGGGACGCACCGCCGAAGTCTATGCGTGGGGCAAGGACAGCGTTCTCAAGCTGTTCGTCCCTGGGTATCCCGCATCCTTCATCGACCAGGAGGAGGCGGGGACGCGCGCCGCGCAGGCGGCGGGCCTTCCCTCGCCCCGGCTGCAGGACACCCTCACCCTGGACGGCCGGCGCGGCCTTGTGCTGGAGCGCGTGCAGGGCAGCAGCATGCTGCGCCTGGTGGAACGCGAGCCCGCCCACACCGGGCGGTATGCGCGCCAGTTTGCAGAACTGCAGGCGCGCATTCACGACGTGCATGCACCGGGGCTCACCTCCCGCCGGGAGGACCTGGCGCGGCGCATCGCGCGGGCAGGCGTGGTGGCCGTCATCAAGGGTGATGCGCTGGCAACGCTGGAGCGGCTGCCCGAGGACGACCATCTGTGCCACTGCGACTTCCATCCCGCGAACGTCCTGATGACGCCCGCGGGCCCCCGCGTCATCGACTGGTCCCTCGCCGCAGGCGGCGCCCCCGCTTCGGACGCGGCATGCACGGCGCTTCTGCTGCGCATCGCCGATGCATCTCACGGGGACCTGAGCGTCACCTGGGTGGAGCGCGAAACCCGCGAGCGATTCTACCGTGCATGGCTTGCGAAGTACAAACAGCTGCAGCCTGAGGCAGCACAGCAGATGTGGAGCTGGATGCTGCCCGTCGCTGTCGCGCGCGTCGCAGATGACATCCCGGGCGAGCGGGAGCGCCTGATGCCGCTCATCGACGAACTGAGGGCCGCCCGTGGCGCCCGGTCCCGGACGTAAGGGGGCAAGGTGATGGACAAGCTGGATGTCGTGCTGCTGGTGGGGCGTCCCGCCGCGGGCAAGAGCGAGGTCATCGACTTCCTCACAAGGCTTGACGACGCGGAGCGGCTCAGAGAGTACCACCTTGGCCCGTTTGTGGTGCTGGATGACTTCGTCTATGTCTGGGAGACGTTTGAGAACGACGGCATTCGCGCACACATGGGCCTGCCGCGCCGGGATACCGACGCCGGCCTGTACTTTCTGGATGACCGCATCTGGGATTTCTACATCGAGCGCGTTGACCTGGATTTCCGCAAGCTGCTGGCGCGCGACCCGCACGAGCTGGAGGCCGGCAGCGTCCTCATGGAGTTCGCGCGGGGTGGAGCGGCAGCCTACGCCGGCGCCTTTCAGCACCTGTCCGACGACGTGCTGGCGCGCGCCTGCGTCCTGTACGTCGACGTGTCCTTCGAGGAGTCCCTGCGCAAGAACCGACGCCGCTTCCGGCCGGGACAGGAGGACTCCATCCTGTACCACTCGCTGGAGGACGCCAAGATGGAGCGGTACTACCGCACCGACGACTGGCAGGACCTGACGGGCGGCAGGGATGAGGGATACCTGACCATCAGGAGCCACCGGGTACCCTTTGCGGTATTCCACAACGAGCCCGAGAAAACCCTGGACCCCGCGCTGCTGGGACCCGCCCTCCGCGAGGCGACGGGAACGCTGATGCAGCTCTTCAAGCCGCAGGGTTGAAGTCCACCCGGTCGCGGCTAGACTGAAGCCCGGCACAGGAAGCGGTTGCTCCGCTCGACCCGCGGCTGATTCCGAGAGAGAGGTGTACCATGGCTGTATTCGACATGACTGTCCATGAAGAGGTGCTGGCCTCGACCGTCAAGCTGGCACAGGAACGCAATATCATCATCCCTACCTTTGCCCAGCAGCGGGACCCGTCGCTGGTTCCTGACAAGGTCAAGGCACGGCTCAAGGGCGTCGGCCTGTGGGACGTCAACCCCATCAACCTGTTCCGCATCACGTGGCACAACGATGTGAACACGGGGCTGTACGGGGGCGTCAACTACATCGAGCTGCCCAGCTCCATCACGGGCGTGCGCGCCCGCATCATTGGCATCGTCGGCAAGTACTTTCCCACCGGCGCTCACAAGGTCGGCGCCGCGTTCGGGTGCCTGGTGCCGCGCCTCGTCACCGGTCAGTTCGACCCAGCGCGCCAGGCCGCTGTCTGGCCGTCGACAGGCAACTACTGCCGGGGAGGCGCCTTCGACTGCGCCCTGCTGGCAACCGATGCCGTCGCCATCCTGCCGGAGGGCATGAGCAGGGAGCGCTTCGACTGGCTGCGCGCCATCGGCACCAAGGAGGTCATCGGCACGCCCGGCACCGAGTCCAACGTCAAGGAAATCTATGACAAGGTGCACGAGCTGAAAGCGGAGCGTGGCGACGCCATCGTCGTGTTCAATCAGTTCGAGGAGTTCGGCAACGCCCTGTGGCACTACACCATGACCGGCTCGGCCTTTGAGGAAGTGTTCAACCATGTCCGCGGGCCGCGCTCGCGCATGGCAGGCTACGTCTCGGCCACCGGTTCTGCGGGCACCATCGCGGCGGGCGATTACCTCAAGAAGGCGTACCCGTACAGTCACGTCACCGCCGTGGAAGCCCTGCAGTGCCCCACGCTGTACCTGAACGGGTTTGGCGCGCACCGCATCGAGGGCATCGGCGACAAGCACGTGCCGTGGATTCACAACGTGCGCAACACAGACGCTGTGGCAGCCATCGACGACGAGTATCCCATGCGGCTGCTGCGCCTGTTCAACGAGGAAGCGGGCAAGGCCTACCTTGAGCGCAAGGGCGTGCCGCGCGACCTGGTGGAACAGCTGAACCTGATGGGCATCTCCTCTCTTGCCAACATGGTTGCGGCCATCCGCATGGCCAAGTACGAGGAGATGGACGAGAACGACGTCGTCTTCACGGTGTTCACCGACTCGGCGGAGCTGTACCAGTCGCGGCTTGAGGAAATGCGGGAGGAGTACGGCCCCTACACGGAGATGGACGCGGCGCTCGACTACGCACGCTTCCTTGAGGGCATCCAGACCGACTGGTACCGCGAGCTCAACTACCGCGACCGGAAGCAGCTGCACAACCTCAAGTACTTCACCTGGGTCGAGCAGCAGGGCAAGACGACGGATGAGCTGCGCGAGCTGTGGGAGCCCGCATTCTGGGAGCAGGTATGGTCCGCCGCCCCTGCCTTCGACAGGCTTATCGACCAGTTCAACGAGAGGACCGGGCTGCTGGCCGCGCTGTAGGCCAGGGTCTGAACACTGCACTTCCGAGGCGCTCCGGGCATCGTGCCGGGGCGCCTTGTTCATAGGACAGCGGCCTTGGAGCGCAGGCGCAACCCGCTACACTGTAGCGAAAGAGATAAGGAGGAACCTGATGCCCTCTGATGAGCACACACTGAACGTCGCGCCGTACGCCGCCGAGGCGGTCGAACACCGTCACTACCTGCACGCCCACCCGGAACCATCGTTTGAGGAGCACGCCACCCAGCAGTACATCCTGGAGCGCCTGCGCGCGCTGGGGCTGGAGCCCCGCCCGATTGCGGAAACAGGCGTCACCGCCCTGGTGCGGGGAACGCGCGACACCGCCCGCGACAAGGTCCTGCTGCTGCGTGCGGACATCGACGCCCTGCGGCTTACCGAGGAGACCGGCCTGCCCTTCGCTTCGCAGAATCCTGGCGTCATGCACGCCTGCGGGCACGACGGACACACGGCCACCCTGCTCGCCGTGGCACACTGGCTGGTCGACCACCGCGAGACATTCGGCGGCACGGTCAAGCTGCTGTTTCAACCGGCAGAGGAGCTGTCCCCCGGCGGGGCGGAGCCCTGCGTCAAGGCGGGCATCCTGCACGACCCTGACGTCACCCTTGCCTTCGGCATGCACCTGTGGAACATTCTCGACTTCGGGCTGGTCGGCCTGCGCGCGGGACCTCTCATGGCCGAGGCGGACCGCTTCGGACTGACCGTCGCCGGCAGGGGAGCGCACGCGGCGACCCCGCAGCTGGGCGTGGACCCGATTGTCGCCGCCGCCCATATCGTCACGGCTGCGCAGACCATCGTGTCGCGCGAGGCCAATCCCCTGAATCCCCGGGTCGTCACCATCGGCACCATCGAGGGAGGCTCCGCCTTCAACATCATTCCGGAGAGCGTCCACATGACGGGCACCCTGCGGGCACTGTCCCGTGAGGACGCCGAGGCGGCAGCGGCCAGCCTGCGGCGCATTGCGGAGCATACTGCCGCAGCGCTCGGGGCTACCGCTGACCTTGACTACCAGTTCGGCTACCCGCCCGTCATCAACAGCGCCGAGGCCGTTGCGCTGCTTCGTCCCTTCCTGGTCCAGGCGGTCGGGGAGGAGCGCGTCATAGAGCCCGAGATAAGCATGGGCGGCGAGGACTTTGCCTACTATCTCGAGCAGGTGCCGGGCGTGTTCATCTTCCTGGGAACACGCAATGCCGCGAAGGGCCTGACGGCGCCGCACCACAGCCCGCACTTCACCATCGACGAGGATATCTTCCCCATCGCCCTCTCGGTGTTCCTGAACGTGGTGCAGGGCTACCTGGGGTGAAGCTCTCCACGCGCAGGGTAGCCCAGCTGGCGGTCATGGTCGCCCTGCTGGTCATCGGCGCCTATGTGTCCGTGCCCCTGCGTCCGGTGCCCGTCACCCTGCAGACCATGTTCGTCGTGCTGACCCCGCTGCTGTTCGGCAGCCTCGCCCCTGTCGCCGTCCTGGCCTACCTGCTGCTGGGGCTCATCGGTCTGCCGGTGTTTGCAGGCGGCGCCTCGGGACTCGTCGCCCTGTCCGGTCCCACGGGCGGCTTCCTGGTGGGATTCCTGCTGGCTTCCGCCGTGGTCGGCATTGTCGCGGACCACTGGCGGTGGACGTCGCGGACCCGCGACCTGCTGCTCGCAGAGGGAGCCCTCGTCCTCATCTATGTTCCCGGCGTCCTGTGGATGCTGCACGTCCTGCTCCTCAGTGGAACCGCTGCCCGCGCAGCTCTCATCGCTCTGCTGCCCGTCCTGCTGCTTGACGTCGTCAAGATGGCGGTCGCCGCGGCCCTCGCGCCCCCTCTGCGCGCCGCGCTCAGCGAGGCGGAGGCATGACCGGGAAGTCCGGCGCACCCCTGACACAGCTGCTGCCCGTATGGGCGCAGGGCCTGCCAAAGCACTTCACCGCTTCCGGCTTCGTCCTGCAGAACGGGCGCATCCTGCTGGTCAA
>DAONFE010000025.1:7860-13662 GCA_035403525.1 Candidatus Cryosericum sp.
CTCGCGGAGGACAGCCGCGAAACCGATGGCATCGGCTGGTTCACACTGGCCGAGGCCCAGCGGCTGCAGCTCTTCCCTGACTTCCGCCGTCAGCTTACCAAACTCCTGTCCGCCCCCTGATTGTGAATGCCCAAGTGCCTGGCACTTGGGCATTCACAATTGAACTGAATGCGAAGCAGCGGCGTCAGGACCAGAGGATGCCAACGCCGCGCTTGCCAAGAATCTGGTCGTCGAAGACGACCCGTCCCGGCTCGTCCGCCATGCCCTGGCAGACGTGCACCGGCAGCAGGTGCTCCTCGCGGGGGTGGCAGTAGCGCGCCGAGGGCGCCTGTTCCCACTGGATCAGCCGCTGTTCCCGCTGGGGCTGCGTGAATCCAGCGCTGGTGCATGTTTCAATCAGCCAGTCCTGAAAGGCATCGTTGGCAGGGTCCGGCGTTCCCAGCTCGTGCCCGAAGAACTCGCCGATGTTGTGGTACGAAAAGCCGGAACCGACAACAAGGATGTTCTCCCCCAGCAGACCGCGCAGCGCCTGACCCAGCGCGACGTGGACGGCGGGGTCGAGGCCGCGCACCAGCGACAGCTGCAGACACGGAATGTCCGCATTCGGGTACATGAGCTTGAGGGGAATGAACAGCCCGTGGTCGAACCCGCGGCGGTCATCAATCCGCGCCGCGAAGCCCTGTGCTTTCAGCAGCTCCACGATGCGTGCGGCAAGCTGCGGACTGCCCGGCGCAGGATAGGTAATCTCGTAGGCCTCATCGGGGAACCCGTAGTAGTCGTAGAACATGGCGGGATGCGCGGCGCCAAGCAGCGTCGGCACGCGCTCCTCCCAGTGGGCGCTGACAACCAGGATGGCCTCGGGGCGGCGCAGCTGCCCGGGCAGGCGCTTCATGAACTCCACCATCGCCTTGTGGCTTGGTTCGCCCAGAATGGGCAGGGGTCCGCCCCCGTGCGAGAAATAGACAATCTGTGCCGCGCGCTCCATTCCTACCTCCCTTGTGACCTCACGCTCAGAACCACCGGACAACCTCTTCAAGAGCCTTTCTGGGCCGGGCCGGCGGCTCTTCGGCGGGATATCCTACGGCCACGGCTGCCACCAGCAGACCGGGCTCGCCAAGCCACGTCGCCAGATGCCGGTAGGCGGACCAGATATCCCCCATCCACAGCGTTCCCAGACCCAGTTCCTGCGCCGCAAGAATCAGGTTCTCGACGGCAGCGCCCACAGACTCGGTGTCGAACAGGTCCAGCGCCCGCTCCTCGGTTGCGCGGGGACTGTCCAGGTCCACGGCCAGCGGATTGAAGACGAAAATAGTTACGGGAGCCCGCTCCATGACACGCGCGGTCATGATGGCGGTGCCTGTCTGCAGTCCCTGCGCCTTGGCATCGTCGATGCCTGCGCGCATCAGCCGGATCATCTGAGCGCGCTTCTCCCCGCCCGTCACCACGACGAACCGCCAGGGCTGGCGGTTCTTGGCGGACGGCGCCAGGGTCGCTGCCGTCAGCATTTTCCTGACGGCGTCCTCGGGCACCGGCTGGTCCGTGAACTTGCGGATGCTGCGCCGCGAGGCAATCGCCTCCATGACGTCCATCGACTTTCCTCAGTCGGCGGCCGCCAGGGCGCCCATGGGGTCCCACGGCGGCAGGACGACAGGTTCCTCGGCCAGCACCGGGGTCAACTCCGTCGGCAGCACATCGCGGTTTGCTGCAATCTCGTAGACGTACTCATCGAACCATGCGTCGGTCATGACCATGAACCCCTTGTCTCCCAGCTTGTCACCCCACGAGTTCTCCACGCGCCACCTGCGCGGGCGACCGTCCCCGTCCAGGTCCACGCCCGTCAGTACCATGGCATGCGTCATCGCGCTCTGACCGTAGAGGATGCGCTCCGCCTTGTCGCTCGCGAAGCCCTCGCCATAGACAAGGTCGTAGTCATAGATGCCAGGGTCCAGGATGCCGAGGTCGCGCTCCTCGAACTTGCCCACGTCGCACCCGAACCACACGGGCTCGCCCGCCACCAGCATGTCCACGGCCGCCTGCTTGAACATGTCAAGCGGCGTGTTGAGGTAGCGGATGCCCCGCGCCTCGACCACGTTGCCAAGATAGCCGATGGTGTACATGTGCTTCATGGGTTTGTCCGGCGTGGGACAGTTGATGAGGCACACCGTGCGCTCCAGGTCGACACCCACGTACCTGCTGAAAAACTCCTGCGGCGTGACAACGCCATCCCGGTGAAACAGGTCTCCGCGGTCCCGCCACTGCCACAGGAACTCCTCGGGCGGCGTCCCCAGGTGGATGGCGAGCATGCGGAAGATGATGCCCATCATCATCTCCTTGCGCGAGCGCAGGACCTCCTCGCCGTCACCTCCCTGTGCCATCCGGCGCAGCTCCGCCGCATATTCCCTCAGCTTGGCCGTTATCATGGCGTTCATCACCCCGGAGTTGCTGCTGCTGTCCGTTTCCGGCATGACCGTCTTGGGCACGACCCCGTACTTGGTCACGAGCGCGCAGAACATGTCCCACTGCCCTCCGTCCTGGATGGGGCTCTGCAGAAGGTGCATCAGCAGCCGTCCGTCGGTTGGCTCGGCCAGCGTCGCCAGGATGTTCTCCAGGAAGTAGTTCGCCTTCTCGAGCTTGTCCCAGAACATGAGGTAGCTCTGCGACAGTTCGAACTTCTCGACGTCGAGCCTCTTCATGGCCTCGGTGCGAAACGTGTTGAGCCCCGAGTACAGCCAGCACCGGCCGCTCTTCTGCTGGTCCGTCGCCTCGTTGCTGGGCAGCACCACCGAGAAGGTATGGTCCGCGCTGACCGCCGCCTCATGGTTGAGTGCGACCGTCCGCAGCGGCGCCCGTGTTACAGCGTCCTGCGCCAGCTTGTTGACCGGGTCGCCATCGAACGACATGCGGAACCGGTCCAGCATCTCGGGAGTTACGACTGCCTGTGGGTCTGCCTGCTTCATTCCTGCGCCTCCACCTTCAATGATGATGTGCCGTTCCACAGCCTACACCCTTCCCGCGTTTTTGCGAGAGGCACAGGCCGTCTATACTGACCCCATGACCCTCCGCCTCGCAAGCTGGAACGTCCGTGGTATGCCGCAGCCCCAGCAGCAGCTTGCCCTGCTGGCCGAGCAGCACGCGGACATCATCTTCCTGCAGGACGTCAGCCTGCCAGGACTGCGAGCGCTCGCGGACAGCGGCCTGTGGAGCAACCTTCGGGAGGCACCTCTCCCGCAGGCCTCCGTGCGGCGCGGACGCTGCCTCGTTGCAGCCAGAGGATGGACGCTGCAGGCCCTTCCCTTGCCTGCCGGCCTCACGGGCGGCTGCGCGTCCGTGCAGGCAACCTGCAGGACACACGTGCTGACCCTGCTGTCCTGCTACGCTCCGACCAACACGGCCCCGGGCAGGACACTGCGCGCCAGCTACTTCACGGCGCTCGCCGCGTTCCTCCGTACGTGCCCCCCGCCCGTTCTGCTGGGGATGGATGCCAACGGACCGCGCGTCGACCACCCGGACCCAGCCCGCTGCGTCTGGTGGAACGCGGAGGAGAGCCTGGTGCTGGGTCCTGGCTCCGTCACCTGCGACACCCTGCGCCTCTGGTATGACGCACATCCCAGCGCCCTGCAGCGCCGCGCCCGCTACTATCCCGCGGGGCCCCTGGCGGATTCGTACCACCGGGGGCGCGCCGGCCGCTACCTGCGCTGCCGCTACGACAGCATCCGTGTTTCACCGGGCATCGCTGTCGCTGACGTCCGGTACCTGTACCGGGAGGCAGTCCTTGCCGGCAGCGACCACGCCCTGGTCACGGCGGACGTTGAGGTCGCCTAGAAGAACAGCTCCAGCAGCTGGGCTTTGTCGAGGCCGCTGACGTAGCTGCCGACGTCAAGACCGGCGAGTGCCTGTTCGATGTCCTGCGGGCGGTGCCTGTGACCGACGACCGCCTGCTCCAGGCCGCTCTTGTCCATGACGCCAAAGAAGTCCCCGTACAGGACTGCTTCGTCAATGACACCATCTTTGACGTTGAGCCGCAGGTCGACGGTGCCGCAGTCGAAGCGCTTCGTCTGCTGGAAGTTGTAGGCGGGGGAGCGCCCGTAGTTCCATTCCCAGGTGCCATACTTGTCGCGTACCAGCCCCTCGGTGACGCGCACATCCTCCCCGGTCAGGTCGTACGGCTGTGCGTCGCTGCCCCGGGTGCTGAAGAACGTGTACAGGCGGCCCAGAAAGTCCTCGACCCCCATCTGCTCCCGAAGGTGCGAGGAGATGTTCGTGACATGGCTGCGCACCGACTGCGTCCCCTTGCTGGCCATCTTGACCTTGTTGGGATTGAGTGCCGCGGACACGTCGGCGAGGTTGGCATCGAACAGGAGCGTGCCATGGTGCATGATGCGGTCGGCCCGTACTGTCTGGGCATTGCCAGAAATCTTCATGCCATCAATCATGAGGTCGTTCCTGCCGCTGAGTTCCGCGTGGACTCCCAGCGTCTCAAGGAAGTCGCACACCGGCTGGGTAAACCGGCGGTAATCGCTGAAGGCGCCGACGTCCTTGTGCTGGATAAAGGTGAAGTTGACGTTGCCAAGGTCGTGGAACACGGCACCGCCGCCGGTCAGCCGGCGCACCACGGCGATGCCAGCCTTCTCGACATACGCCTGGTTGATTTCTTCGAGCGCATTCTGGTTGCGGCCGATGATAACTGCCTTGTCGTTGCGCCAGAGCATGACGATGTCATCCCTGACGTCTGTCAGCAGGTGTTCCTCCATGGCCAGATTGAAGTACGGGTTTGTGTGCGGGTTATTGATGACAAGCACGTGGCACCTACCTTTCAGGATGAAGTTCCTGGAGAAGCCGGGCCACCTCGCCCGGCGCATCGGGCATGATGGGCTTGCCATGCCCTGGCAGCATGATGTCGCAGGGAACCTGGGCCAGCCTGCGCACGGAGTCCCAGGCGCGCGCCATGTCATACGTCATGGCTTCTGACGGAGGCTGAGCCCCGCCGTCGTTGTCTCCGCGCAGCGCATCACCCACGAACAGGAACCTGTCACCATGGAGGAGAGCAATGCTGCCGTCCGTGTGCCCGGGCGTTGCCATCACCGCGAGGCCCTCCACCGTGTCGCCTTCCCGCAGAAGGAGGTCCGGGCTGAACACCTCGTAGCCCTCCACCTCTTCCACAAGCCGGGGAGCAGCCTCCGAGCCGAGCCTGGCTGCCTTGAGCGGCAGTATGCCTTCCACTCGCGGAGCATCAGCTGCGCCGATAGCGACCACCGCGCCTGTCAGCTCCCGCAGGCGACGGGCGCTGCCACTGTGGTCGGGATCCGCGTGGGTGAGGATGATGGTGCCGACATCCGTTTCTGCATATCCTAGTTCACGGACACACGCCACAATCTTGTCCGCTGTCCCCGGCACCCCTGTGTCGACGACAACCACTCTTCCTGCCACCACGAGCACATAGACATTGACGAATCCTGTGCCATCAACGCTGTACAGCCCCTCTGCAATCTGCATGCGTTCCTCCCTGAAGTGCAGGTGCCCCTGACGAGGCGGCCGGGGGCACCTGAAACCGGACAGGTTCTGTTCGGGGACCCGCATGTTCCCGCGGGCCTTCCCCTCCTGCTATCCCAGGACGACGACAGCCTGTCTCCGCCTGATGCGCAGAAGAACGGTCTCCAGGACCCGCAGAGAGGTGTTGAGGCTGCTCTGCTCCAGGAATGCAGTCGTCATGTCCTGGCCAACGACAAGGTCCATGTTCTCCGGCTCGGAGCAGACAAGGACAGCCTTCCCCGTGCCAAGCGCCGGGGACACGACAACGTGCCC
>DAONFE010000025.1:13762-15224 GCA_035403525.1 Candidatus Cryosericum sp.
AGCGGCAGCTCGACGTACCTGCGCCCCTGCGTCGTGATGATGCCGTCCTTCACAACCTCGGTCACTGCGGCCGCATCGTCAATGGGAACGACGCCCGCGCCAATGCCCAGAGGGCCAACCAGGTGCAGAAACCGTCTGCCGGTCAGCGTGCCGCGCGCCGTCTCCACGACGGCCGCATCAATCTGCTGCCATACCTCTGCTGACAGCGGCGACGATTCTCTCGATAGGTAGCTCATATCCATCACCTCTCAGTCACGTCTGCTTGTCCAGCAGACTGCCAACCGTCGCCCCCGAGGGAGAGGACGGAGCCTGCCCGTGTCCAAGTTCCGCAAGCATCTCGTGCACCTCTGCTTCCCCCGACGCATGGAAGGCAATCTCACTGGGGTCCAGCACGCCTAGCAGTGTCTGCAGTTCGCCCACGTGGGCCTTTTCCTCATCACGGATATCGCTCAGGACCTTCTTTGCCGCCTCGTTGTCGGTCGCCTGGACATGCGCATCGTAGACGTAGATGGCCTCGAGCTCGCTGGCAATGTCCAGACGGATCGCCTCCAGCAGTTCCTGCAGCGTCATGGTGCGTTCAACGTTCGCCTGAAAAGGATTCGCAAATGCTGGCATTGTTTCTACCTCCTTTGTCAGAATGCCGTGCACGTTCTGCTGGAAGTATAGGACGTTTTCTGGAAGGAACGAGGAACCTGCTGACGCCGCTCCCCGTTCGAATGTTTGCACTGGCTGAAGCCGCACGCAAAGCGGGCAGACCATGCATGCCTGGGTAGGGCTGTGTCCTCAACCGTGAAGAAATCCTACAGGCACCCAGATGCACGTCTGGACGGGAGGGCTGGTGCCCGTGCCGCTGTCGGTTGATTCCCCCGACGGGTGCGATATGATATGTCGAACTGCGAATGAAAGGGGAACAACGTACTATGAAACCAACAAGAGAACAGGCGTACGCGCTGCTGGTCGAGTACAACGACTCTCCGGCGCTCATCACGCATGCGCTGGCCGTCGAGGGCGTCATGCGCCACTTCGCGCGCATGCTGGGCGAGGACGAGGAGAAGTGGGGCGTCGTCGGTCTCCTGCATGACCTGGACTACCAGCGGTTTCCGGAACAGCACTGCACCAAGGCGCGCGAAATCCTGACGGAGCGCGGTGTCGACGAGGAGTATATCCACGCCATTCAGAGCCACGGCTACGGCCTGTGCTCGGACGTCAAGCCCGAGCATGTCATGGAGAAGGTCCTCTATACCATCGACGAGCTGACTGGCCTCATCAACGCTACCGCCATCATGCGTCCCTCGAGGAGCGTCCTGGACCTTGAACTCAAGTCCGTGAAGAAGAAGTACAAGGACCGCAGCTTTGCCGCTGGCGTGAACCGCGAGGTCATCGAGAAGGGCGCCGCCATGCTGGGCATGAACCTGGACGACGTCATCACCGAAACCATCGCCGGCATGCGTGACGTGGCCGA
>DAONFE010000026.1:0-14585 GCA_035403525.1 Candidatus Cryosericum sp.
GCGTGCCTGACCACTACAAGGGCAAGGGCATTCGGTACGCTGGCGAGAAAGTCAGAATCAAGGCTGGCAAGAAAGCCTTGGCTGGAGCGTAGGGGGAACCATGATTAGCACACATGATAGAGAAGAAGCGCGGAAGAGACGGCATACCCGGATTCGGAAAAAGGTAGCCGGAACGGCGGAACGCCCCAGGCTTGCCGTCTTCATCAGTTTGAAACATGTTTATGCGCAGCTCATTGACGACAGCAAGGGCATCACACTCGCTGCAGCGTCCAACCTCAAGCGTCAGGCGGACGGTTCCATGGGCACTGCCACGAATGCCTCTGCCTGCCAGGCTGTCGGCCGGGACATTGCTGAGAAGGCGCTCGCGCTTGGAATCAAGACTGTAGCCTTTGACCGTGGTGGTCACTCATACCATGGTCGTGTCAAGGCATTGGCCGAAGCTGCCCGTGCTGCAGGATTGGAATTCTAGGAGGAAGCTGTGCCAAGACGTACGTTTGAGCCCAAGGAATACGAAGAATCTGTTATCAATATCGACCGTGTCACGAAAGTCGTCAAGGGCGGCAAGAAGATGAAGTTCAGAGTTCTGGTCGTCGTGGGCAACAAGAAGGGCAAGGTCGGCATCGGCATTGGCAAGGCTGTTGAAATCCCACAGGCGATTCAGAAGGGCGTCACCGCTGCGAAGCGCAATCTGGTGACGGTAACGCTGAAAGGAACCACACTGCCGTTCTCGACCAAGACGCGGACGGGAGCCGGGTGGGTCTATCTGCAGCCTGCCATCAATGGTACTGGTATTGTCGCTGGCGGTGTCGTGCGGCAGATCATGGAGAAGGTTGGCGTGCAGGACGTGCTCACGAAGTCGTTGGGCAGTTCCAATGCGATTTCTCTGGCCACTGCCACAATGGATGGGTTGCGGGACATCGAACGCATGACACAGATGCGCGACCTTCGGCGGCAGGAGTACGCGGCTGCAGAATCTCGTGGCTCGGAGGCGCATGCATGAAACTGAACGAGATGACGAGGCCAGAGGGCTTCATTGACCGCAAGAAGACCGTTGGTCGTGGCGCTGGCAGTGGCAAGGGCAAGCAGAGCGGCTATGGCAGGAAAGGCGCCAAGGCAAGGTCAGGCCGCAGCAAGCGCGTTGGATTCGAGGGTGGGCAGACGCCGCTGTACCGCCGGCTTCCCAAGAAAAAGGGATTCAGGCCACCGACCCGTACTGTTTATGTTGCCGTGAATGTGGGTGCTCTCGAGGGCTACGAAGGTGAGCAGCCTCTCGATCTGAATGATCTCTACAATGCTCCTGTCAAGGTTCTGGGGGACGGAGAACTGACGACCAAGGTGCAAGTTCGGGCCTCCGCTTTTTCGGCCTCGGCTCGTGACAAGATTGAGAAGGCCGGCGGGACCTGCGAGGTCATCTGATGTTCGAAACGCTACGGAAAGCTTTCAGGCTTCCAGAACTTCGTAACAGGATATTCTTCACCCTTATGATGTTCGTGGTAATCCGTCTGGGGACGTACATTCCAGTCCCTGGCATCGACCGCGCGGCTGTTGCCCAGCTGGTTGGGCAGGGTGGATTCCTCGGACTGCTTGACCTCTTCTCCGGCGGTGGTATTGCGAACTTTTCAATCTTCTCTCTGAGCGTCCTGCCCTATATCAACGCCTCGATTATCATCGAGCTGCTGGGGTCGGTCATTCCTGCTCTTGAAGAACTGCGCAAGGAGGGCGGAAAAGAGGGTCAGCGGAAAATCGCGAAATACACCCGCTACCTGACTCTGGGTCTGGGTATTATTGAGTCATTCGGAGTTGTCGCCATTTTCCAGAAGTACCTTTCGAACACGGGCTTCTTTACCAAGCTTCTCATTGTGCTGAGTCTTACGGCAGGCTCCTATATCGTGCTGTGGTTCGGTGAGATGATGACCGAGAAGGGGATTGGAAACGGCGTATCCTTGATTATCTTCTCAGGCATCGTGAGCCGCATTCCCGTCGGACTCGCGCAGGCCTTCAGGCTGACTCAGGCGCAGTCTCTTAGCATCCTCGGCCTGGTGGGAGGCATCATAGGTACCCTGGTGCTGCTCCTGCTGGCTCTCTTTGCCTACCAGGGCGAACGGAAGATACCTGTCCAGTATGCCAAGCGCGTCGTCGGCAGGAAAGTCTATGGCGGTCAGTCGACGTACATTCCGCTCAAACTTGTGCAGGCTGGCGTACTGCCCATCATCTTTGCCTCGACAGTGCTGATGTTCCCGGCTACAGTGTCGCAGTTCTGGTCTACGTCGTGGTTCTACACCAAGATTGCCGAACCGTTGACCAATTCGGCCACCGTCGTGCACAACGTGGTGTTTGCAGTTTTGATCGTCTTCTTTACATACTTCTACACTGAGATTACCTACGATCCCACTCAAATCGCTGATGACCTCAAGAAGTATGGCGGCTATGTGCCCGGGGTGCGGCCTGGAGAGGCAACGGCCCAGTACATCAAGAACGTGCTGGACAGGATTGTGCTGCCCACCGCTATTTTCCTTGCATTCCTTGCTATCGTGCCCAATATTGCAATGCGCAATCAGCAGATTCCCGCGTTCGCGTTTGGCGGAACTTCTCTGCTTATCATTATTGGTGTTGCACTTGAGACTGTTCAGGAAATAGAGGCATATATGATGATGCGTCACTACAAGGGGTTCATGAAGTAATGATGCATCACCCGCGTATTGTCCTGTTGGGTTTGCCAGGTTCGGGAAAGGGCACTCAGGCGGCTCTTATTGCTGAGAAGTTCGGAGTGCCCACCTTTTCGAGTGGTGAGTATTTCCGGAATCTGCGGCGGGAGGGCAAGTTGCCCGCTGAGATTGCGGCCAAGATCAATGCTGGGGGTCTTGTGAGCGACGAAGATGTTAACGTTATCGTTGTCGAATCGTTTCTGTCGACCCAGGGGGCGCAAGCAGGCTTTGTTCTGGACGGGTACCCGAGGACTGTCGCTCAAGCCACATTCCTCGACCAGTATCTGGCAAAGCAAAACCTATGCTTGACCGCAGTTGTAGACGTGGATATCCCCGTGGAGACGGCGTTTCAGAGGATTTCGGGCCGCAGGGTCTGCCCTGTCGATGGAAGCACCTACAACATCTACTACTCGCGTCCGGAACAGGACGGGCTGTGCAACATCTGCGGCTCGCCATTGATCCAGCGCGAAGATGACCGCGAGGAGAGCGTGCGAACCAGGATCGCGACGTATGAAGGAATCACACGTTCTCTGGGCAACTACTATGCTGCACAGGGCAAGCTTGTTGTCGTTGACGGGACGCGTGATCCCGAAACCGTCTTCTCAGGAATCCAGGAGGCGCTGAATGATCCGGCTTAAGTCGCCGCTTGAAATCGAACAGATGCGGGTCGCCGGTGCTATTCTGGGCGACGTCCTGTACGAAGTTGGCCAGCTGGTCGCTCCGGGCGTGACCACGAAGGAACTGGACCATGCAGCAGAAGTGCGCATCCGAGAGCGGGGTGCCAAGCCAGGATTTCTCCATTATGGAGGCTATCCTGCTACGCTATGTGTTTCTGTCAACGAGCAGGTCATCCACGGAATCCCGGGTCGACGGGTTCTTCAATCTGGCGACGTCGTCTCACTGGATCTGGGTCTTATCTATGAGGGCTTCTACGCGGATTCTGCCATTACCGTTCCATGCGGCAGGGTTTCGCCTCAGGACGAGAAGCTGATGGAGACAACAAGACGGAGCCTCTATGCTGGTATCGACGCAGCGCACGTGGGAGCCCGGCTTGGAGATGTGGGACGCGCAGTTCAACTGGTAGTTGAGGAGCAGGGCATGAGTGTTGTGCGTGACTATGTTGGTCATGGGGTCGGCAGGGAACTGCATGAGGATCCTGAGGTACCGAACTATGGCAGGGCTGGGACCGGCCTGGTCCTCAGCCAGGGTCTGGTAATCGCGATCGAACCTATGGTAAACGCCGGCCGAAGTGCCGTTCGGGTTCTGAACGACGACTGGACGGTAGTCACGGTCGACGGAAGCAAGAGCGCCCATTTTGAGCATACGATTGCCGTCACGGCGCAGGGCCCCGTGATTCTGACACAACGATGAACAGGAAGGAAGTTATAGAAACAGAGGGTGTCATAGTGGAAACCCTCCCGGGGACGATGTTCCGCGTCAAGCTGGCCAATGGAAAAATCGTGCTGGCTCACATCAGCGGAAAGATGAGGCTCAACTTCATCAAGATTCTGCCGGGGGACAGGGTACGGCTTGAGATCACACCATATGACCTCTCGAAGGCGCGTATCACGTACCGACTGTAGTTGCTGACGAGTAGAAAGGAGTCATGACGATGAAAGTGAGACCTTCAGTGAAGAAGATCTGTGCCAAGTGCAAGATCGTTAAGCGGAATGGCACGCTCATGGTGATCTGCGAGAATCCGAAACACAAGCAGCGCCAGGGCAAGTAAAGGAGGAATAGTGGCTCGTATCAGTGGTATTGATCTTCCCGCAGGGAAAAAGGTGGGTATTGCCCTTACGTACATCTACGGTATCGGCAAGTCCAACTACAAAATGATCTGCAAGATTGCTGGAGTTTCTGAAGACAAGAAAGTCAAAGACCTCACCGAAAGCGAGATCCTGGCACTTCAGAAGGCCATCAATGACAACCTGGTCGTCGAAGGCGACCTGCGCCGCGAGGTTTCCACGAACATCCGCCGGCTCATGGAAATCAACTGCTATCGAGGAGTTCGCCACAAGAGAGGGCTGCCGGTACGCGGTCAGCGTACCAGGACGAATGCCCGGACCCGCAAGGGACCCAAGAAGACTGTCGGCGCAAAGACGTCGAAGGCATAGGCTAAAGGGGATCGCACATGGCAGATATTAAGAAGAAAGTAGTCAAGCGAAAGAAAGAAAAGCGGGTTGTTGGCGAAGGGAAGGCATATGTGTTCTCGTCGTTCAACAACACCCTTGTCACGATTACGGATGCCCAGGGGGACACAGTCTGCTGGGGGTCTTCCGGAAGCAGCGGGTTCAAGGGTTCGAAGAAGGGAACCCCATTTGCAGCTCAGGTCGCTGCGCAGAAGGCGGCTGAGAAGGCAATCGCGATGGGTATGTCTCGTGTCAACGTGTTCGTTAAAGGTGCTGGGTCGGGTCGTGAGATAGCCGTCCGCGCTCTGCAGTCTGCTGGCCTGAATGTTGCGTCCATTAAGGACGTGACTCCCATTCCACACAATGGATGCAGGCCTAGAAAGATTAGAAGGGTCTAGGAGGCGACCATGTCCAGATATATCGATGCATCGTGCCGGAAGTGCCGGGCACTGAACACCAAGCTGTTCCTCAAGGGTGCCCGCTGCTCGAGCAATAAGTGCGCCATTGAGCGGGGCAAGCTGGGACCCGGGCAGCATGGGGTGGACCAGAAGTTCCGGAAGGACAGCGACTACGAGCTCCACCTCAAGGAGAAGCAGCGCCTCCGCCTGGCCTACGGCCTCGGCGAGCGCCAGTTCAGAAGCTACTTCGAGCTAGCCAACTCGCAGAAGGCTATTCCTACGGGTGGCAAACTGCTGGAACTGCTGGAGCGTCGCCTTGACAACGTTGTGTACCGCATGGGTATCCAGCCAGGCCGCAAGTCAGCGCGACAACTGGTATGCCACGGCAACGTGCTTGTCAACGGGCACCGCGTGGATATTCCATCGTACCAGGTGAAGGTCGGCGATGTCGTCAGCCTTACCGATACCGGAAAGTCCATGATCGGAGTCCAGGAGTCTGTTGCCAGCAAGCCTGCAACTCCAGGGTGGCTTTCATTCAACCCAGACAAGCTTGAGGGCTCTGTTCTTGCCATTCCAACCGCTGAGCAGATCGGGGTTCCGATCAACACGCGTCTTGTCATCGAGTACTACTCGAAGTAGGAGCCTGCCATGGTAGAAGGGCTTGAAGGAATCAGACTCACGTCGACGGAAGAGACGGCCGAGTACGGCAAGTTCGTCTTCGAGCCATTGCAGCACGGCTACGGAACAACGATGGGTAATGCACTCCGCCGGGTGCTGCTGTCTTCAATCGAGGGCAGCGCTCCGGTGGCAATCAAGATCAACGGTGCACTCCACGAGTTCACGTCCCTGCCAGGCATCAAAGAAGACCTTCAGGAGCTGATCTTCAACATCAGGAACTTGCAGGTGTCCATTGTTGAGGGCAGTGAGGCAACGTTGGTTCTAAAGCACAAGGGCAAGGGTATCGTGACCGCGCAGAACTTCGAGAAGAACTCGCTCGTGAAGCTCTACAATCCTGACCTGCGGATTGCTGAACTGTCAGGAGATGACAGCAGCATTGATCTTGAAGTGATGCTCAGGACTGGGGTCGGGTATGTAAGCAGTGAGGAGAACTATGAGTTGCTCGGTGGTACGGTCGATACCATTGCAGTTGACAGTATCTACTCGCCAATACGTACGGCCAATTTCAGCATTGAACCCGTCCGCATCAAGCAGAAGGCCGACTATGAACGTCTGATTATTGAGATTGTCCACTTTCCGACGGTGAGTGCCCGAGCGGCTCTCAAGGAAGCGCTCGACATCATCGAAGGCCATTCGCGTCAGTTGCTGGGGTGTCTTGAGACTGCAAAGGCATCGAGCGCGGTTTTGGAAGCTCCGGAATCAACCCAGGATCTTGGCTCGAGAAGCATGGAGTCAGTATCCGGAGTCAAGGCCCGTTGGGTTGAGGTGCTCCGCAAGGCAGGAATCGAGACTGTGTCCGACTACCTGAACCATCGTGCAGACGCGATCGCGGGTTTTGGTGACGCCGGACGCAAGAGCGTGGACGATGCTTTACGGGACGCTGGCATGATCATTCCAGAAGAGTAGCGCATCGACGCAAACGTGACGAGAGGAGTATTTGTGCTATGAAGCATGGAAGAAAGCTCAAGAAGCTTGGGGTATACAGCGGATTACGCAGCATGATGCTGCGCAATCTTTCGACGTCCGTGATCGAGAAGGGACGCATTGAGACAACCGTTCCACGGGCGAAATCTGTCAAGCGAGTTGTTGAGAAGCTCATTACAACTGCAAAAGTTGATAATCTGACAACCCGTCGGAAACTCCATTCGTATCTGTTGTCACAGGAAGCGGTCGATCAGGCGTTTACGCTTGCCAAAGAGCGCTACCTTTCGCGGCCAGGTGGCTACCTGCGAATTCTGAAGACCGGATATCGCAAGGGCGACGCTGCCGAGCTGGCAATCCTGGAGTTCGTCGAGAAGTAGATGACCCTTCGCCTCGATAAGGTCTCGTACCAGGTCGAGACCTCCGCGGGGGCCGTCGAGGTTCTTCATGACGTCGATCTGGAGTTGGCTGAAGGATCGATCTCCGCGATAGTTGGACCCAATGGCTCTGGGAAAAGTACACTAGCCCGCCTTGCCAGCGGGCTTTTGCGTGGTTCCTCGGGAACGGTAGCTCTTGTCGACGGATCCGGAGCCCGGACGAGCCGGGATGTGCGCCCTGGGCTGGACGTGGGACTTGTGTTTCAGAACCCTGACAATCAGCTGGTGGCTACCACGGTGGAGGATGACGTCGCGTTTGGCCTTGAGAATCTGTGCCTTCCCCATGACGAAATGGTGCAGCGCGTGGACGAAGCTCTTGATCTGCTTGGCCTCAGGAACTTCCGTGACTATCCGCCACATCGCCTCTCTGGTGGTCAAAAACAGAAGGTGGCCATTGCCGGCGTGCTCGCTATGAAACCTGCGTTTCTTGTACTCGACGAGGCGACGTCCCTCCTGGACCCCTCCAATCGCCGCGACGTCATGGACACTGTGTTGCAGCTCAACCGTGACCTGGGCATCGGTGTGCTGATGGTCACGCATCTGCTTGACGAAGTGCTGGTTGCCTCCCGAGTCGGGGTCCTTGCAGAGGGCAGAATGGTGGCATGGGACACTCCCCAGACAGTGTTCTCACAACAGCGTGTCGTGGAGCAAGGTGACCTGGTTCTTCCGCTCAGCGGACGGGCGTCACTGCTCATGCAGGGGCGATGGCCGGAGTTTCCGCTGTGTCTGACAGCAGAGGAGTTTACGAGGGCAGCATGCCAATTGAACTGAAGAACGTCGATTACGTCTATGACAGCGGCGAGCCCTTCGAGTACTTTGCATTGCGAGGTATCGATGTTCGCATCGATGAGGGCTCCTTCGTAGGAATAGTCGGGAGGACCGGTTCTGGCAAGTCCACGCTGGTGGAACACCTTAACGGGCTGCTGTTCTCAAGCCGTGGCGAGGTTCTCGTGGACGGTCAGGCCCTGTCACGGGACCGAAAGGTACTGAGCAGCGTACGCCGCAAGGTTGGAATCGTGTTCCAGTATCCGGAAGATCAGTTTTTTGCCGAGACCATCTTTGACGAAGTCGCGTTCGGATGTCGCAACTATGGTTTCAGCAAAGAACAGATTGATGCCAGTGTACAGAAAGCAATGACCATCGTCGGACTGGATCCCGGGCGTTTTCTGCCCCTTTCTCCGTTCCAGTTGAGCGGGGGCGAGCAGAGACGCGTGGCGATTGCTTCTGTCATTGCTATGGGTCAGAAGTACATCGTCCTGGATGAACCCACGGCGGGGCTGGACTCGAGGTCCAAACTGACTGTGCTGGGAGAACTGGAGTCGCTGCGCCAATCCTCCAACGTCACCGTAATCCTGGTTTCCCACAACATGGACGAGGTGGCGGAGTTCTGCGAACGAGTTATCGTGCTGGATGAGGGCTCAGTGGCATTCCAGGGTTCTACTGACGAGTTCTTTCGCAATGCAGACTTGGTGAACAGGACGGGTCTCGAGCTTCCGCAAAGCTACCGTCTTGCTCGCGCGCTCAAGGACGGCGGGTGCAGTCTGCCCTTCGATGAATCCTCATCAGGCAGATTCCTCGATTCTCTTTACGGCTGGTTGTCGGATTCTGGGGTGCGCTGATGGCGATGTCTCGCAGCTTTGTCCTCGGCCAGCACTACCCGGGGGTTTCCGTTATCCACCGGGCGGGTGCCCTGGCAAAGCTAACTGCCACGATCATCCTGATGGTCGCGGTCTTCGTGGCGACACAGACTCCGCAGTATCTGCCACTGGCGCTCGTGCTCGGTGCCGGGATTCTGCTATCAGGAATTCCGTTGCGTTTCTTCGTGCGAGGGCTGAAACCCATTGTGTTCCTCATTGTTCTGACTGTTGTCGTGCAGATGTTCTTCACACCGGGGACTACGTTGTGGAGCTGGTGGTTTCTGCGCATCACGCGTGAAGGAGTTGTCCTTGCGCTGTTCATACTGTGCAGGCTTGTCCTGTTGACGTTGACCAGCGTGCTGCTTACTGCCAGTACGTCCCCGATTGAGCTGACGGACGCCATTGCGGATCTCCTGAAGCCGCTGAGCCGCGTGGGCATACCCTCTGCCGAGATTGCGCTCGTCATGAGTATCGCCATGCGGTTTGTACCTACGATTCTTGAGGAAACGGAACGCATCATTCGTGCCCAGGTCTCACGAGGCGCCAAGATTGGCGAAGGTAGCCTTGTGGCACGCATGAAGAGCTTCATTCCCATTCTCATCCCGCTGTTTGTGTCGTCGTTTCGACGGGCCGATGACCTTGCGGTGGCGATGGAAGCCCGTGGGTTCCGTGTCGGCAGCGAACGGACGAGATATCACGAACGACATTTCGGCTCAATTGACGCGTGTGTCCTGGTCGCGTCGGGCATCGCTCTTGCGGGGGTCATCCTTTGGCGGCTGTTCCTGTAACGGTGCGCATGGACATATCCTACGACGGCTCGTTTGCCTTCGGTTTTCAGAAGCAGGATACCCTACTCACCGTTCAGGGCGTCATCGAGTCGGCTCTGAAGGCTGTGTGCGGGTCATTTGTGCCTGTCGTTGGCGCCTCACGCACTGACAGAGGCGTCCATGCGATGCAGAATGTCGTGAGTTTTGTGGTGCAGGATGAACATGTGTATGAGCGGGTGGCGCGGAGGCTGCCCGTCCTGATGCCTGAATGGCTGGCAATACGAAGCTGCCATGCTGAACGGGGAACCTTCAACGCCCGGTTCTCTGCTACGGGAAAGTCCTATGCATACGTGTTTGTGAAGGAAAGTCATTGGAACCCTTTTTTTGCGCGGTACGCTTACAGGCTGTCGTATCCGGTCGAGGTCAGCGCCATGAACGATGCTGCCCACGCGTTCCTGGGCACTCATGACTTTCATTCGTTTGGCAACATTGATCCCAGCAGGCCCAATCGCGACACAATCTGCACCGTGCACACGGCTGAAGTTGTCGAGGGAGACTCGTGGGTCATGTTCATGGTTTCAGGGGATCACTTTCTGTACCACATGGTGCGTCGCATGGCGTACTTTGTGTTGAAGGCTGGACAGGGGCGTGTCAGTGCGGTTACTCGCGAGCACATCTTCGGAGGCGATGCTGACCCCCCATACACCCGGCAGGTTATGGCTGCCGGGGGCCTCTACCTTGTTGCAGTAGCCTACCCCTGACAGAGTCTGCAGGTGGTCTGCGGTGCGGCTGGCCTGGCCCCTCTCCGGGCAGGGCGCCCCGCTTGTCTGTCTACAGGCTTCAGGCGTTGACTAACCGATGGTTTGTGGTAATCTAATGAAGCATTCTCCAGGAGGATATCGATGAAGACAACGTTTTTTCGACCAGATACAGTCGAGCGTCGCTGGGTTGTAATTGATGCAACCGACCAGAGCGTTGGACGCCTTGCTGTAGTGATTGCGAATATTCTGCGCGGCAAGGACAAGCCAGAGTACACGCCGAATGCCGTGGTAGGTGACAATGTCATTGTTATCAATGCAGCGAAGCTTGCCATCGACCCCAAGAAGGGTGCGCAGACCATGTACTACCATCACTCCTTCTATCCGGGCGGCCTGAAGGCCACGGATTGGAACAAGATGCTGGCAACGCGACCGGATTTCTTGCTCAAGCGTGTTGTGAGAGGCATGTTGCCCAAGAACACGCTGGGAAAGGAACTGCTGGGCAACCTTCGTGTCTATCAGGGGCCCGAGCATCCTCATCAGGCGCAGAAGCCTGTTGAGTTCAAAGTAAGCTAGGAGGATAGTGTGGCAGCTACACAGATCTGGGGTACAGGCAAGAGGAAGACGGCAATTGCGAGAGTACATCTCGTTCCGGGAACCGGGAAGATCGTCGTGAACGGGAAGCCTGTCGAGCAGTATTTCCCTGTTCAGACCGTCGCCATGAAGACCATGGCAGCGTTTACCGTGATGGGTGGCTCTCCAGCGTTCGATGCGATTGTAAGTGTTGCTGGTGGTGGATTCAATGGTCAGGCCGAGGCGGTCCGTCATGGCATTGCCAGGGCTCTCGTGGAACAGAATGCTGACAACAAGCCTGTTCTCAAGAAAGCAAAGTTGCTGACACGCGACTCACGAATCAAGGAACGCAAGAAGTACGGACTCCTTGGTGCGCGCAAGGCCACGCAGTACAGAAAGCGTTAGCAGTTTACCATCAGTATGGGCCAGGCAGCAGGGCATTGTACCTGCTGCCTTTTTTCTTAGGTTGTAGATAGAACGGATAGGCGGAGGCAACGAGCCATGAAGATTCATGACACGATGTCGGGCAAAGTGGTGGACATTGAGCCGCGGGATCCAGGACAGATAGGCATGTACGTCTGCGGCGTAACCCCGTACGCTCCGGCGCACATCGGCCATGCGCGCACGGCAGTTGTCTATGACCTGCTGAAGCGCTATCTGCAGTTTGCCGGGTACAACGTAACCCACGTCAGCAACTACACCGACGTCGACGACAAGATCATTGCACAGGCGCATGCGGAGGGGGTCGACCCGCTGGAACTCTCGGCGCGGTACATCGAGGAGTACCGTCAGGATATGGAGCAGCTCAACGTGCTGCCTCCCGATCGAACGCCACGTGTTTCGGAGAGCATAGCCGACATTCAGAAGCTCATTGAGCAGATTCTGGCAGGCGGGTATGGCTACGAATCGTCTGATGGCGTGTATTTCTCAGTGCGTAAGTTCCCTTCGTATGGCAAGCTCTCGGGCCGTTCAATCGATGAGCTCAGGAGCGGCGCACGGGTGGAGGTAAACGAGGCCAAGCAGGACCCGCTGGACTTTGCCCTTTGGAAGTTTGCCAAGCCCGGCGAGATTTCATGGGACAGCCCATGGGGCGAAGGGCGGCCGGGGTGGCATATCGAGTGTTCTGCAATGAGTCTTCGGGAGCTGGGTCCGGGTTTTGACATTCACGGGGGCGGCGAGGACCTGATTTTTCCTCACCACGAAAACGAAATCGCGCAGAGCGAAGCCGCACTCGGAGGCAAGCAGTTTGTACGGTACTGGATGCACTCCGGAATGGTCAACATGGGCGCGGAGAAGATGTCAAAGTCCCTGGGCAACGTTGTAACTATTCACGACCTGCTGCGCCAGTATCCAGGTCAGGTCCTTCGTTTGTATTTGTTGCAGACATCCTATCAGAAGCCACTCAAATTCAGCGTTACAGGGATCGACCAAGCCTTTGCAGCGTACGAGCGACTAGTGGAGTTCCAGACATTTGTCAGTGAACTGCCGACTTCGGTGGCAGGGGCCGCCGGGGGACTTGCCGAGGATTGCTCGGCATTCCTGGAGGAATTCGATGGGGCACTTGCTGACAACCTTAATACATCCCGGGCTCTGGCTGCCGTGTATGCATTCATGAGCAAGGTGCGGCGAACAGTCAGTGAGCAGACTGGCGCGCAGCTGGACATGTCCTGCGTGCAGCGCACCTTCGAAACAGCGATGCGGGTCCTCGGACTAGACCAGGGGCGCGCCTATCTTGAGCACAAGAGGGAGCTGCTCCGAGGCATGCGCGAAGTAATAGCTTCCGTGGCAGAGGATTTTGGAGTAGAGGTTCCAGAAGGTTCTTCTGCCGAGGACCTCCTGAAGCAGATCATGGACCGCCGGCGAGCGGCACGTGCCCATGGCGACTATGAAGATGCTGACCGAATACGTGAGCGCCTCGGAGCGGCTGGCATCGCTCTCGAGGACAGTGTCGATGGTGTGAGGTATCGAATCAGTGCGAAACAGTGAGAAAGCCGGCACGTCCGGTGGCATGCTGATTTACGGCAAGAACTCAGTGGCGGGAGCGCTTTCTGCCGGTCACCCTGTTGAGAGGGTTATCTTCGAATCCGGCCCTGAGAAAGACGATCGCATCCGGTTGATCAAGGAATTGGCCCAGCGGCGCAAAGTTCCCATGGAATACCGCGTGGGGTCGTGGTTCCAGAAGAACCTCGGCGATGTGCCGCATCAGGGCGTCGCTGCAGACTGTTCGCGGGTCAATGTGCTCGACCTGAACACACTGCTTCAGACACTGCCTCAGGATGCTGCGCACCGCTCCGTTGTGCTGCTCGACCAGGTAACCGATCCCCACAACCTCGGTGCTATCATCCGTGTGGTTGCAGCTTCCGGCGCCGGAGGGCTGATTGTCACCAAGGACCGGACAAGTCCCTTTTCCTCAGCCGCTGTTTCTGCATCGGCGGGAACGGTGTTTGCGCTGCCCATTGCATCGGTGGCCAATCTGGCATATGCAATGGAACGGCTCAAGAAGGAAGGGTACTGGATATATGGTCTGGATGTGGGCGGAGGGCATGACTACCGTCAGGAGCGCTATGCAAAACCCTCGGCCTTTGTGGTCGGCAGTGAAGGCGCCGGGATGCGGGAATTGACGCGAAAGAACGTGGACATCTTCGTCACGATTCCCATGAAAGCCGGTGTTGAGTCGCTCAACGTTTCGACGGCGCTGGCCGTAGTTCTGTTCCGTGCCCTCGAGCCATAGTCGAAATCGTTCTCCAGAACAGGTCGAAGCTCTACGAGAGCGGTTTCTTGGCGGAGACAACACCGCTTTTGAGGAGCTGCTGAGTCTCTACATGCCACTGCTCAAGTTCATCTCGCGCAAGTACTGCGCCAGCTCAGAGGAGCTGGACGACTGTCTGGCTGAAGGTGTCCTGGCATTTCTTCGGGCGATACGTACGTTTGTGCCGGGTCGGGGGAGCATGGATGCGTACATTACGACTGTTGCATCCCATCGCTTGATAGATATGGCCCGAAAGTCGGCACGCGGGCATGTTGAATTGTCGGACCGCCTCGATGGGTGGGGCAGTTCGCAGGGAAACCCTGCAGAGGCGGGTGTCTACGACATGGCGCTGGCTGCGGCTTCGCTCAGTGAAATCGAACGTGCGTGCTTTGAACGATACCTTGGGGGACAGAGTCTCGACGCCATTGCGCAGGACCTGAAGGTGTCGAAGTCGTCCGTTTCCAACGCACTTGGACGTGCGAAGCGCAAACTGAGCAAAGGGCTGGGGCGGGGTGCCTGAGGGCCTGTCCTGCACATGGCTAGCTTGACAGAGGTGGCTTTGCATCTATACTGAGACACGTGCACGCCGACGTAGCTCAGCTGGTAGAGCGGTTGATTTGTAATCAACTGGTCACCCGTTCAATTCGGGTCGTCGGCTCCAGTGTGGGTAGGTGGCCGAGTGGTTAATGGCGGCAGACTGTAAATCTGTTGGCGATGCCTACGGGGGTTCGAATCCCTCCCTGCCCACCACTAGATGGGCGGGAATAGCTCAGTGGTAGAGCCCCTGCCTTCCAAGCAGGTTGTCGCGGGTTCGAATCCCGTTTCCCGCTCCA
>DAONFE010000027.1:0-1311 GCA_035403525.1 Candidatus Cryosericum sp.
CTCGCCAAGCTCGGTATCACGGTGGAGCATGATCCGACTGACTTCAACGCATTGCTGGATTCTGCCACGGCTGGAACGTTTACGGTCGCCCTGCACGGCATCAGCTTCAGCAACTACGATGCCTACGGCTCCGTCAACCAGTTCAAGACCGACCAGATCCCGACCCCCGAGAATGGCATGCAGGGCCAGAACAACTACCGCTACAGCAGCCCTGACATGGACAAGTGGCTTGAGGCTGCCCAGAAGGCAACCACGCAGGCTGCGCTCGTAGAGGCTTACACGCACATCCAGGAGATCTTCGCCGAGGACCTTCCGTGCTTCTACATTGAAGACCGTATGTATCCCGATGAAGTCCGCAAGGGTCTCAAGGGCTACGACCACTTCTTCTCTGCCACGGTCTACAATCCCTGGAACATTCAGTACTGGTACTGGAAGGTATAAGCAGGCATCTGACACACAGCATCACGAGAAAAGCCATCACATAGTCACGGAACCCCGCGCCGGCAAGGGCGCGGGGTTCTTCTTTTGAGGGAGGAGCGGCGCTATACTATCCTCGGGCTGACGAACAGCAGGAGGAGGCCACAGTGGAGGAACAGCAGCATCAGGAGCACACATGGACTGACCGCACGGGGGGCGACATCCCCAGCGGCTATCGCCTGTGCCCGTTCTGCCGCGCAGTCATCCCGTGGGGTTCCGAGCGGTGCCCCTCGTGTGGCCGGGTTCTCGTCGAGCGCAGCGCCCCCGGCGGAGCGCATGGAGGGCCGGGTGGGCAGGAGACTGTCCAGGCATCATGGTGGGCGCGGGTCGTTGTTCCCTCGTGGCAGCGCATGCAGGCTTCTGTGCAGAAGTGGCTGGGGAGAGCGCGCAGGACCTCGGATGCGCGGTGGAACACCACCAGCCGCGGCACCTCGTGGTCCGTGTTCCGGCCGGCGGCTGCACCGACGCGCACCTGGTGGCACGGCCTTGTGCCCGCCCCAACACCGCAGGAACGTCACATCCTGGTGACGGCAGCGGCAGTGATGGTAGGTCTCCTGCTTGTGGCGCTGCTGCTGCGCTGAAGGTACAGTCATGCTGTTCATGGCAGGCAATCGTTGTTCAGGAGGTTGCATGGTGATAGACGCAATGTGCGCGGGAGGCGACAACAATGCCGGATGAAGAGAATGCACTGCAGGTGAACCACGTGCGGCACGTCCTTGCCGTGGCGAGTGGCAAGGGGGGCGTGGGGAAGTCGCTCGTTTCAGGCCTCGCGGCGGTAGAGCTGACGCGGCGTGGCCTGCGTGCTGGCATCCTCGATGCGGACATCACGGGTCC
>DAONFE010000027.1:1411-13911 GCA_035403525.1 Candidatus Cryosericum sp.
GTCGATGCCATCCTCATGGTGACGACGCCCCAGGAGCTGGCGGGCATGGTGGTCCAGAAGGCGGCAGGGCTGGCTCAGCAGCTGCACAAACAGGTTCTCGGAATCGTCGAGAACATGGCGGTGGTCACCTGCCCGCACTGTGGGCAGACATTCGAGCTGTTCGGTCCCAGCCACGCAGAGGAGCTGGCAGACCACATCGGCGCGCCGGTGCTTGCGCGCCTGCCGATGGACCCGGATGTGACCAGACTGGCTGACGCAGGGCGTATCGAGGAGATTCACCTTGCGGCGTTCGCTCCTGTTGCCGAGGCGCTCGCCGAGTATGTAGCGGCTGCGCCGGAGGGAGGGGCGTGAGCATTCGGACGAAGCGCGTCTACGAGCCGTATGACCAGGAGGACGGCACGCGGGTGCTTGTGGAACGCCTGTGGCCGCGCGGGTTCACGCGGGAACGCCTGCATGCGGACCTGTGGCTCAGGGATATTGCGCCGACCGCGGAGCTCCGCACGTGGTATGCCCACGACGTCACGAAGTGGCCGGCATTCGTCGAGCGCTACCGAGCCCAGCTCGACTCACAGCCGCAACTGGTTGAGCAGCTGCTGACGCTTGCGGCGGGTGGCACGCTGACGCTGCTGTACGCAAGCCGTGACCCCGAGCACAGCAGCACGACGGTCCTCGCCTCATACCTTGCCGAGCACCAAATTGTGAATGGCAATGTGCCTGGCACTAAGGGGCTTCACAGTTAGGAGATGGCCGGGAAGGAGAGGCGGGCGGAAGGCGAAGACAGGAGCAGCGCCGCTGTCGGCAGCTATGTGCTGGTGCGCTCACGGCGCAGAACCATAGCGCTTGAAGTGCAGCCGAGTCAGGCTGCCCTCCACCCGCGTTCCTGAGGCCTTTCCAGCTTATCGGGAGTTGCCCGCCACCATGGTGTGCCTTTCTCGCATAGTCGATCACTTCTGCATTCCCGGGACATCTCGCCCGGTGCTGGTTCTTGCTGCAACGGATGTGCGTCCATGGCACTGTCAGCCCCTGGTCCCGGAGAACGGAAGGATGATGGAGAAGGTACTGCCCGCGCCAACTGCGCTGGTGACGGCTACCCGTCCGTGCATCGCCTCCACCGCCTTGCGGACGATGGCGAGGCCCAGACCGTTGCCGCCGGATGCGCGGCTGCGGCTGGCGTCGACGCGGTAGAAGCGGTCCCAGATATGTGCCATGGCTTCGGGCGGGATCCCGGCGCCGTGGTCTGTCACACTGATCGTCACGTCCGCTCCCGTGCGCCGTGCCGCGATGGTGATCGCCCCCGCCGCCGGCGAGTAGCAGATCGCGTTTTCCAGAAGGTTGTGGAGTGCAACTGTAAGCAGATCACGATTGGCGGTCACCGTCAGGTCTTCGGTCGGTGTCTGGAGCGTCAGCTCCTTCGCAGCCAGCTGCTCGGCAAAGGTGGCTGATACATCACGCCAGACCTCGGCAAGACTGCACGACGCCAGCGGCACCTCCTCCTGGCGGTCCAGGCGCGCCAGCAGGAGCAAGGACTCGGAGAGGCGGGTTGAGCGCTCCGCCTGTGACGCGATCGCAGTGAGGTGGCGGCGGAATTCCTCAGGCTGCGCATCCTGGTTGAGCGCGACCTGTGCGTTGAGGGCGATCGAGCTCAGCGGCGTGCGCAGTTCGTGCCCGGCGTCACCCGTGAACTGCTCCAGGTGGCGCATGGATGCGGTGACCGGCCGAAGGGCAAGGCGTGCGGCGACCAGACCGGCCAGGACAAGGAACAGGAAGGCGACCGGTCCAGCCCATGCGGCCGCCTTCCACAGATCCCGCATGTCCTGCTGCACGGGGCGCATCGTCGTTCCCAGCAACGCTGTATACACGGTGCCATCCTTCAGGCGGTTGCTGAACGTCATGGCACGGACAAACATGTTCTTCCCGGGTGGCACGGACGGGTCGGTTCGATTGGCCACGACCAGATAGTGAGGGCGATTGTAGCCGATGACGACGCTGAGCGCACTGTACTGGGGGTTCATCCTGATGTCGACCGTTCCGTCCGCGGCCATCGTGTACTTCAGTGAGAATGCCAGCCCTGTCTGCGCTGTGTCCAGCTGATCGGCAATCTGGACTGCTTTTGCCGCGACTGTTTCAGGCTCCATGCTGGCAAAGGTCGTCTGCAGTCCTGCGGCATCACGCTGCAGCGTCTCGTCCAGGCGTCCCAGTGAAGCCGCCTGATAAGACTCAAGGAACCACCCGGCAGCGGGCACGAGGGCAAGACAGACGACGAGAACGGTGAGGACCGTCTGGCGTGCGACAGCGTGCTGGAGAACCTGTTCTGACGAGGGAACCGTGGGTTCTGCACGATGTCCTGCGAAATACCCCAGGGCAAACAAAGCAGCCAGTGCGGCAAGGGTGACCCACAGGATGATCGTGCGCACGCGGATGACCTGCCAGTATTGTGGCTCGCGGACAGCCATCTCGACACGGATCTTGCCCGCCGTGGCGGCGGTCACATAGACGGAGCGTACGGCAGTGTCCCCGGTGACGGGGGACAGGGTCCGCCATTCCCCTGCGTCTCCCAACTTGACGTACGAGCCCGGGCCGTAGTCCGTTCCACTGGAGTCACGCAGTTTCCCGTCCACGAGTATGCGGAAGGAAGAGTCGATGTATTCCATCGAGTGAAACGCATGCAGCCAGGCTGCCGATGTCCCGGCACCTGCTGTGCTGGCCAGCGAGGACGCCGACGTCGCCGCAACGAAGTCCGTTCCACGTGCGAATTGAGCCCTCGCAGCGGTACGTGCCTGGCCCAGGAGTATCCATGCCACCGGGAGGGCAACGACAGCGCCGATGAGCACCAGCGTCAGACCACGGCGCACAGGTGTCCAGGACGAACCCACGCGCCGGACGCGACTGCTCGATGGGAGCAGAGCCACGATGAAGCAGATGACTGCGAGGCAGACACACGTCCACATGGCGGCCATCAGCGACTGCATTGCCCTGGTCTGGGCGGCTGTCGGGCCGGCGCTGCCGATGAGCAGTTCTCCCAAGACAGCGCCCATGCCGGAATTTGCATATGTGACGTAGAGCGGTTGAAGCTGATCCGGCGCATCCGCCGGTGCCAGCGACATGCGGTACTGCCAGAAACTCTCGCTGGCCATGCTCCCCAGGACCTGATCGAGGTTGTAGTCGGTTCCTGCCAGGACGTCGACCTTCCGGCTCGCGATGTGGACACGGATGAACCCGCGTGCGCCCAGACTGGACAGCTGGTCTGTGATCGCGCTGCGGACAGATGCCTCAGTCACGTTGTTTCCCAGAGCGGCGATACGTCCGGAGACGGTCGAAGAGACCTCCGCCACCGTGATCTCCTGGGTATCAGGGTCGGCGGCTCCATCTGTTGCCCGGCGCATCAGACTGCCACAGACGATTGAAGCAACCAACAGCAGTCCGGCTGCGCCAAGCAACAGGGTGTGTCGTGTTCTCTTCATCCCATCCATCCTCCTTGTCCTGCAGGCTGCCGGACGCCGTTCTTGAATGGCCCACCTTCTGTCACGGCCGCCTACCTCCTACCATAGCAGGTTTCCGTTAAGACAACGTTAACCCCGTTGACGTGTCGTGTCCAGAGATGGCCCACTTTAACGTTCCCTTAACACTACAGACTCATACTGCGCTTGGAAGGGTTGGTACCGCAAGGGGAGGAGACCATGAGCAAGTGGAAGTTGTGGGCAGATGTCATTATCGGGTGGTTGCTCATAGCGGCGGTCGTGCTGTTCATCAAGGTTGCCATTCCTCGTCTGCAAAAGCGGGCGCTGGCTAACGACCCTGGTGTGCCTGCTGGAGTGCAGTGGACGCCTCTGGGACCCATCTGGGGGGGCGACATTGCTACGCTCGCGTCATCGGCGGATGGACTTCTGTATGCTGGTACAGCGAGCGGGGCCATCTACCGTTCCCTGGATGCCGGCATAACGTGGAAGTTCCTGTGCAGGACCGAATCGGGGAACAGCGTGACGCGCCTCATGGTGACTTCATCCCCTATGATAGTGATCGTTCGGGCCGTCGACCACGAAGGTCTGCAAGCGAGCTATGACGACGGCCATTCATGGCGGCAGTCTATCCGCGGCCTTGGCAATGACGCGATCACAGCTCTGGTGCAGTCGGGGGATGGGGTCATCATGTACGCAGCAACCGCCAGCCACGGCATCTACACCTCGAGCGACATCGGCAGACACTGGCAGCAAGCGGACACAGGTCTTCCAACACTTGGTGTCAGCTGCCTGCTGGCGACGCCGCCCGGCGATGATCGGCTGTTTGCGGGCACATACGAACAGGGTGTATTTGTCGCACATGCGGCGGATCTCGCGTGGAGCAGCATCAGCAATGGCCTGCCGAAGGATTCGTCAGTGACGGCTCTGGATTGGGACGCATCGCGGCCGAATACCCTTGTCGCCGTTCTCCACAACGAGGATGTCTATGTCAGCACGGACGCGGGACAGAACTGGTCTGCTTCAGCAGAGCTGCCTTCGGAGATCGGTACCGTCTCTGCCATCACCATTGTTCCTCAGCCGTCGTGGCACGTGGTCGTCGCGACATCCACGGGCACCGTCTTTGCGGCGACGGACTCATCCAAGGGGTGGACGGCTATGCCGCCCGCAATGCACGGGTTTGCCGTGCATGCGCTCTGCCGTTTGACAAACAGGACTCTCATAGCTGCCACATCCGGTGGGGTGTTCAGCGCTGAAGCAGCCACCGGGCACTGGACCGATGCCAGCATCGGGATCCAGGAAGCTGCGATCACCTGTGTGGCGCCAGACCCCATAGACCGCTCGCGCGTATACGCAGGCACGACCGGCGGCCTGTATGTCTCATACGATGGGGGTGGTACATGGCAGCGCACGGCAACGGGACTGGACTCGCAGGACATCGCCGTGATCCGCGTGGGGACACCGATACTGACAGGCACGCGGGGTGCGGGGCTGTGGATGTCAATGGATGGCAGGCGGTGGAATCGTGTCGCAGCCGGCGAGCTCAGCGATGACGTGCTGGCACTGGTTCCGATCGCATCGATGCCTGGCACACTGCTCGCCGGAACCTCACTGGGTGTCTGGCAGGTCGATCTTGCCAAGGGGGTGGCAGTCGACCGGAGCCTCGGACTGAAACCCAAAGGCTCCGCCCCGCAGCAGGTGACCTATGTCGAAGTCAGCGCACTGGCGGTCGACCCCGCCAATGACCAGCACGTCCTTGCCATTCTGCCTGGCCGCGGCCTGCATGAGTCCATCAATGGCGGGTTGTTGTGGAAGGACGTGCAGCTGATGGACCGGCCCATGCTGGGCAGCACTCCTGACCTCAGCTGGCTTACCAGCATGATCTTCACCTCCACAACACAGGTGTACCTTGGTTCCATGGCGCGAGGCATCTGGACTGGTGCACCAGGTCAAGCGTGGACGCCAATAAACAAGGGGCTGTCAAGGATCGGCGTCTACTACGGGTCGATACAGGCACTGGCAATGGACGGGTCGAAACGTCTGTATGCCGCCACATCCAGTGGTGGCGTCTTCGTCTTGCTCCCCGGCGGGACACGATGGTTGCGGATGAACCTCGGGCTGTCATCCCTCGGCGGGCAGATGCTCGCTGTCGGGGCAGGCCTCAAAACCCTGTACTGTGCTATGAACAGCACCATGTACGTGTGTGGCGTTCCCTGAAAGGAGATGAGCGGCATTTACCTATTGCGGGATTCCTTCTCTGACCGCAGGATGCCATAACCACACCCCCGTTCGGTGACGATGAGTGGGGACCGGGGGTCAGTGTCCACTTTGGCGCGCAGGTACCGCACGTGGGTCCGCAGCGTATCGGACCACAGAGATGACCGTTCTCCCCACAGGTGGTCTTCGAGTTCTTCCCGGGGAACGATGCGCCCCTGGTTTCGCAAGAGGTAGTCGAGCAGCTGCTCTTCCTTCGGGCTCAGCGACACAGGCAGGCCTGCCACCGTACACATGTGCGACGCTACGTCGAGCACCACCGGTCCTGCAGTCAGGACGGTCGTCTTTGCAGCATCACGTCGTCGCAACAGCGCTCGCACACGCGCCAGCAGTTCCTGCAGATCGAACGGCTTGGTAAGGTAATCGTCGGCACCGGCATCGAGCCCGATCACCTTGTCCGCCGTCAGGGTCCGGGCTGTCAGCACAAGCACGGGCATCGTATGCCCTTCGGCCCGTATTGTGTGCAGAAACGTCATTCCATCCATGTGGGGCATCATGAGGTCCAGGAGGATCAGGTCGTACGCCAGTTCGACGTGGACCTTCCCCAGCGCATCACGACCATCACATGCCGTGTCGACCGTCAGCCTCTCATGCGTCAACGCATCAGCCAATGCCGAAGCCATCGTTGGCTCGTCTTCTACGACCAGTACTCTCACCCTTTCCCTCCTGGATGATGCAGGTTCTTTCTGAGCATACCACACTTTCGATTCATGGAGTTGTCTTGCCGAAAGACTTTTAACGTTCTTTTAACGTTCGCGTTGTATGGTGCTTGTACAGCTGCGCGGCTGAATCGGGTAAGGAGGCATGCATGAAACGAAGGACCCTGCTCTTTCGGACACTGGGTCTCATTATCCTGATGATGGTCGCAATCGGGATCTGTGGCATTGGAGGAGCAACCGCCTGCACCTACGACTGTTCGTGGGAGGAGGCCTGTATTGTCAATCATCAGCCGGGATGTGAACAGCACTTTGGTACGTCGGTCTTCGACCCCTACCAGATGACTTGGTACTGCGTCGAGAACTGCTCCAACCCCTGTTCAACCAACTGCTTCAAGTAGCTGAACACGACAACAAGGAGGCGTGATGTCATGAACCACAGGATCTCGCGACGCATGATCGTCGTGTTCGTTGTTCTTCTGCTCACCAGCATCATCGCCACCTCAGTTGTTGCCATGGGCCTCGCACTGCGCGAGGCCCAGCGGAGCAGCAGGCAGGAGGAGCTGCGCAAGATGGGCTGTGACGTCGTGGACGTCCAGTGTGCAAGTCGGGTGATCGCAGAGTCACAACAGAAATCGAGTCTTGCCATGTACCGGTCGGTCGGGTTGGGCCTGGTGTACGGCGGCGGAATCATGTCAACGGACACGATGATGGACATCATGATGAAGGGATTCCTCCAGGCAGGAGAATTCCCCTATACCACCAGTGTCCCAAGCGATGGATCAAACCGTGCAGTCGGAGCGACCTCTGTGTTCTCCCCGACGGACTTCGCTGCCATGCGGCGCATCCCCGGCGTGCGCGACCTGTGGCTCAAGACGTTCGATGGGAATTCAATCAGGACGCTTCTGATTGGCGGAAGGCAGAGACTGGTCATGAGCCTGCGCATGTCCCCCGGTCAGCTGTCCCTCTGGAACTTCACCATTGAGCAGGGACGTGACTTCGCCCCCGGCGACGGTCCGGGTGACGTCATCATCGGCAGCACGCTCGCCGACCTCCTGTTCCCCGGCGGGGACCCTGTGGGCCAGACGTTTTCCGACGGGATCCAGGACCTGCACGTCATCGGTGTCCTGGCTCGCAAGGAGGAAGGGCTGGCTTCCTCGAGTGGGTTCGTCTACCCGTACAGCGACCCGAACTCGACTGTTTTCCAGTATTCGCCTTCGGTTCCTGTCGGACAAGAGAAGGACACGCCGATGGTTGAGATCCTGGCTGAGCCCGGTACTGGTCCTGGAATTGCCAAGGCGGTCCAGCGGATGTTCCGCTCCAAAGAGAACGCGGACACCATCGTGACCGCTACATCACGTAACAGTATGGTCCCCAGCGTGGTCGGCATTGCGGTGCGGACCAGGACACTCACCCTGCTGACCAATTATGCCCTCCTCACCCTCGTCGGCTGTCTCCTGGCCGTCGCCGTTTCCCTGTACACCGAGTTTGCTACCCGGGTGCGGGCGATCGCTGTCCGGCGGGCGCTGGGCACGTCCCGCCGTTCGGTCACCCTGGGGTTCATGGCAGAGGCGTGCCTGATGGCCGCAGCTTCTTGGGGAGTTGCCAGCCTTGTCCTCCTCTCCCTGGCACGTCCCTGGACGCGGTTGCTGCAGACGCTGCTGCAAAGCAGTGCCATCGACGTCATCAACCAGAGTCGCTCTGCACTGGTTGCCAGCACGGGTGCTGCCTACCTGGACGTCCCCCTGCATTTTTCCCCGCTCGCCTTCCTGGCATCTCTCATCCTCCTCCTCGCCATCGCCGTCCTCTCCTCTCTCATCCCGGCACGTGGTATCTCTCGCATCAATCCTGGCGCCGGCATCCGGTTCCGTGGAGGAGTGCGCTCGCGCTTCGATGCCCTGAAGCTGGATCTGTGGGGATCCCTTGCCGTCGCTCTGTGTCTGCTGTTTGCCTTGCTCCCCCTGTCCGAGCTGTCCTTCGGGTTGAAGCGCGACCGTGAGTTCGCTCTTCTCCTCGGGCGCAATGTTGCCCGCATCAGTACGTCGCCCAGCACCCCGCCGACAGCAGAGCAGCTGCAGCTCATCAAGGACCGCCTGAGGCAGGCCGGGCACCCGGTGGCCGTGCTCAAGAATGCCGAGATCTCCTGGACCAGCGCCGACGGCGACCCCCACAAGTGGATCAGGGTCCTGTCCGGGGACGCTGCTCTGCCTTCCTTCTACGGGCTCACGCCCGTGCACGGGACCAGCATGGGGTCATCAGCTGAGACGGCCGGTCTGGAGGCGCTTGCCGGTCCTGATGTCTGGAAGATGCTGAACAAGACCCCCAACCTGGCCGGGGGCACTCTCGGGTCCGCCTTTCTGAGCAGCGGAGTGGTCCAGATCATGGGCCAGTTCGGCGCCACGGAAAGCCTCACCATGAACCGGACCCTCTTCACGACCCTGGACACCCGGACCAGCATGTGTCAGAGCTGCGGCACACGGACGACCCTGCTCGTCGGGGGCGTGCGGCCGGGGACCCTGCAGGACGTGCAGGACATCGTCCGCTCGTCCGTTCCGGATGTCATCTACTCGTCGCTGGGGTTCCTCGACGGAGGCGCACTGGTTGCAGCCATCGATACATCGATCCAGGCGCTTGCCGGGTTCCTCATGCTCTTCGCCGCCTTCGGGCTCCTGGAGGGCTTCATCGTCTTCGCTGACCAGCTCTACCTGTATGCCGAGCTCAAGCGGCGCGACACCGCCGTCCGCAAGGCCCTGGGGACATCCCAGGCGCAACTGACGCGTCTGCATCTGTCTCACAACATCCTGGTCGCAGGGGTGTCGGTCGTCATCGGAACGCTGCTCATGGTGCTGACGGCGACGCTCACCGAACGGCCCTCGTATGCGCTGACGGCGACCTCCCTGCCCTGGCTGGTCGTCACCTGTCTGCTTGCCTTGCTCGTGTCCTTCATCGCTGCACGCAACCAGGCACGGCGTTCGCGGACTATCGTTCCCTCCCGCGAACTGAGAAACCTGTAGTCCACGCAAGGAGGAGATCATGATTCAGCTGTCGAAGGTTCAGAAAGTGTACGACGGCACCCGCGTGAAGGTCCAGGCACTGCAGGGCGTGGATCTGATGCTTGAGCATGGCGACTACGTCTCCATCCGGGGGCGCTCGGGATCCGGCAAGACAACACTGCTCAACATCGTTGGCACTTTGGACACGCCGACTGGGGGTGAGGTCCTGTATGACGGGATCGACCCGTTCACGTTCAAGGACGCGGAACTGTCCCGGTTCCGCAATCACAAGATCGGCTTCGTGTTTCAGGAGTTCGAGCTGCTGCCGGAGTTGACGGTCCTGGACAATGTGGCGCTCGTTCCCCGGATCGGAGGCGTGAAGAAGAAAGAAGCGCAACGCCTGGCCGCAGCTGTCCTGGAACAGGTCGACATGAAGGACCGGATGCAGCATTATCCCTCTGAACTGTCCGGCGGTGAGAAGCAGCGGGTCGCCGTGGCACGGGCGATCGTCAACGACCCCGAGATCGTCCTGTGCGACGAACCGACCGGCGAACTGGACGAAGCCAACGTGACCGCCGTCATGCAGGTCCTGGACGACCTGAACCGTTCGGGCAAGACCCTGTTGGTCGTCACGCATTCGGATGAGGTGGCGGAACACGCGCACCGGCGAATGTACATGGTGGACGGAGTTCTGCATGAGGCTGCATAGACGCAGTGCCACCCTGCTGATTGCAGGAGTCACATGCGTGGCAGCCACCGCCGTTGTCCTCCTGGTCCTTCGTCCGTCGGTGGCGGCAAGGTCCGCGCTTGCCACAGCCCGCTCAGAACTGGAACAGGAATACGCCGCCGCACTGAATCCGGGCGATTTGTTTCCCCTCGAGAGTGTGGCGAGCGCAATGGATGGATCGGCCATCCGCCTGCGCGACCTGCAGACATGCTGCATCGTGGTGGCGCCCGGCTGCGCCACCTGTTTGGAGTACGCAGGGGTGGCGGAAGGGCTGGGCAAGGAATACCCGGGTATCCAGTTCGTGCTCCTGATGGTCGGGACCGACGGACAGGGAGTCGTTGCCGGGCCGCATATGCGACTGGCGGTCGACCAGAACAGGGCTGCTGTCGCAAAGCTCAGTGACCATGACGCTCGGGCGCCGGCTGTCTTTCTCATCCGGGCCGACGGTACCATCGCGTGGAAGTCGGTGGGCATCAAGCTGCAGCTGGTGTGGACAGGACTCAACGAAGCGCTGCACAAGCTCAGCGCCACTCAGTCAGGGGCGCTACCTGGCAGTGAGGTGACACCGAAAGTCGGCGAGAAACTGGCGCCCGCGATTTGTGACGGGGCATCCGTGTCTCCCGTGTCGGCAGACAGGTTCACAGTCTTGCTGGTGTCTCATTCGACCTACCTGAGCGCTGACGCCATGAAGCTTCAGGCAGATTTCCTTGCCAGGCTGGCCGGTTTTGCGGACCCGGTCCTCGTGGCATCGGTCTACGACGAAGTACGCTGGCGCGCCGCCTGCGACTATGCTGTTCTGTACAGCACGGCATCCGTGCAGACGGCGACGCAGAACCTGCGGCTTCTCCCGTCCATCAACCGTGGCGAAGTCACCAAGGTCGAGGATTACGTTCAACACAAGCACTCTGGGGTTGCAATCGCGGCAGACCCCTGCTGGTCCTTTGTGTTGACGTACGGACAGTCCTCCTACACAAGCCTGATGGTCATAGCTCCGGACCGAACCGTCAAGGCGGTGATCCCTTACAGCCTTCAGGGGTCCAGCGCAGACGGCACACTCACGAAGTACATAAGGAGCATCATCGAGCACTGATGACAAAGCGCGGGTTTCAGCATGTTGTGCGCATGTCTGCGACGGCATGCATCCTGAGCTGCTTGGTCGTGTCTGTTGCACTGTGCGCCACTACGGCAACGGCTGCCATGCCCATCTCTATCGCCGTCTTCCTCTCCGACTCCTGTGGGGAGTGTCGGGAGGTTGCTGCCTATCTTGACCGGCTGACTGCCTCCGGCACCCCTGTGGATGTCCATCGGTACCGCTTCGAGGATATCACCGTCGCATCTCTTCGTCACAGCCTTGATCTCCTCTACGATGTTCCCGAGGCAGACTGGTACGCGGTCCCGACCGTCTTCATCGGCAGGACCGCCCTCATCCGCGCAGACGACATCGAGACGCGTCTACCCCATCTCCTCGAGATGGCAACGGCTCAGGATAGTGCCCTTCTTCTGCGACATCTGGCAGCCACGACGACCACAACAACGACGACACGTGAGGTTGTCGCTCCACTCTCTGCCGGGACGGTCCTCGGTGCCGGTCTGATTGATGGCATCAATCCTTGTGCCTTTGCTACCCTGCTCTTCTTTCTCTCCTACATCATCCTCCGCAGTGGTTCCCGCAGGCGGATCCTTCTCGTGGGTTGTTCCTTTGCCGCTGGCATCTTCTGCGCCTATTTCCTGGCCGGCATCGGGCTGGAACGGGCCATTGCTGAAACCAGCTGGTTCAGCGCAGCCACCCGTTGGCTCTATGGGCTCCTTGGCCTCCTGTCCGCCGGTCTAGCCATTCTCTCTATCCATGACGCTGTTCTTGCGCGTCACGGACATACCCGGGAGATGTCTTTGCAGCTCCCGGGACGGGAGAAGAGCGGCATTCGTTTGCTGATCCGCAGGGTGGCCGGCAGCCGCTTCATGCCCTTGTGGGCCTTCCTTGTCGCCTTCCCGGTTGCTCTTCTGGAGTTCCTCTGCACGGGTCAGACCTACCTGCCGACCATCGTGCTCATCATTGCCAATGAGGGACTTCACAGCCATGCCGTCCTCCTGCTTGTTCTGTACAACCTGTTGTTCATCCTGCCTCTTCTGGTCATCACCATCCTTGCGGCAGCAGGGGTTTCCTCTACACGCCTGCAGGCCTGGTTCACCCGCCACCTGCCTGCGGCCAAGCTGCTTGGTGCTCTCCTCTTCATCATCTTTGCCATCCTGTTCCTGTCCCGGTGGTGGAAGGCGGGATAGTGCGATCGATACGCTGGACACTGCCGGAGCTGATCTGAGGCTTACTCCGGACACTAGATCTGCATCGGAGGTACACCATGAGAAGAAGAACACGTACTGGATTGGTTCTGCTCCT
>DAONFE010000028.1:0-13128 GCA_035403525.1 Candidatus Cryosericum sp.
GAACGGCAAGTCCACCACCCTCGAGCAGGGAGCTCTCATCCGGAACGGTCGCACGTTGGTTCCTCTTCGCTTCATCACTGAGGCAATGGGCGCGACGCTGGCATGGGACGCCGCGACGAGAACCGCCGCCATCACACTGGCGGACAACAAGATTTCGCTCACCATCGACAAGGCGGTGGCCAAGGTCAACGGGTACGACGTGACTCTCGACGCGCCCGCAGCTATCGTGAACAGCAAGACGGTCGTGCCGCTCCGGTTCGTGGCCGAGTCGATGGGCGCGAACACGGCGTGGAACGATGCCCAGAAAAAGGTCACGGTGACCTTCTCGCCGGACTGGCTGAAGAACAAGGCTGTGGTCCCATTCTGGGAAGCCATGGCTGCCGCGCTGGGTGAGTCGCTGACCGGCCTGACCAAGGAATTCAACGCCACGCACCCCAGCATTGAGGTCCAACTGGTGCAGATGCCCAACTACAACACGCTGCAGACCAAGACCATCGGCGCAGTCGCAGCCAAGGACCCGCCCCTCATCGCGCAGGCCTATGAAAACTGGGCCGCGCAGTATGCAACCGGGTTCTACCTCAGCACGTTCGACAGCTACATCAACGGGAGCAACGGACTGTCCAAGGCTGAGATTGCCGACTTCTTCCCCAAGATGTGGGACTCCTCGAAGCTTGCGGATGGCAAGCGCTACATGATGCCCTTCAACAAGTCCAACGTCGTCATGTACTACAACAAGGACATGCTGAAGGCTGCCGGTATCACGCGTCCGCCGACGACGTGGCAGGAGTTCGCGGATGACTGCGTCAAGCTGACCAAGACCAACGACAAGGGTGAGCAGACCCAGTGGGGTGCCTCGCACACGCCGTCGGTCGACCTCTGGTATGGGCTTGTCTACGCATATGGCGGCCGTGTCCTCAATGACACGTACGACCAGGTACTGTTCGGCAACAACAACGCTGTCAAGGCAGCCACGCAGCTCTTTGCCGACCTGTACACCAAGAAGTACATGCATTACACCACAGCCTACGGCGACCAGACCGACCTGGGCGCTGGCAAGGCTGCCATTACCTTCGGTTCTGTTGCCGGCCGCACCTACTATGAGCAGGCGGTGGGCGACAAGTTCGAGCTGGGCGAGGCGCCGCTGCCCGCAGGACCTGCGGGCCAGGCGGCAGCACTGTACGGCACGAACATCGTCATGTTCGGCAACGCGCCCAAGTACACGCAGCGCCAGAAGGATGCTGCATGGACGTACATCAAGTGGTTCACCTCCCCGCACACCCAGGCAGTCTGGGCAGCGCAGACAGGCTACATGCCCGCTCGTCAGAGCTCCCTCAAGGACCCCGTTCTTGTGGCTGCCTATGCGGCAAAGCCCGAGATGCGGTCTGGCCTCGAACAGCTGAGCGGTTCTGTGCTTGAGCCACCGACTGGCGGCTGGAACGATGCCCGCAGCAAGATTACCGCGGGTCTCCAGAACATGTATCTCGGCAAAGTGAGCGTTGCGGACGGCCTCAAGAAGATGGCGCAGGACGTTCAGGCGGTCATTCACAAGTAGCGTCTCTGGTTCCACAGTAGCTGACAAGGGGGCGCAGGGATATTCCCTGCGCCCCCTTGTGTCCTATCGGGGCTGAGTTACTTGCCGATGCAGAAGGTGCTGAAGACTGTCTCCAGAATCTCGTCCGGGGCGATGCGTTCCCCGAGCAGGCGAAGGAACGCCTCACGGGCTTCGCCAAGGGTGCAGGCGAGGACATCGGCAGGAAGGGCGCCGAGGCCTGCGGCGACGTCCGCGAGAGCTCGGTCTGCAATCCGCAGTTCTGTCGCCTGGCGGGCGGTGACCAGCTGATGCACGCGGGCTGTGTCCGTGCTGTGTTCCACCAGGTCGGTGAGACGTCTGGTCAGCAGGTCGATGTCGATGCCCTGCGTGGCCGAAATTCCAAGCACCGGTTCGCCGACCGTTGGCTCGAGGTCGGCCGGCATGGGCCCGGTGTCGATCTTGTTGGCGGCGATGAGGTGAGGGAGGTGCCGGACATGCTCCACGAGGTCGCGCTCCTCGGGCCGCAGGCCGCTTGCGACGTCGAGCACGACAAGCACGATGTCTGCGCGGTCGAGGAAGCCGCGCGTCTGCTCACCCGCAAGACGATCGAGCATGCCGGGCGGCGCAGGGGCGAGGCCGGCCGTGTCGACGAGCGTGACGCGGTGGCCTCCCAGCAGGATTTCCTCTGAAACGGCATCGCGGGTCGTCCCGGGGATGTCGGAGACGATGACGCGGGGATAGCGCAGGAGGGCATTCATGAGGGAGGACTTGCCCACGTTCGGCGATCCGGCGATGACGACGGTGACGGTATGGTGCAGGCGTTCCGTCGCCTGTGCCTCGGCAAGCAGCCCGGTGACCCTGGACCGCGCCTCGGCCACGAGAGTTCCGGCCACACGCTGAGCGTCCGCCTCGTCGTCCGGGCTGAACTGGTCCGGAAAGTCGAAGGGACCCTCGAGCGCTGCAAGCGAGCGCGTCACCAGGTCGAGCACCTCGCGGAATGGCCCGGACACATCTGTAAAGAGCGACGTGCCAGCCAGCGCCAGCTCCTCGTCGGATGTGGCATCGACGAGGTCGCGCACGGCCTCTGCCTGCAGCAGGGACAGCTTCCCGGCAAGCAGCGCGCGGAACGTGAACTCTCCGGGGCGGGCAGGCTCTGCCCCCAGGGTCAGGCAGGCTTTCAGGGCGTTCTCCAGGAGAAGCGGGCTCCCGTGCAGCTGCAGCTCGACCGTGTCCTCACCGGTGTAGGAGTGGGGACCTCTCATGGGCAGGACGATTCCCTGGTCGATGACGCTGCCGGTCGCGGGGTCACAGATGCGGCGCAGGTTGGCCGCGCGGTCGACAAGGGGCGGCTGTCCGCTGGCGAGTGTCTCCGCAATGGCCCAGGCATCGGGCCCGCTGAGCCGGACAATGCCGATGCCGCTCGGGCCACGGGCGGTGGCAAGAGCGGCAATGGTGCTGGTACGGGGCATGGAGGCCCCCTTTACTTCGTCAGGTCGACGATGACGTGGCGCTGGGGGTCGCGTCCCTCACTGTAGGTCGTGATGCCCGGATAGTCCTTGAGCGTCATGTGGATGATGCGGCGTGCCTTGGCGCTCATCGGCTGGAGAGCCACCGCCTGGTGCTCGCGCTTGACGCGCAGGGCTGCGTCGATGGCAATGCGCTTGAGCATCTCGTGCTGGCGCATCACGTACCCGTCTACGTCGACAGTGATGATGCCCGGTGCTCCGTCGCGGTCCTTGTGCGCCACAACGTTGACGATGTGCTGCAGGGCCGACAGGCAGACCTGGTCCTTGGAAAGGAACGTGCCGTTGCCGGTAAGACCGGTAATGTTCACATACGGGTCCCCGTCAGAGTACGAGAGCTGGATGGAGGGGTTCTCGTCCAGAGCTGTGAAGAAATCGCCCAGGAATCCGGTCACATGCTGTTCAGATTGCTTGGAAAGCCTCATGCTTGCCTCCTACTTCTTCTTCGGCGGCGTCTTGGCGACGGGCTCCGGCGCCGGCATGCCCTTCGTCAGGCGCTTGATGACCATGTACTGCTGGGCCGCGGAGAAGAACGAGAACAATGCCCAGTAGAGACCGAGGGCAATACTGAACCCGTAGGCCCAGTATCCCATCAGCAGCGGCATGAAGTATGTCAGCATGGCAGTCTGGGAACGGTCCTGTCCAGGAACGAACGAGGTAAGCGACTGGACATACGTGGACAGGCCCACGAGGACGGGCATGATGAACCGCGTTGCCAGTGGAAGCGCGCTCGAGGACATCGAGAGTGCTGGAGCCCACAGGAATGGTGCGGTGTTGAACGGCGAGTAGTTGTTGATGGCGGTGAACAGCGCAAGGAACACGGGCCACTGCACCAGCAGCGGCAGGCAGCCGCTGAAGATGTTGACGTTGTTGTCCTTGTACAGTTTCATCGTTTCCTCGTTGAGCTTCTGGGCGTCCTCCTTGTTGGGATACTTCGCTCTCAGCTTCACAAGCTGCGGCTGAATCTTCTGCATGTCCACCGTGGACTTGAACTGCATGCGCGTGAGGGGCTCGGTGACAAGCTTGAGCAGAAGGGTCAGCAGGATGATGGCGATGGCATAGTCATGGACCAGGCTGTTGAGCGCCTCGATGATCCAGCGGATGCCGGTCGAGAGGAAGTTGGTGTTGCCCACCTTGATGATGCCTGCGCTCTTGATGACCTTCGCGACCTCCACGCCGTTGCCGTCCTTGTAGGTCACCTTCACGTCCACAGGATACGACTGAATGGGGGCAGGTTCCTTCTGCTGCAGGATGAGCTTGACCTGTGCTGTCTTGCCCGGAAGCAGCGGCGCAGTGATGGTCACCGACGCGTCCGGCGTTTCCCACAGGGCGAAGGGAGCGATGCCGGGCTTGCCATCCACAGCGACGATTTCGACACGGATATCGCTCACGAACTTGTCCATGTTGTTCTTGACCGTGATGACAAGCGGTACATTCTCCAGCTGGCGTACCGTGACGCCCAGACCGACGCCAACCGGGTCGGACGTTGTCACAGGAGCCGAGGCGACACAGCCGGACAGCGTGACAATACCGAGCAGCAGTGTCAGGACCAGCAGAAGCTTCCGTGCGCTTCTACGAGGGCTTTTTCGCATCAATGGGAACCTCCAGGGTATGAATTGCATGGGTGCAGTCGCGGTGCAGATCGGGCACAGGGTCGTATCCGCCCCGGTGGTACGGGTGGCACCGCAGTATGCGCTTGAGGCCAAGCCACAGGCCGGTCGCGGCTCCGTAGCGTTCCACCGCCTCGAGGGTGTACTCGGAACATGTCGGGTAGTAGATGCACGTCGGGCCCTTGAGGGGCGACAGGAACCTCCGGTAGAAATGGAGCAGTCCCAGGACGAGTTTCTTCATGAATGACGGTAGGCAGACGTCAGGCGAGCAAGCTCGCGCTGGACGTCCTGCACTGATGCGGACATGATGGCCTTGCGGGCCACGAGGATATAGGATACGTCGGGCACAAGACCCTCGGAAACAGCGCGGAAGGCTTCCTTCATCAGGCGCCTGGCGTGATTGCGCTCAACAGAACCCCCGACCTTGCGCGAGGCGGTAAACCCGACCATCCGCGCAAACGCCGGAGACACGAACACCACCATGAGTGTCCCGTGATACGCCTTCGAATTGTCGAACGCCTTCTTGTACAGACTGCCAGGAATCCGTTTCCACAGTCGTCCCAATGTCGCCTGCACCAGGTTACCGGCCGCCCGCAGGGACCACCGGCCCTCAAGCTACGATGAGCTTCTTGCGTCCCTTGAGTCTGCGACGCGCAAGCACACGGCGCCCGCCATGAGTTCTCATCCGGCTCAGGAATCCCAAGGTGCGGTTGCGCTTGCGGTTCTTCGGCGAATATGTCGTTCTCATAACCTCTTACCTCCACAACAGAGCATCTTGTATATCATACCGGAAAGGTCTTGATTGTCAAAGCGATCCCGCTTCACGAGCGTGCCTGCGTGGCGGCTGTTCAGGTGCGGGGTTGACTCACTCGCCTCCGGTGTTCCACAGGGCCCTGATGCGGCGCAGCGGGGTCAGTGCCAGGAGGGCGATGGCCATGCTGGGGGCCACGTAGGCGGCGTTGTACGCCAGCGAGTACAGAAGCGGCGACATATGCCAGCTGGGCGCAGCCGTGGCAAAGAAGACCAGCCCGGAAATGACGTGAAAGGCGTACCGGACGAGGCCTCCTGCCAGGACACCCTTCCACCAGTTTCCGGCGGTCCGGAACACCGGGAGTCCGGCAAGCCCCAGCGCCAGGCCTGGCAGAGGATAGTCCAGGAGAATCTGGATGGGATGGACGAAGTACGGGTCGGTGGCGAGGGTGACGAGTCCCAGCGCCAGACCCACAATGAAGCCGTCGCGCGACCCCCACTTGAGCGCGATGTAGAGCACGGGGATGATGCCAAGTTCCAGCGTGCCACCCATCGGCATGGACCAGATTGCCTTGGACACGTATGACAGTGCGACGCCGAGAGCGACGGCGATGCCCATTTCCGCCATTTCCTGCACGGTGACAGTCCTGCGTGTTGTACGTTCCATACCTACCTCCCGAATCTTTGGCAGAGTTCGGGGTGTCGTCCTGCCTTCCTGTCTCCCTACGCTGGCATTATCCAGGTCAGGTTCAACGAGTTGAGCCGTGCGACTCTCTCAGCCCTTGCGGGCACCCCACACCAGAGTAGCCGGGGATCTGGGGCGGTCAATGGCACGGGACCGGGTGCCAGCGTTTGCAATCTTTACTTGCCCCCGGTTCCTGATACAATGACAACCGAACAGGAACAGGGCACAACACGACCGGGCGGCACAGGTCAGATGGCTGTGCAGGGCACGCCCGGGCAGGAAGCAAGCGAAAAACCGCGGTTTCGGTACGTCAGTCTTGCCATGGGAGGCTAGAGAGTATGAAGTTCCGGAAAGTTTCGCTCATTGTACTGCTTGCTGTTGCACTTGTCGTCGGTTCGACCGGCTGCACGAAGACAGCCGAGCCACCGGCCCCCGCAAAGAAGCTCAAAGTCGCGTTCGTCTACGTTGGTCCGCACAACGATGGTGGATACTCCCAGGCCCATGAGGAGGGACGTCTGTATTTGCAGCAGAACGACCCCAACGTCGAAACAACGTACTCCGAGAGTGTTCCCGAAGGCGCCCAGGCGGAGAAGGTATTCCGTGACTATGCGAGCGCCGGATATGACCTCATCTTCGGCACCAGCTTCGGCTTCATGGATGCCATGGTCAACACAGCCAAGGACAATCCTACGGTCAAGTTCATGCACGCCTCCGGCTACAAGCGTTCAGACAACCTCGGCACCTACTTCGGCCGCATGGAGCAGCCCGACTACCTTGCAGGCATCGTCGCTGGCAAGATGACCAAGACCAACAAGATTGGCTTTGTGCTTCCGTACTCTATTCCTGAGTGCATTCGTGAAGTCGATTCGTTCACCGTCGGGGCTCGCGAGGTCAACCCGAAGGTTACGGTGACCGTCGTCTACACCAACTCATGGTTCGACCCCGCCACAGAGGGCGACTCAGCCAAATCTCTCCTGAACCAGGGCTGTGACATCATCGCCTCCGGCGTGGATTCGCCGGCTCCTCTCGATGCAGCGTTCAAGGCTGGTGCCTATGGCATCGGCTACGACATGGACATGGCCGCCGGCATGAAGACGCCGGAAGAGGCCAAGTCCGTACTGACGTCCCGTATCTGGCACTGGGGCCCCTACTACCTGAAGGTGGCCAAGTCGGTGGAGGACGGCACGTGGAAGGCCGGAGACTACTGGGGAGGAATGGCTGACGGCATTGTCGACCTGGCGCCCCTCAGCTCGGTTGTTCCACAGGACGTTGTGGACTACGTGAACGCCCGCAAGCAGCTCATCATCGACGGGAAGTACACGCCGTTCGATGGTCCCATGGTCAACCAGAAAGGCGAGACGGTTGTTCCTGCGGGCACGACCATGTCCGATGAGGACCAGCTGAACCTCCAGTGGTTCGTGCAGGGCGTCATCGGCGAGATTCCGAAAAGCGGTTCATAGAACCTGAATGCGGCTCCCCGGCGTGAAACCGGGGAGCCTTTCTGCTTTGCAGGGAGGAGCCCATGGATGGCGATGACGAGCTGATGCTTGTCATGAACGGCATTACGAAGCGTTTCCCGGGGATTGTGGCCAACGACGGGGTGACCTTCGAGTTGCGGGGGGGCGAGATTCACACGCTGCTCGGCGAGAACGGGGCCGGCAAATCTACGCTCATGAACGTCCTCGACGGCATCTACTATCCGGACGAGGGCGAAATCCTCATCGAGGGAAAGCGCGTGGACCTGCGTTCGCCGCTCGACTCCATGAAGCATGGTATCGGCATGATCCATCAGCACTTCATGCTGGTGGATTCCCTCACGGTCATCGAGAACGTCATCCTGGGACTGGAGTCGCAGGGGTTCCGCGTCAATCAGCGACAGGTCGCGCGGCAGATTGAGGAGATTGCGCGGAAATACAATTTCCGCGTTGACCCGTACGCGAGAATCTGGCAGCTGTCCGTGGGCGAACAGCAGCGCGTCGAGATTATCAAGATGCTGTTTCGCGGCGCGCGCATCCTCATCCTGGACGAGCCGACGGCCGTCCTGACGCCGCAGGAATCGGAGGAGCTGTTCACCATCCTGCGCGAGATGAAGTCCGAGGGCAAGTCCATCGTGTTCATCAGCCACAAGCTGAGCGAGGTCATGGCTGTGTCGGACCGCATCACCGTTCTGCGCAAGGGACGGGTCATCGGGACGGTCGACACCGCTGCGATGACGGAGGTGCAGCTTGCCAGGATGATGATTGGGCGCGACGTGCTGTTCCGGCTGGAGCGGAGACCTCTTGAGCAGGGTCCTGAGGTCCTGAGGGTCGAGAACGCCAGGGCACGCAACGACCGCGGCCTGACGGCGCTGGACGGGCTGAGTCTGACCGTCCATGCAGGAGAGATTCTGGGCATCGCAGGGGTGGCGGGCAACGGGCAGCTCGAATTGGCGGAGTGCATCGCGGGTCTGCGGCGCCTGTCAGAGGGGCGGGTGACTGTCGGCGGGGCCGATGTGACGAACGCGTCCCCGTGCACGCTCATGGCCGCAGGCGTCGCGTACATCCCCGCCGACCGCCTGGGTGTCGGCCTTGTGCCCAACCTGTCTACGGTCGATAATGCCATTCTGCACAAGTACCGGCAGACAGGCATGTGCAGGGGTGGGTTTGTGGATTATGGCGCCGCCTGCACCTACGCGGATACGCTCATTGAACGCTTTGACATCTCGGTTCCCCTCGCGCGGGCTCCTGTCAAGGTCCTGTCCGGCGGCAACATGCAGAAGCTGCTGCTTGCGCGGGAGATTGACCAGCAGCCAAGGCTGCTGATTGCCGAGCATCCGACGCGCGGTCTGGACGTTGGCGCCACGGAGTTTGTGCACAAGACTCTGCTCGCTCAGCGGGACCAGGGCGTGGCCGTCCTGCTCATCAGCGAGGACCTCGATGAGATTCTCATGGTGGCGGACCGGGTGGCTGTGATGTACGAGGGGCGCATCATGGGAATTGTCGACGCCCATGATGCGGACATCGAGCAGATTGGCCTCATGATGGCAGGGGCCGCAAGCGCGCAAGTCTGAATCCAGGAGCTCCCGATGCTGCACTTCGAAAAGCGTGAGAAAACCCCGCCGCGGCTGCGCATTCTCGTGCCCGTCTGCTCGGTCCTCGCGGGCATGCTGATAGGGTCCATCGTCATGCTGCTCGCCAGAGTGAACCCGCTCCGCGTCTATGGCGCCATGGTGAAGGGTGCGTTCGGCTCCTCCTACACCTTCTCCGAGACGCTGGTCATCGCCGTCCCGCTCATCCTCATGTCGACGGGTCTGTGCCTCGTCTATCGCATGAAGTTCCTGAACATCGGTGCCAAGGGACAGTACATCATGGGAGCCATCTGCGGCTCGTACCTCGCGCTCTTTGGCCCCGCCTCGATGTCGCGTCCGCTGCTGCTCACGCTGATGATGGTGCTGGGTACGCTGGGGGGCGCGGTATGGGCGGTCGTGCCGGCCCTGCTCAAGGTATACTGGGACGTCAACGAGGTGATTTCGACCCTGCTCCTGAACTACATTGCCTCGTACATCCTGTGGTACTTCATGTACGGAACCTGGCGCGACCCGGGCAGTCATGGGTTCCCGCTGTCCAAGGGCTTTGCCCTCAATGCCCAGCTTCCGCGGATCCTTCCCGCCCCGTCGCGCCTGCACATCGGCCTGTTCTTCGGACTGGCCGCAGCGGTCATCGTCTGGGTCATCATCCGCAGGACGCGGTTTGGCTATGAGGCGACTGTCCTGGGCGAGAACGAGCGCGCGGCGCGCTACGCTGGCATCAACATCTTCAGGACTGTCGTCATTGCTGCCGTCATCTCGGGCGGTCTGGCTGGTCTGGCCGGTATCGCCCACACGTCGGCCGTGCTGCGGGTGCTGCAGCTGGAAATCAATTCCGACTACGGCTACACCGCCATCATCGCCGCGTGGCTCGCGGGTCTGGACCCTCTGGTCGCGGTTGTGGTCTCCATTTTCCTGGCGGCGCTCGAGGCGGGCGGGTATCAGATTCAGATCATGATGCGGGTACCCTTCGGCATCGTCGGGGTTATCGAGAGTTCCATCCTGTTCTGTCTGCTGGCAGGCGAGGTTCTCACACACTACCGCCTGTCCATCACGAGGAGGCTTCCGGCATGAATCCCACATTCGGCAGTATCGCGCTCAAGCTCCTCGCCGGGGCGGTGCAGTCCGGGACTATCCTCCTCCTTCCGACGCTCGGGGAGGTCATGACCGAGCGCAGCGGCATCCTGAACCTCGGGCTCGAGGGCCTGATGCTTATCGGCGCCTTCTTTGGCTTTCTTGGCGCCACGACAAGCGGCAACCCGTACGTCGGGCTGTTGACCGGCATGGCCGCTGCTGCGGCCGCCGCTGCCCTGCATGCCTTCATCTGCATCACCCTGCGTGGCAATCAGACGGTGACAGGGCTCGCCCTGACCATCTTCGGCGAGGGACTGACCAGCTTCTACGGCGACCGCTGGGTCTCGCAGCGCCTCTCGTCGTCCATCCGACCCGTCGCCATCCCGGGCCTCTCCCGGATACCAGTCGTGGGCCCCATTCTCTTTGACCAGGACCTGGTGGTCTACGGCGGGTACGTCCTCGTCTTGGTGTTCTGGTTTCTGCTGTTCAGGACGAAGGTCGGGGTGCATCTGCGTGCCGTGGGCGAGAACGCCGCTGCCGCGGATGCGATGGGCGTCAATGTCGCGGCAACGCGCTACTTCTGGACCATTGTCGGGGGAGCGCTGGCCGGCGCGGGTGGCGCCTACATCACCTGTTCGATTCACCCGTACTGGCTGAACGGCATCACCTCCGGGAAGGGCTGGATTGCGGTCGCACTCGTGGTGTTTGCCATGTGGCATCCCCTCAACGCGCTCCTGGGCTCGTTCCTGTTCGGCAGCATCGAAGCGCTCCAGCTGCAGCTGCAGGCTGCGGGGACGTATATCAACAGCGCCCTGCTGTCCATGCTGCCGTATCTGACGACCTTCATCGTCATTGTCGTCGCGAGCCTTATTGTCCGGGTCCGCCATCTGGGCACACCCAAGGAACTCGGGATTCCGTACGCGCGGGAAGAGAAGTAGCGCCCGCTCTCTCACCATGCGGTAAAGCAAACGCCGCTGTCCCACGGGACAGCGGCGGTACAGACAGCCTTGCCGGGAACAGGGGTTATCCCAGCATCAGGGCGCAGGCGAGCTGGATGCACGCAGTGACATCGCCCTCGTCCACCATCTCGCTTGCACTGTGAACGTAGCGGTCAGGGATGCTGATGGCGCCCGCTGGCACACCGGCGGCGTTGACCTGCATGGCTGCCGCGTCCGTCGTTCCGCCCTCCAGCACTTCCAGCTGGTAGCGGATGTTCTGCCTGCGCGCGGTGTCGACCAGAAGGTCGCGCACAGAGGGCGTGGCTATCATGCCGGCGTCCTTGACCTTGATGGCAGCGCCCTTTCCGAGCCTGATGTCCAGGACCGAGCTCTCCGGCGTATCCCCGCATGCGGTGACGTCGATGGCCACCGCAAGGTCCGGCTGCACGCCCCACGCGCCCACCCGTGCTCCCTTGATGCCGATCTCCTCCTGAACGCTGAACATCGCATACACCTCGTACGCCAGGTCCCTGGCCGCAACCTCCTTGAGCGCCTGCATGAGGACGTAACAGCCGATGCGGTCGTCAAGAGCGGCGCCGGTCACCCTGGTGCCCAGTTCCTGACATGGACCTTGATAGACTGCAAAGTCTCCGACGGCGACGTGCGCTGCTGCATCCTCCGCCGAGGCGGCCCCGATGTCAAGGAACAGATGATCCAGAGTCAGGTGCTCCAGCGTGTCGTGCTTCTTCGTTTCGACGCCTGCAACCCCCACCGTGCCATCAGCAAAGACGAAGCGCTGCCCAAGAACCCGATAGGGGTCCAGCCCGCCGACGGCGGCAACACGGAGGAAGCCCGCCGCGTCGATATGGGTCACAATGATGCCAATCTGGTCCATGTGAGCCGACAGGAGCAGTTTGGGCCTGCCGGGAGCGGGCAGACGGTAGATAAGGTTGCCAAGCGTATCGACGCGCGATTCGAGGTGCAGCGGGTGCAGTTCCTCCTCGATGATGGTGCGGATGCCCTCTTCATAGCTGGTCGGACCCCAGGCCTGCGTGAGCGTGCGTATCAGTTCGTTCATCTATGCCTCCGTGGTGGCAAGTTGTGCCAGGAATTTCGCAAGCAGTGCGACGGTGTTTTCATAGTCGGACGCGCGGATGAGGGAAACAGGGGAGTGGATGTACCGGGCCGGAACCGCGACCGCCAGCGCGCGTACGCCATCTCCTGCCAGCTGGATGCTGCGCGCGTCCGTCCCCCCAGCGGGAATGCGCTTGAACTGCCATGGAAGTCCGTTCGCCCGTGCAACGTCGATGAGCTGCCTGCGCAGACGGTGGTCGGTTATCATGCCGCCGTCCTTGATAGTGAGGACCGTTCCACCACCGAGTGTCGTGACCTGCTGAGCTTCCGGCACTTCGCCGATGTCGGCTGCAATGGTCCCCTCGACGGTGATACTGACAGCGGGCGTGTAGCGCCAGGCACCCACGCGCGCTCCACGCGTACCGATTTCCTCCTGCGCTGAGAACATGCCCACGACAGGGAAGGGCCACTCCATCATCAGCAGTTCCATGACCACGGCGCAGCCAGCTCTGTCGTCGAACGCCTTGCCGACCAGGTAGCCGTCTCCGAAGGTTCCGAAGGCTGTATCGAACGTCACCTGGTCGCCCACCGCCACCTTGCCCGCGAGGTCCGCCTCGCTCTTGGCGCCGACGTCGACCACGATGTCCTCGGCCTTGACGACCGTTTGTTCGGTCTCCTCGCGCGTGGCGAGGTGCACGGCCTTGATGGCGGTCACGCCGGCAAGAGCATGCCTGCCGACCAGGACTTTCTTGCCCAGCAGCAGCCGGTCATCGATGCCACCGGCCTTGTCCACGTGGACGTAGCCTTCCTTGGTGATCCTGGTCACGTACAGTCCGACCTCGTCCATGTGCGCGTTGAGCATGACCATGGGGCCGGGCT
>DAONFE010000029.1:0-12258 GCA_035403525.1 Candidatus Cryosericum sp.
GTGCCAAGGGGCATTCGCTCACCATGCACAAGCCCCTGCGCGCGCACAAGGTCGATGACTACGTTCGGCCAGGCGTCACCGCATGGGCGGTATCCGGCACGCCGGTGGACTGTGCCATGCTCGGGTTGGACGCCCTCATCGACCAGCCAGTTGATGTGGTATTCTCGGGCATCAATCACGGGGACAACCTTGGCGACGACCTGCCCTATTCTGGAACCGTTTCGGGCGCGTATGAGGCGTTCCTTTCAGGATATCCCAGCATTGCCTTCTCCACGGCCTTCCGCCGCGACAGCATCAATTCGTTCGATTTCGAGCCTGTGGTCTGGTTTGTTCAGAAGTTCATGCCTCTCCTTCCGCAGCTCATCGACCTCAACAAACCGCTGTCCAAGACGTTCACCAATGAACTCAACGGAAGTCTGTTCCTCAATGTGAACGCCCCTAACTGCCAGCGTTCCGAGGTAAAGGGAGTTCGGGTTGTCCCTCAGGGACGCAGGAGGTATGCCCACCGGGTCACGCCCAGCGTGGACCAGTTTGGCGCCCCTATCTACTGGATCGGCGGAGAGGTTCTGTCCATCGAGCAGAGCAACACCGACGTCACGGCTGTCGCCGAAGGGTATATCAGTGTCACTCCTCTCAGCATTGACCTCACCGACTACGTTCTTCTGGACCGTCTTGCCCAGACGGGGCTCCTGGACGGCCTCCTGCCCTAGCGGCTGCTGCCGGTCATGGCACGGCTGACCGTGCTGGACGGGGCCACCACCATCGGCGGCACCAAACTGCTCTTTGACGCAGGCGACACCCGTCTGCTGTTCGACTTCGGGCTCAGCTATGCAACCATGGGCGCCTATTTCGAGGAGTTCCTCCAGCCGCGCACCGCTGCGGGACTTACCGACTATCTGGTGACGGGACTCCTGCCACGGCTGAACCTGTACCGTTCCGACCTCACAGCTCTGCTGGCCCAGATGCAGCCTGCGCTCGCAGGTCAGCTTGCCGATGCGGGGCACATCGATGCGTGTTTCGTCACCCATGGCCACGTCGACCACACCGGGTCGGTCTCCTTTCTGAGCGAGACCATTCCCTTGTATGCGACGCCCGTCGCAGGCGCCCTCCTGCGCGCCGTCGAGGAGACGCAGGCCAGCCCGGGGCCTGAGGACGGCATCACGGACTTCATCCTCCGGCCGAATCTTGGGCAATCGAATCATGGCAGGCGTGCCCTGCTGGACCTGCCGGCTTCCGTCGCGTTCCCGGACTGCCGTGTCACGCCGTTCCCTGTGGACCACAGCATTCCAGGCGCCTGCGCCTATCTTGTCGAGTGGGACGGCGGAAGCCTTGTGTATACCGGCGACCTTCGCTTCCATGGACGTATGGGGGACAGCACACGCTCCAGCATGCAGGCGCTTGCTGCCGCACACCCTGACAATCTCATCATCGAGGGCACCAACCTCAAGTCAGAAGGGGAGATGCAGGAACACAGCTCCGCGTTCCGGCGCGGCTTCACCTTCTGGTCAGAGCAGGACGTCGAGGCAGCGGCTCTCGAGGAGGTGCAACGCGCATCGGGACTGGTCATGGCAGACTTCGGTATGAAGGACCTCGACCGCCTTATGACGTTTCAGCGCGTCGCACGTGCGACAGGCCGCCGCCTGGGCATCCTGCCACGCGACGCCATGCTGGTGCGTCGGGCGCAGGAGGCGGGCTATCCCACCGTCGACCTCGAAGACCCCAACCTCGTGCTGTACATCAAGCGCGGGGGCAGCGGCACCTATACGAAGACAGACCTCCGGCAGGACTGGATTCGGTCCACACTCCTGCGTTTTGCGGGCAGCGACCCGGATGTACTCGACGCCTCCGACCGCCGCGATGCCATCCAGGACCTCCTCCACGGCGCGTGTCCGCGTATCGTCCGCGCAGCCGACGTCGCGGCACACCAGGACGAGTATCTGCTCTCTCTGGGCTACTGGGACATTCAGGAGCTGTGCGACCTTCAGCCGGCGCGTGGTTCTCTGTATATCCACTCCTCGGCTGAGGCATTCAACGAGGAGATGTCGTGGAGTCAGGACCGGCTGGCGAGATGGCTTCAGCTGATGAAGATGGACTCGGTCCACATCCATGCTTCCGGGCATGCCCCGCAGGAGGACCTGTTCCGCGTGGTTGAGCAGCTCTCGCCGAAAAGGGTGTTCCCTATCCACACCGAACATGGCGAGCTCTACGCCGAACGCTTCGGCGACCTGGTTATCAGACCCGCGAATGGAGAGACTGTCAACTTAGTACATTGACGGCTCGTGTCTTTGTGGTGATTTCCTCACACTGTTGGTAACGAAAAAACGTATTGTTGCGTATACAAAGGTGCGTGTGACGTAACGAAGGTGAGGAGGTACACCATGATCGACGAGAATGGATTCATTCAACCAGACCCTGAGGAACCCGAGTATCTGACCGCGCCGCCCCTGCCGGACGGCAATACGACGGGAGAAGGACCGACGCTCCCGCCATTCTACAGCACGCCGGCCCCCCATCCGGAGCACAGGCGCCAGAGCTCCGGGCACGCGCTTCTGGTCTGGGGCCTTATCATTGGACTGCTGGTGGGCAGCGTCTTTGGAGGTATTGTTGGCAACTACATCGTGATGTCCAACCCAAGCACGTTCCCCTGGGCCCGGACGTCCACGACCATTACCTACCCGACCAACACGGGCACAAACGGCGGTACCACGACGACCATTGTCACGACGGAGGAGCAGGCAATTGAGAACGCCGTGAAGATAGCGTCGCCCGCTGTCGTTCAGATCAACATCACGGCCGTAGCCCAGAGCCCGTGGGGATTTCCGCTTGGCGAGCAGGAAGGCCTCGGTTCCGGCTTCATTATCACATCCGATGGCTACGTTCTGACCAACAACCACGTCGTCGAAGGCGCAACCAAGATTACCGTTGTGCTCAAGGACGGACGGGAGTTTCCGGGAACCGTCGTCGGCACTGATGCCACCAGCGATGTGGCTGTCGTCAAGATCAATGGCACAAACCTGCCCACCATCGCGATGGGCGACTCCTCTGTGCTCAGCGTCGGCCAGAAGGTCATCGCCATCGGGAACCCCTACGGGCTCAGCCAGACAGTGACCGTTGGATACATTTCCGCGCTTGAGCGCAACATTCAGGTGTCTTCCACAGAAACCCTCGTGGGTGTCGTTCAGACAGACGCGGCCATCAACCCGGGCAACTCGGGCGGACCGCTCATTGACCTTTCGGGCCGCGTTGTCGCCATGAACACCATGATTTATCAGAATGCTCAGGGCCTGGGGTTTGCCGTTTCCATCAATACGGCGCGCAAGGTCTACGACTCCATCGTCAAGACTGGCAAGGTTACCTGGCCGGCGCTGGGCATTTCTGGCGCGACCGTGACAAGCTCGATCGTTCAGCAGTACAACCTCAAGGTGTCCCAGGGGGTGTACGTCGCTCAGGCAACTGCAGGTTCTGGAGCTCAGGCCGCCGGCATCAAGGCGGGCGATGTCATCACTTCCATCGATGGAAAGCAGATGACGACGATTGACGCCGTTCTGAGCTACGTGCGGTCAAAGAACGTCGGTGATGTGGTGCAGGTTGTCGTCGACCGTCTGGGCGAGACCAAGACCTTCTCGGTTACCCTGAAAGCACTCAATCAGTAGGTTCAGCAGTTTTTTCGTTCGGCTGGATAACCAACCGCCGGGAATGCTCATCGTCCCCGGCGGTTTTTTCATGCCTCTTTGAGATGCCTGCAGCAGAGCGCTACGTCGATTCCGGTTCTGCTCCCTGCAGGTCCTTGAGATGCCCAAGCACCAGCCTGGCCGTCGAAATGTTCGTCGCAAGCGGTACATCATTGACATCACACACCTTGAGGACAGCGTTGATGTCCGGCTCGTGGGGATGTGCCGTGAGCGGGTCCCTCAGGAAGACGACAGCTTTGACCTCGTCAGACGCAATCATGGCTCCAATCTGAAGGTCTCCGCCCTTCTCTCCCGAGTTCACCTTCGTGAGGTGCAATCCCGTCAGGTCCTGGATGAGGCTGCCGGTACCCTGCGTGGCGACAAGCTCCTCCTGTGACAGAACTTCCAGAAAATCTCTGCACAGGGCAATCATCTCTGGCTTCTTGCGGTCATGCGCAATCAGTGCAACTTTTGTTCTCATGTCTGTAGTATTCGTTCCTGCCGCTGCGTGTCAACCGCCCGTTCGTCACATATCGTCTTCGATGTTATCCACAGCAGTCTGTGAAGACCTGTGCACTCCGCACGCCGGACGCGCCAGACATCGCTTCTCATGCACCGCTCGCAACCCACACCACTCCACATGCTGTCCGGGCCAGGCCGTTTTCATCTATGCCACTGTGGAAAACGCATTCAGGACGCGCGCACTTATCCACAGGAACTGTGGATAATGTCAGTATGTTCGGGGTGGTGTCCGCTGCGTGCGGGAGGCCGCCCGCTTTCTGCTTCGCCAGACGTTCCACCGCAACCATGCCTCATAGGCCCGCTCAAACGACGCTCTGAGAGCAGGGTTCTCAATTCCTTCTGCCATTTTCGCGGCCCTGGCCTTCTGTTCCACGGTCAGCACGACCGTCCGTGCCAGCGAGTCGTCGACCGGTCCTGCCGGACCAGCAGGGGGGCGTTGGCTCTGCACCCTGACTTCATGTACGTTCTCCAGCCCGAAGGCCAGATCCGTCACCATGCGCGCTCCCATCTGTCCATTGAGTTTCTCCAGGATGAGCGCCTTCTGTTCGGCAAGAACCTGCATGATGGATGCGTTGGCACAGACAATCGTCAGCGTGCCATTCCTGAACTCGGTCGGACGCGAATTGCGTGCAACGTAGGCGCCGATAGTCGTTTCGTCCCACAGTGACTGCACTGCTGGCCACACGTCGCTCAAGGACTGTATCTTGATTCCCTTGTCCAGCCTGCCGCTGCGGCGCATCTCCTCGAGTACGGCGCCAATTGGTTCCATGCCACCACGCGGACGTTGTTTCACAGCCGGACGAACGCAGTGTCTGACGCACTGCCAGACAGACGCGCAAAGTCAAACGACGTCACGAACACCTGCTCAAAGCGCGGAAGCAGGTGCATCAGCCGGTCAAGGTTCACACTGTCGATGTCTCCCTCGAGGTCATCGAGCAGCAGGACGGGATACTCACCCGTCGCGCTGCGCATGTACTCCGCCCCTGCAAAGGTCAGCAGCAGGGCAATGAGTTTTGCCTCGCCCAGCGACGTCACTGCGCGCAACTGGCGCTTGCCCCTGAGCAGGGTGAAGTCGTCCAGGTGACACCCGGCAAGACAGACCCTGCGCGCCAGCTCGCGCTCACGCAGTGCCCGGATTGAGCCAGCAGAAAGTGCCTCGGGGTTGTAGGCAATGGACACGTCCGCAAGCGGTGCGAACAACCCCTCAGCAACGAGCCGGGTCATCTCGCGGTTCATGACCCCCAGCACGGCGCGCCGTTTCGCGTAGATGATCGCCGAGAGCGAGGCTATCTGTTCGTCAAACACGTCAAGCAGAGAGCCGTCAATGGGGCCTGCTCCGGACTGGCGCAGCAGCGCGTTCTTGTGTGTTACCACGGCGGCATACGCCGAAAGAGTCTGAAGGTACCCACGGTCGCACGATGCAATGAGACTGTTGAGAAACTGGCGGCGCACCGATGGCATTCCTTTGACGAGAAACAGCGAGTTGAAGTTGAACTGCACCACGCGCAATCCTCCGATGAGGTGGACAAACGCATGGTACACGCTGCCGTCGATGCGGACCTCCTTGTGTCCCTCGCGTGTGAACATGGCCTGCACGGTATGGCGCATCGACGCCCCGGCGACCGGGTCGGCCGACCGGTATGCGCCACCCACAACAAAGTAGTTCCCGCCCTCCCGGATCAGGTCGCTGTTACTGAATCCCAGGCAGGATTTTCCCGATGCCAGAAAGTACACCGCGTCCAGCAGCGTGCTCTTTCCCGCGCCATTGCCCCCCTCGACAGCGACAATGGGCGCAGCAATATCAAGGCGCTCCTCCGCCAGTACCCTGAATCCTTGCACCCACAGCGATTCCAGAACCATTGACTGTCCGGAACGCTGTTTACTCCATCTGCTTGTGAGGCATCAACAGGTACAGGAAATCGTCCTTGCCCTGGTCCTTCACTACAACCGGGTGAACGGCACTGTTCAGGCGCAGTTCCGCGTTTTCGGTGCTTACCGCAGAGATGCCGTCCAGCAGCTTTGTCCCGAAGAAGGAGACGGACAGGCCACCCGCCTCGCCCTGATATTCCAGTTCATCCCGGGCGCTGCCCTGGTCCTGTGCCGTCCCCTGGACAGTCAGCCGGCCTTCCTTGAACGACAGCGTGACCACGTCCGTTCCGCCGAACACAACGGCGCCCACACGCCGCAGGGCGTCAAGCAGGTCCGACTTCTTGACGGCAACCGTGTACTCCCATTCGCGCGGAACGATGTCGTTGTAGGCTGGAAACTCCGCACCAATGAGCAGCGAAATAATCTGCGTATCCCCAGAGGCAAACAGGCACTCGTCTTCGGTCACCACGATGCGCACGTCCCCCGTTGGCTTGAAGGATTCGAAGACCTTGCTGGGCACAATCGCGCGCAGCGGCTCCAACTTGAAATCAAACTGCACGTAGGCAAGGCGACGCGAGTCCGTCGCCACGAAGCGGAAATACTCCTTGGTCTGTTCCAGGAGGATTCCCTGAAACTCCAGCCGCCTCTTTTCGTTATGCTCCACCGCCGGAAGCACACGCTCTATAGCACTCGAGTATTCAGCAAGGCTGAACTGGTACTCGCGTCCTTCCTTGATCTCAGGAATGGCAGGAAACGTATCCATCTGGTAGCAGGCAATGTCGTAGTGGGCCTTGCCGGAGGAAATCTGAATCTTTCGGTCATCCCCCTCGATGGTCAGCTCGCCGGCGAGGGCGGAGATAATATCCTTGAAGAACTTGAAGGGTACCAGCGCCTTGCCGGGTTCTGTCACTTCTGCCGGTTCGGCGTTCGAGAGGTATGTCGTCAGGTCTGTGCTGGTCATCTGGAGCATAGAGCCTTCTCCAGAGAGGAGGATTGCATCCGAGGTGAAGGTGGAGCTCTTTTGCTGGATGACCTTGGCGTGCTGTGCAAGCTTCTTGCTGAGACCTTCGGCCTTTGCGGTGAGTTTCATGCTTCCTCCTTTAATATGAAAGAACTCTTTGCTTCATGATCATCACTATAAGGAGCTTGGCAGTGTGGAGATGTCCTGATTGGAAAGACTGGGTGCGGGAAGGCACGGTGAGCGAACCTGTGGATAACATGGTCAGGTTGTCCACACTGTCCACATCGGAACGTTCCCGAAACGTTGTCCCCATGTTATGCACCTCTCTTCAACTCCTTTACCAAGCTGTCCAGCAGTGCACGGAGCGCGTCGTCGTTCTTCATGTCCTGCTGAATCTTTTGGCAGGCATAGATGACCGTCGTGTGGTCGCGGCCGCCGAACTTCTCGCCGATGTAGGGGAGGGACGCCTCCGTCAGGTCTCTGCTCAGGTACATCGCAATCTGCCGGGGCATGGCGACGTCCTGGCTGCGGCGCTTGGCCTGCAGGTCGGCAACTGATATGTGAAAGTAGGAGGCGACGGACTGCATGATGGCATCGATGGTGATGGGCCGGTTGACGACAGGAATGATGTCCTTGAGCGTCTCCTCCGTGAATGGAAGCGTCACTTCCTCGTTCGTGAGGGAGGCCGTCGCGAGGACGCGCATCAGGGCGCCCTCCAGCTCCCGGATGTTGCTGCCAATATTGGCGGCGATATACTCCAGGACCTCTTGGGGGACGTCAATCTTGTCCAGCTCGGCCTTCTTCTTCAGAATGGCTACCTTGGTCTCGTAGTCGGGCCGGCTGATATCCGCAATAAGGCCCCACTCGAACCGTGATGTCAGGCGTTCCTCAAGCGTGGCGATTTCCTTGGGCAAGACGTCCGAGGTGATGACGATCTGCTTGTGCGCGTCGTACAGGGCGTTGAAGATGTGGAAGAACTCCTCCTGCGTGCGTTCCTTGCCCGCCAGGAACTGGATATCGTCGATGAGCAGGATGTCGGCCCCGCGGGTTTCCTTGTGGAAGTTCTCGATGACAGCATTGTTGTTGTGTGCGTTCTGAATCGAACTCACGACCTCGTTGGTGAACTTCTCGCCCGTCGTGTAGACGATCTTCTTGTCGGGGGCAGAAGCCAGCACGGAGTGGGCGATGCCCTGCAGCAGGTGAGTCTTTCCCAGCCCGACGCCGCCGTAAATGTACAAAGGGTTGTAGACATTGCCCGGGTTGCCCGCGACGGCGTTGCAGGCGGCGAACGCAAGGCGGTTGCCTGCGCCGACCACGAAGTTGTCAAACGTGTACCGCCTGTTCAGGACAATGGTATTGTTGTGCGTGGCCTGCCCTGGCTCAGGAGCCGCTTCCGCCGGGGGTTCGAGAACCTCGACGGTGATAGTGGTCGGGCATCCTTTGATGGTGTCGATGGTCTCCTTGATGACATCGTAGTATCTGCTGACGATCCAGTCGCGGGCAAAATCGCTCGGAACACCGATCGTCAGCGAGGTGTCGTCCTCCTGGATGGTGGTAGCGTTCTTGAACCACATCTCGAACGTTGGACGCGCGAGTTGCTTGCTGAAAATGTTAAGAAGTTGCTGCCACGAATCCGGCGATTGTTCTTCCACGTGTCGCTCCCCTGCCTCTGCATGCACCATGGCCATTCCGCTCCACCGGGGCGGACGGGCCATACCCTTTCCCTTCACGGGACCTCGAGCCGTGACGGACGCGGCGGAGCCCCGACCCAGTCCTGCATTTTTGTGTGTTATAGTATAGGCGAAATGAAGTCCAGCGGCAATCGGCAGGAGATTCACTGATGACAATGCGCAGCAGGCATGGCACGGTTTCCAGGAGAAGACACGCCCCGGACGGGGGCTGGCTTGTCCTTGTCCTGGCGGTCGCGCTTGCGGTCCTGGTAGGTTCCAGTTTCCGCACGGCGGCCGGCAGGAGCGTGTCCATCGTCCTGTACTACACGGACAGCGTGACCGGCGAGCTGATTGGAGTGCCCACGGATGCGAAGTTGTCTGCGCGCCTCGTGGAAGAGGTGGCGGGAGTCATCGACCTGCTGCGCACGCCGCCAATGGGGCAGGGCCTCGCAACCGTTGTGCCGGCGGGATTTACAGCGCGGCGTGCAACGCTCGATGCCAATGGCATTCTCCGCGTCGTGCTGGGAACCGGCACGCTGCAGCACCCGATGGGGTTCGCCGAGGAGAACACGTTGTACTGGCAGCTCGCCAATTCGTTCCTGAGCCTCCCGGGAGTGCGGTCCGTCGAGCTGTCGGTGGACGGCAGTCCGGCTGGCACCTTCCTCTCCTTCGTCAAAACGCAGCGTGAACTCGGCGTCAACGAGAGCATGCTGGACCGCGGTCAGCCCGTCGCCCTCTACTTTGCCACTGCGGACGGCCGCATGGCAGTGGAGTTGCGCACGGTGCCTCAGGGGCTGACGCGCTCCCAGCTGGCGCTTCAAACGATGCGGGCACTGTTGCAGGGGCCGTCGCACGGCGGCCTGCTGCCCTTGCCGCTGGGGACAAACCTCCTGCGCGGGGTGACTGTGTCCGCAAGGACCGCGTCCGTCGATTTTGTCAGCCGGGTGGAAACACTGTCCATGAGCGCCGGAGAGGAACAGCGGACACTCGACATGATAGTGCTGACCCTCACAAGGCTGCCGGGGGTATCGCGGGTCCGCTTCCTGGTGGCAGGGAATCCGGTGGACGTGCTGTTCGGCCACGTCGACACATCGGTCCCCCTGTTCCGGCTGGACGGACGTGTCGAGGCGGGAACGGTCCTGGCTGCCTACTCGCTGATGGACATTGGTGGGGACAGGCTGCCCGTTCTTACGGTCGTGGAGAAGGACCCGCCGCTCACGGGACGCAACGCCATGATTTCGGGTATCATCGCCGCCCTCGGGAGTCCGGCTGGGAGTGATTCCTCTCTTGTGCCCCATGGCACCTCGGTGACCTCGATGACCCTCGATACCAGCACAGGCGTACTCCGTCTGGCGCTCAGCATGAGCGCTGTTCCGGGGCGGCTGGATGAGGAGGCGCTCATGATTGAGCAGCTGCGGCTGAGCCTCACGGAGATTCCCCTGGTCACATCGCTTCAACTGAGCATCAACGGGTCTGTCAGTTTCCTTCCAGGAGGATACTATATAGGCAGGCCATTCGCGCGATAGGAGGAAGACGGTGACGACAGACAGGACCGAGTTCAGACTGGTTGCCGGGGTTCTCGCTGCTCCACAGCTGCTGGAGAAACTGCAGAAACTTGGCATGAGTTCGTCGCTGCTCGAGGATGTGGAGCTGCGGGGAGTCTTCGAAGCGTTCCAGTGGTACTGTTCCAATCACAAGGGAGAAGGCGAGAAAATCGACCTTCCGCTCTTCGTGGGGTATATGACGGAGGAACGCCACGCTACCCCCTCTGTTGTAAGCCTGCTGTCCAAGCTCACTGACGCCGGCGGCGAGGAGATGGCTACGCTCGTCGAACTCCTGGACCGTCTCAAGACACGTGCGGCGCGCCGGAAGCTGCGGTCCATCGGCGACAGCATCGCCTCGTTTACGGACAGCGAACGGCAGGGGCGCAGGGTCGAGGACTTTGCGGCGGAGATCTCCGAGCAGCTCCGGCAGGTCGCCCGGCTGTCCGCGGAAAGCAGGCAGGAGCCTATCCGCGACGACCTCCTCAGGTATGTGGAGGAAGTGCGCACCCGCGATACTGGACGCCCGTCCATCATCGGCATGAGCATCGCCCCGTATGACAACCTCAACGCGGCGCTGTCCGGGTTGCGCCCCGGGTTCTATTACGCACTCGGCGGAGCCCCAAGGAGAGGCAAGACGAACCTGATGCTGCGCATGGCTACCCTCGTTGCCCGCAATGACCACATCCCCGTGCTGTACTACTCGTATGAGCAGACGAAGCGCGTCCTGCTCACCCGTGTCCTTTCGCAGGAGACACTCATCAACCCGCTGGTCCTGCAGAAGGGCGACATCCGCAACAGGGCCGAGCTGGTCAACAGGTTCAACAAGGGCATTAAGGAGGCCAGCTCCTTCATGGACAACTTCTATCTGTTCGAAGGGGACCGGCAGGACACCATGGAGCACATCCGCAGCGTAGCGTACGGCATCATGGACGCCCACAACGCTGAGCGGTGTGCGATCTTTGTCGACTACCTGCAGAAAGTCCCGACCGTCAACCCGTACACCAGCCTTCAGAAGCAGGTGGACGAGGTCTCCGGCCTGATTGCTCAGCTGTCCACCGAGCTGCAGTCGCCAATCATCGCCGCCTCCTCCTTCGATAAGGATGGATGCCGGCTTGACACGGAGCTCTCCAAGGACCGGCCAACCATGTTCAACTGCACGGGCGGCGGCGACATCGAGTATGACGCCGACGTGGCCCTCATCATCGTCAAGGACTACCATGACACCGCGCAACTGGAGGAGAAGATTGCCAACGCGGTGCGCGAGGGTTCGGTCAGTCCTCATCACATCCCCCACTTCGACATCCTGAATCTCTACATCGACAAGAACCGCGACGCTCCCGAGGGCGGCAACATCATCGTCCAATTCCTGTTTCTCATCGAGGACAACCAGATGGTGGAGCTTGGCTACAAGGACGTCGAGGAGCGGTACTCGTATGCGAAGGCGGGAAAGATCTTCGACTGGCTGCTCGAGCGCGGATACCTCGAGGCCGTCGGGCCCGGCGCGCACTGACCCTGCTGTAACCTTTCTGCGGGCGTCTCCGTAGGCTTGGTGAGCGGCAGACGCATCGGCCGCGGAGAGGGGCGCACAGATGACAAGCGGTGACCGAGAGCTCTTCGCCCGGCTGATGGAGCAGACCCAGCGCCCCGTGTATGCCTTTCTTGCAGGCAAGCTGAAGGACAGGGGCGTGGTCGCCGACGTTGCTCAGGAGGCCTTTTTTCAGGCATACCGACGCTTTGACTCCTATGACCGCGGCAGGCCATTCCTGCCGTGGGTCATGACCATCGCGTACAACTGCCTGGTGGACTATTGGCGTTCGTCGGCCCGTGAAGGCGCAGACCTTCCCGACGAGCAGGTTCTTGCCGCGCCGCAGGAGGACGAGGAGAACAGGTGGAAAGCGCAGGAGATTGTGACTGCCATGACGCGCATTTCGGCGGACGAGAGTGCCCTGCTCTCGATGTTCTACAGCGAGAACCACGCAGTCGTTTAACAGCGTTGTACCGAGGGGTATAAAGCACGGTAT
>DAONFE010000030.1:0-11862 GCA_035403525.1 Candidatus Cryosericum sp.
ACGCCGCCATGATCTTGATGGGGTCGCCGTCCCCGTCCTCAAACACGACAAAGGAACGAACGATGTCGAGGAAGCGCCGCTTGCCGAGAGCTCCCTTGATCAGCACGTCGAGCTGGGGCATCGAGGCAGGCGCCAGCTGATCACCCTCGATGGTGCGCCAGCGCATGAAGCGTTCCTTATCCGCCGTCAGGGACCCGATGCGGGCCTCGGTCCCATCACTGATGACAAGTGCCTCATTGAAACGCATCAGGTTGGGGATCTGCTTCTTGTACGTCTGCAGCTGATTGAATGCAGTCCAGATAGTCGTGTTCTCGTCGGCTGGGTTCTTGAGCTCCATGACGACGAGTGGCAGGCCGTTCACAAACAGTACGACGTCCGCCCGTCGGTTAATGTTGTTCTCGACGACGGTGAACTGATTGACTGCCAGCCAGTCGTTGGCCTCCGGATGATCAAAGTCCACGAGATGCACCAGATCGCCCTTGATGCTGCCATCCGGGCCCTGATACTCGACCGGGAAGCCGCTGACCAGCCACCGGTGAAACAGCCGGTTGCTCTGCACCAGCGATGGGACTTCCTGTCTCTCCAGCCTGCGGACAACATCGTCCAGGCAGTCAGCAGGAATCGAGGGGTTCAGTCGTCTCAGCGCAGAACGAAGGCGATCTTCGAGAATGACCTGATCATACGACGTGCGTTCAGCGGCTAGTTCGCCGGGAGCAATGGAAGGACCAGCGACAACCTGAAAGCCGATTCCCTCAGCCCACGACAGACAGGCGTCTTCGACGACAGATTCTGCAAGTATCATCGGTTGATTGAATCCATGAAGTGGGGGTACTTGCTGACGTCGACTTGCTCGTCAAAGCGCTTCCTCATCGAAGCAAGGACTTCTGAATGATCACGTCGAGCCCATCCACGGTCGTAGGTCTGATTGTTGCTCTCAATAGCATCCAGCAGTCTTCTGAATTCATCGACTGTGTAGTTAGCCAAACAAGGGCGAATTACTTTGCAGAACACAACATCCGCTCTATCGTAGCAGCCGCTCTCCCCATAGTAGCTGATGCCGAGGTCGTGCATCTGGTTAGCGCAGTCATTGTCTAGAGCAATACTGTAGATCTCTCCAAAAGTGTCCAGCGAGAGACGCGGGTCCGCAACAGCAGCCTTGGCGACTACTGCTCGTATGTGCTCCTGTACAGAGGCATGGACATACCATGCCGTGGCAAACGCGTCCAGATTCCGGTCAAGAAAGCTCTGCAGCGGGGCCCTCGCCTGGTCCGTCAAGTTGGAATACACTCTAGGGTGTTTGGTCAGAAAAGTGGAAAGGAGACTCAGCTGATCATCGGCTGGCTCCACTTGCGAGAAATAGGAGGCATCTTGCTGTATGGCCAGCTCACATGTATCAGGAGCTGCACCATAAACCTGACATAGCGCACGAAGCAGTGATTGTCGGTTTTCCTCGCCACCCGTATTCGCTGAGTGAAACGTGATGCGCCAGATATCCCTAAACAGCTGCCCGACCACCGGCGGCGCTAGATGTCCGAAGTACTTCGCTTGAAGGTATTTGTGCAGAGAGTCGTCATCCGGCAGTTTCGGCGCGTAGTCGCACACATCATCGGTGAACGCATCCACCACCTTGCGAGTGAGTAAGGCTGGCTTCGTAAGAACAGCCTCGAGTGCAGTCCTCATATAGGATCTGACTTGTTCCCTTGACGGCGAATACAAGGCTTCCTTTGTGTCCAATACAGGATGCGCTGAGAGGTTCCTGTGCTGCCGAAGATCGGCGAGGCTTTCGCTCTCCCCAGGCTCCAGCAGATTCGTACTGCTTTGCACACGCCTCAGTAGTTCCTCTTCCCATCGAGGCGACGAAGGGTCCTTCTCCCGCTGCATTCTGACGCTCTCAAGGATAGCCTTGGCTGTCACGTCTCCGTATGCATCTCGCATTTCCTCGAGTTTGAACAACAGATCACATACGACAACCGACCAAAGCATGACAGTTGCTGATCTGTAGCTGCCTGTAACGTAATCCTTGTTTACCTCTCCAAAATACTCACGCGTTCTACTGTCCTGTATGCGGTCCATAGTCAATTCGATCGAGAAGTCCGACATCAGCGTCTCCTATTGTGTCTCCGGTCGCCGTCACAGTCCAACAGCATCTGCTTGGCCGCAGTCGCCGCCGCAATTGAGATCCTCTTTGATTTCCTCAGTAGCCTCAACTGGTCGCTTCTTTCGTCACGCGTCGACTCCGACTCAACCACATCGTCGTCAGCAACACGTTGCATTACACCAACCACTTCCTGTATATCAAAGTGCAACAGCCTAAACGAACGTTCGCGATCGGACGCAACGTAGAATCCCTTAAGCCCGGAAGACGAAGCGTCCACCACGAAGATGAAGCTGTGAATGAGCTGGTCGCAGAAGCGACGCAGACCAACGCCGGCCGGAACGGGCTGGGACAGATCATAGAACTTATCTATGTGATGCCAATTCATCGAGTCTGGTATGCGGGCCCTTCGCATGCTGCACATGGCGTGTAGCGTGATGCTCTCAACCTCATCTGACAGCTTGTTTGCGTCAAGCAGCTTCCTCACGATATAGCCAGTGATGAAGAGTTCTTGTTCGACCGCAGCAAGCGATGACTCTGGCCACCGCTTCTGGTGAGTTCGACGATCCAGCGATGCCGCTTGTTTTGCCAATTTCATCTTCCACGGCCAGGATTCCCAAATCACCGAGCCACACTCGCTATGAGCCAGCATCTCCAACTCTCAGTTGGCCTGAAAGAAGCTTGGGCAACATCGCGTCACGGAGAGCCACGATCGTCTCTGACTGCTCGACTGATGCGCGGATAAGGTTCAGAATCGGTTCAGCCAAGGAATCGAACCTCATGACGAGTTGCAGCGGAGGCAGTGCAAAAACAAATGACGGGATCGCCTCCTTTGCAAGGTGCAATACGGTGGTTCCAGTAGTATGCGAGTAGGTGTGCGAAACAAACTCATCAGTCCGACCCAAGCAATAGAGGAACGAACGTGTAGTCTTCTGGCTGTTAGGCCGGATGATGATCGTGTCGAGAGACGCAACGAGTGTCTGGTACGCTGCCGTTCCGTGTACCATTGCAGTCCGCCCAATGATGGCTGCTGCCTGAGTAACGTCAGTACACGCGATGACGATGTCACCTGGAGTGACAACTTGTTCTGGCTTGTAGAACCCTGCAAATGACTTGAGTCCATCTGAGCGATAGCCTCCGCCCCGAGCGAACGACTTCAGTGTCACCAGCGCTGTGTCAGAGTCTACCAGATCATCACTGGCATATGAACACCCTTTGACTGTACTGACTAGCTCGCCAAGGCTCCTGACCGTCCATCCCCTCGGAATCTGGCCGAGTTCGGAATCCTCAAAGGAATCGGGAAAGAGAGCAGCAACGTCGCGAGGCAGGCCAGTATCACGGCCCTCGGCCTTGGCATGGACCGGATCGAAGTCGATGAACCAGCTCTTGAACAAGGCCCGCGCCATCACTTCAAGAGTCTCGTTCATCCGCCGGTTGAGTTCGATCTTGTCGTCGAGGGTACCGAGGATGCGGGCAATGGCACGCTGTTCCGATAGAGGAGGAAGATTAACCTCAACGATTCTGAAAGTCTCTCGCGTTATCGTGTCAAACACAGCGCCATGAGCCACTTGTTTCAGTCTTGGAACAATCCCGTGAAGTAGGTAGTAGATGAAATCCGTATCGGCGATACCTGGTTTCCCCCGGATGCCATAGCACGATTGGTTGAATGCCATCGGTCTACCAAGCTGAGCTACAACGCCAACTGTACCTCGTGCCGAGATGATGACGTCTCCTTTGTCTAGCACCGTCGTTGCACTCTCTGAAACACCGAGCTGTGTTATCGATTTCGCTGCAGAGTTTACCCATCGGTATCCTAAGTTGAAATCAGACACCGAGAGCCAGGGAATACTGCCGTGCCAATACTCACTTATGGTGGTTCTTGGCGTTCCGCCATCGATGATATCGATAACATTTGCCAACGCTGTTTTTCTCCAGGATTTGCTCATGTCATGTCGATATCGTGGACACATGCCGTTCTCGTGTCGATACTTTCATGTTTTGTCGACACGTATTATGAACGTGTCGAATCAATCAACATATCAATGTGATAACAAGTCATAGAGCGCCTGATTCAAGTAAAGCATTTCTTTGTTGACCCGCTGTGCCTTCAGTATTCCGATCCCCTCCAACGCTTTGAGATACTCTGCTGCCGTCTGACGTTTGGCAATTCCAGCATCAACTACAAACTGTCCCTTGGTATACGGCTGCCGGAACAGCAGCTCCACCAGCTCCTTAGAGTAGATCTTGGGTAGTTCCTTCTTCACCTGTTCCATTGTCTGTCCCATCAGAGTACGAATGGCCAGGATACGGTCGCGCGTCACGGCAGACATCTGTTCAACCGCGTCCAGCATGTAGAGAATCCAAGGTTCCCACTCGCCCTTCTCGGTCACGTTGCGCAACAGGGCGTAGTAGTCTTGTTTGTGTTCGATGATGTACCGGCTGAGGTAGAGGACAGGCAAATCCAACAGACCCTTGTACGTCAGGAACAGAATCCCCAGCACACGGCCCGTACGTCCGTTGCCATCGGCGAAGGGATGGATCGCCTCAAACTGATAGTGAATCAACGCGAGCTTGACGAGCGGCTCCACATCGTCGTCCGCATGCATAAACCGCTCGAGATCGGCAAGTTTGTCCCGCAGCAGTTCTTCGCCTTCCGGTGGTGTGTAGATGGTCTCCCTCGTCCGACCGTCTGCGATGACGGTTCCAGGAACGTTGCGGATACCGGCATCGCTTTCCTTGATGGTCTGCACGATCCTGACCAGGAGATTTGTTGACAACACCTGTCGAGCCTTGAGGGATTCAAACCCATTCCACAGCGCTTCACGATACCGCAGCACTTCCTTGGTCGCAGGGTCAATGCGAGCGGTCTTGGCAGCATAGGAACGGAAGAGCACATCGTTGGTCGTGAAGACATTCTCGATTGCAGAACTGTCCTTGGCCTCCTGCAGTATCAGCGAGTCGACAAGCATCGCCTGATTGGGTATCGTCTGCCCCAGTCCTTTGAGCTCTGCCAGTGCACGGGCGGCGCCGATAGCCTTCTTCAGCACCGCTCCCGTTTCAACGTTCCCTGCCGGTGGCAAGGGTGGAAGGTCGTTGTATGGAACACGAGGATCAAAGGTCATAGCCCAATCCTTTCAAGTTCTTCTTGATCTCGTCGTCCAGCTTGCGGGACTCCTCCATCTGCTTGCTCAATTGTGCAGCAAGCTGCTGCATTATTTGGTCGAAAGGTTCGCCATCGTCTTCGACATCCTCAGCGCCCACATAACGGCCCGGTGTCAGCACGTAGCCGTTGGCTGCGACCTCGTCCAGCGTCGCGCTCTTGCAGAACCCGGCAACATCCTGGTACTCGTCTGCATTGGGATCACCGCGCCACGCGTGATACGTCCCTGCGATCCGCTGGATGTCCTCGGGGCTCAGCTCCTTGTGGGTGCGATCCACCATGGTGCCCAGCTTGCGGGCGTCGATGAACAGGATGCGCCCACGGCGCTCGTGAAAGCGGTTGCTGCCTTTGAAGCGCGTTACAAACCAGAGGCATACGGGAATCTGCGTGGAGTAGAACAGCTGCCCCGGCATGGCGACCATGCAGTCGACCACGTCGGCCTCGATCAGGTGACGCCGGATTTCGCCCTCGCCTGATGTGTTGGTTGACATGCTGCCGTTGGCAAGCACGAACCCTGCCTCGCCGTGTGGCGCAAGGTGGTAGATGAAGTGCTGGATCCACGCGTAGTTGGCGTTGCCCTCCGGTGGAATGCCATACTGCCAGCGCGGATCACTCTTGAGGCGGTCACCGCCCCACGGGCTCATATTGAAGGGTGGGTTGGCCAGAACGTAGTCTGCCTTGAGGTCGGGGTGCAAATCGTGCAGAAAGCTGTCTGCGTTCTGCTGCCCCAGGTCGGCCTCGATGCCCCGGATCGCCAGGTTCATGCGCGCAAGGCGCCATGTCGTGTAGTTGAGCTCCTGGCCGTAGACGGAGATGTCGCCCTTGTGTCCATGCGCCTCAATGAACTCCTCGCTCTGCACGAACATGCCACCCGAGCCGCAGCACGGGTCATAGACGCGCCCCCTGTAGGGTGCCAGCATTTCAACCAGCGTCCGGACGACGCAGCGCGGCGTATAGAACTCGCCGCCCTTCTTGCCTTCGGCGCTGGCAAACTGCGCAAGAAAGTACTCATACACGCGGCCGAGGACGTCGGTGGCACCGTGTTCCGTGTCATTGAGTCCAACTGTGCTCATCAAGTCGATGAGGCGCCCGAGACGATCCTTGTCCACACCGGGGCGGGCGTAGTCCTTGGGCAGCACCCCCTTCAGCTTGGGGTTTTCGTGCTCGATCTCCGCCATCGCGTCATCGATCACCTTGCCGATGCTGGGCTGATGCGCCATGGCGCGCAACTTCGACCAGCGCGCCTCGGTCGGCACCCAGAACACGTTCTTAGCAGTGTACGCATCGCGGTCTTCGACGAAGTCGTTGCGCTCGTCCGGTTCAGCAATGTAGTTCTCGTTCGAGGGATCGGCGACGTCCCGCACGAGCTGACCATGCAACTGCTCAAACCGATCGGAGATGTACTTTAGGAAGATCAGACCCAGGACGACATGCTTGTACTCGGCAGCATCCATGCTGCCGCGCAGCTCATCGGCCATTGCCCACAACTTGGCCTCAAACCCGAGATTCGCTCCCGTCGTGCCGCTCTTGGTTGTTTTCGCCCGTGCCATCCACCGCCCCCATCCGGCTTGTTGAATGCTGATGCAACTGCAACACCACACTATGACGCGTTACGGGCAAATGGCAAGTGATTTGAGACAAATGCAACCTTGTTGGGGTGTGATGGACGCGCAGCCGGTCATGGGTGCGGTAGGTCTCGCCGGCTGGTATGATGTGTCGAGATGCGAAAGCTGTTGCCAGGAGCGCAGGGCAAAGGTATCGCCGCCTATGCGCTGAGCTGCACCTTCGACCACGTGTTCAGCACCGCGACCCTGGACAACCCGCTGAAGAGGAGGTACGGACTTCCGTACCTCCGGTTGACGGGCGGGGGAGAGGACCCTCTGTACTACTGCCAGAGCTTCAGGGTACGGACCCCACCCCATGAGCAGGTGATGACAAGAATCCCGCCGCTTACCGGAATGGCGTCCGATATGGTGTCACGGGCCTCGAACATTTCGTAGTCCGTGAGGAGCGTCTTGCGCCAGAGTTCTGTCCCGGTATCAGGATCGACAGCAAGGAGTGCTGAATCTCCCTCCCGCACATACAGGAGATTAGCTGTCGCCATGGGAATGAGATTGTAGTACCAGTAGAATGGCGTGCCATCGATGGAGGGGCCACTCTCAATGCGGGACTTCTCGACCGTGAAGGACCACTTCTCCTCCCCGGTACGCTCATCAAGAGCAACCAGGCTTCCGTCATCCTGGATGCTGAGGAAGGCAAGACCATCACGCGTGGCAATCTCTGGCTTCTGGTCACTCTTGAGATGAGTGTCAGAGGAAATAAGGCCGGACTTGCTCCAGAGTTCGTGACCGTCAGCAGTATCAAAGGCAGCAGCCATATGGTACTCAGGCTTAAGGTCTGTGGTCGTACCATCCGCATAGTAGGATGATTCCTCCACACGAGAGACGACGATGAGTGTCCCGTTGTCCACAGCAAGTGCATACGTCGCATTGATGAGGTCGTTCGGCAGGACCGGGTAGTTGACTGACCACACTGTCTTGTCCGTTGATGGGTCATATCGGAAGATGCTTGAGCGACAATGACCCCATGAAACATCGTAGAAGGCACTCCCGTACACGGATGCCCCGTCTGAAACGAGCTGGGTGGCCTCGGGATATGAGCCATGCGGCAGAGGTATGCGTCCTGTAAGCTGCCCGGTCTTCGCGTCAAAGATGTCCACAGCCGAAGGAAAATCAGGTTCGGGCTCAGTACTGTCTATGATATCCGGCAGATATGCCGGACAATAAAGTTTTCCTGCAAGGAGCAACGGGTTTCCACCCAATGCCACGTCGGCACCAATCACATCGCTCTTCCACAGAATGCTGCCCGTCGCTGCATCGAGGCAGGCAAGCCATTCGACCGTCTGGTTCGCGGACGCGGTTTGAGTGTCGAATTCCGTTATGGTATCGTAAAGCCGGTTCTGCCAGACAATCGGAGCCTCGCCACAGTAGACTTTGTGCTCTGGAGGCCACTTCACGTCCAGGATCTTCTTCCCCGTCTGCATATCCAGCTCAAGGATACCGGGTCCTCCCTGGTAGAAGGTACCACCCTCAACGGTCCCGCCGTGGGGAATGGCGCCAAAAACATCGCCGCGGTCTCTCACGTATGTCCATACATTCTTTTCCGGAAGTTTGACCAGACCGTCCACGTCTGCAGTGGGATTGCTCTTCGGAAGATTGACAGGCGCACGATTCCCCTGACAGCCGGAAAGGAAAAGAACAACGAACACGGCAACGAACGACCGCCAGAAATGAGCTCGGCGCTTCACCATTCCTGCCATGTGCTGACGCCCTCCTGCCCTTCTCCCTCTTCCTTCCATATCACACACCTCTTTCCCCTTTCATCAGGTTCACTGAGAGAACGCGATAGGACGAATCTTCCGCAAGGGTCGGCCCCTTTCCCACCCGCAGCACTGTCGAACTCGCTTCCACGGAGCAGTCTGCCCGCCCCTAGGGCTCACCCGGGCTCTGGGGAATCTCGCCATCCCGGTAGATCTCGCCAGTAACTGGAAGGCCAAGTTGCCATTCAAGTTCCTGCCTCATGGCAACAAGTTCGCCGCCTTCATCTATGACGCCCTCGCCAGCACCAATGATCTGACTGATTCTCAGGTCATGGCCGTCCTTGGTGTGGAACACCCTCACGCCATTGACCACACGGACACCGATGCCGACTGCCGCAGCGCGAGCTTCGAGGGAAGCAAGGGTCGTATCAACCGCTTCGCCGGCGTTCGGGGTCGTATCAACGGCTTCGCTGACATTCGGCTGAGAGCCACGGATACCGGCAGGGAAAAATACCGCAAGAGAGACCGCAAGAAAGAAACACATCGATATCCTGATACACTTCGTGGACATTGCTTACCCTCCTTTGGGAACCAGGACTAGCGTTAGCCTCCACGTTACGTTCGCCTGCCGCACTCCCCGGCAGTGGGATCCGGCATCGCCCTCCTGCATATACAACGCAAACGAGGGAAAAAGTCTGACACGGCTGATGCCGGACCTTCCTTCCACCCTTAGACGGAAGATCCTTGGGAAGTGTTCATTTCAGAGATGCCTGGGACACGGATGAACTCATGACACGAAGCTGTTCTGTCCGGTTCACGATGTGTTCATATTGTTGTTGCTGGTCCGCGGCGGTATGGGAGCGCACAACAGAAACCGGCTAAATGGGCCTGTCTGTGCCGCTTCAACCATGGCCTGCGAGCAGGGACAGACTAGTCTTGGTCCGTCCTCAGCGTCGAGCCTCCCGTGACTGCTGACGCTTCACGTACCAGTTGATGAGGCGCTGCACGGGTCCGACGCTGGGTGAAGTCCCGGCGGACTCATCAGCCCCCTGCCCCGCCAGGGAACTGGCAGCCGCAAGGTCGATGTCCCCGCCCGACAGGCGGTAACTGCCGGCAAACATGTTCAGGACCTCGTTGTGGACCATGCCATGCAGTCACTATCGCGTGCAGAGCATCGGCGGACCGGCCTGCTGAGAGAAAAGCGAACCTGAAGGCGTTCTACAAGACCTACCAGTAGAGAAAGGCGTCAGCTGGTTGCGGTGTTCTGCGAACGCTCCCGGAAGTTCTGATACCCCATCCAGACCATCCAGACGTAGGCCAGGGTCTTGGGGATCATGAGCATACCAATGGTCTCGTTGACATTGGCCCAGAGGACGACAGGCGCATAGAAGCCGAAGGAGAGCAGGATCGCCAGCCACATCCACCGGAATGCATGTCCCTCCGCGGCCTTGCGGCGACTGAAGAAGAGCACAATCATCACGATCCCCAGCAAGGCGAACGGGATGTTGCGATAGATGGCCCAGTCGAGGGGCTGCTGGTAGACCAGCCACTGGTTCTGCGGAAACGCACAGAGGACAATGCGTGCAGCCGCGAGCCCACCCACCACGATGTCCAGCGGGCGCGACGCAGTCACGTGGTAGTGCCGCTTCCAGACCGAATAGAGGATCACGTAGAACACAGTCATCGTCACCGACGTGACTGCCTTCCCCACGCCCAGCAGTGCAGCATGCGCTTCCGGACCGCCGGCGTTCAGGGCGTAGACGCGGGGAAGGAGGTGAAACGCGTCGCCGATCCCCAGTACCAGCGCCATGATGCCGACCAGGCGGGTTTCCATGTCGCGGCCGGATCGTCTGACCAAGGTCAGCCCCAGCGTGATGACAACAACCAGATATGCAATGTCAAAAACCGATTCCATGATGCGTGCCATATTCTTGTCTCCTATTTTTCTCTATGTACAGCATGTGCCTGTGCCTCGGACGTCATACTGGCCACGTATGCCCCGACAACACCCCTGAGCAGTCCCACGTCCGGCGCATTGCGGCTCAGCAGCGCCATGAAGTTGTCCATAATAAACTGGACAAACTCATCCTCTACTCCCTCCTCCTGGACACGCGCGGCGAACTCCGGAAACCTGTGGACCATGTCGCGCAATCGCTGTTGCACGACCATCAGGTAGTTCGCCCGGGTACAGGCATGTCCTTCCGGCAGGCTCCCCACCATGCGCACGTCGCTGATGAAGTCGTGATGGAACAGACAACTGCGCTCGCGGAGAATCGCGTAGATCTCTGCCAGCATGTCGGGCAGCGCCAACGGTTTCGCGATAGCCTGGACGACGTCCCCGTTGAGCGTGGACTTCCAGAAGGCATCCATGACCCGAAGGATCAGCCCCGTCTTGTCGCCGAAGTAGTTGTACAGTGTCCCGACCGAGACCCCAGTCGCTTCAGATAGCCCACGGATCGTAAGGGATGAAACGCCATCGCTGCTGATCAGCTCGATCGCGCGCTGGATAACCTCATCGAGTGAAGCGGCTGCCCTCTTCATTGCCTCACCCCAGCCCGCTTTGAGGGTCCTTCTTCAGTGAGCAATCCTGCTGACCACTCTGTCACACCAGTGCACCCTGGCAATGTCCGTTTCACCGCGATCCTCCGGCAACTCTTTTTACTGAACACTGTTCAATTGAGCCGTTTATTATGGGGCATTGTCCCCGGGCATCAACCTGCATCCGTGAATGATCTGTAAATGACGACGGTGACCCCGCGTGGGAGAATAAAGAAGCCCGCCGGCTGGGGTGCCGGCGGGCAGACGTACTGTTTGATGGTGGAGGTGGCGAGAGTTGAACTCGCGTCCAAATACGTTAACTACAGTGTTCCTACAGGTTTAGTCGACTGGAGGGTTTAGCACGCAACCAGGAATCGACGCCCGGTCTTGTGCGATTTCCCGTTTGATACTCTCCGGCAGGGAACGGGAACGACCCCCGCCATCGAGACCCCTGTGCACACGCCCCTGCCGGACCCAGGGATGGACGGTCCGGAGAGACGCTAGCCGCGCTTAGGCAGCTAGAGCGTAATTGGTATTGGCTTGTTTTTTGTGACAGATGATTAAAGAGGCCAACTGTCGTCCTCTACCTGCAACCCTGTACCTCACGTATCTGTCGAACCCCAGCACCCCCACGTGCAGGATCGCGGCGACCGCAAACCAAACCATTGGTAGTATATCACGAATGCCCTGGAATACCTGAACGCTCCATGGTCTGCGTCATAGTGCCGCGCCACATGCGCCAGGCTCCCT
>DAONFE010000031.1:0-11764 GCA_035403525.1 Candidatus Cryosericum sp.
CAATTGTGAATCCCCTAAGTGCCAGGCACTTAGGGGATTCACAATTGACAGATGCCACTCCTCCGCCCAACGCTGTCGCCCTGCCGCTGGAACCCTACCAGTCCAGGAACTCCCTGTCGAGCATACTCCGGATGAAATCGACCTGTTCGGGGTAGTCTCGCGAGAATGCGGCCCAGTCCTCTCGCGCAGCGCGCTGATACCTGCGCAGCGCACGGTGCGCCTGTACCCAGTGCCACCAGATCACCACCGTCGCAATCGCCATGGCTAGCAGTTCGATACCAACAGCAACGCTGATCGTCACGGCGGCAACAACCGGGTCGAAGAAGGAAAGAGTGCCGAACGCAACACAGAGGATGCCGAACAGCAAGGCCACCCACCAGGACGCATCCTGCATCGTCTTCAAATCAAATGCAGTAGCAGTCAGAAAGATGCCCCGCACCGTCATCCAGGCAGCCAGTATGTACGGCAGTCCCGCTGCCAGCGCGACAGAAGCGCGGGTGAATAGAAGCAGGCACGCCATCACGACGTCAAGGAGCGAGGTCACCAGGACCCAGCCCGGTCGATAGGAAAGGCGAGAGACTCTCGAGAACTCGACAATTCCTGCGATTCCAGAAAACAGGAGCAGGAATCCTATCGTCAGTGACAGCGACAGAAGAGTTACGCCTGGATGGACGAGGCAATAGATCCCCGCGACTCCCTGGAGCAAACCAGCAATCAATAAGAGTGCACGCAGTACTGTGTTCATGATCAACACCGCCTCCTTTTGTCTGCCGTTGTCGTGGCCTGCCACTGTCCGTGGCGCACCCACGAGTATCCACAATCATGAGGCCACGCTCAGTTTGTTTACGACGCAGCGACTCCCTGTGTTACACAGCGATTGTGAAGTCACTGAACGTGTCCAGGTGCCACTCCTGGAACGATTGTCCTCCATGATCATCAATTGTGAATGCCCTAAGTGCCTGGCACTAAGGGCATTCACAATTGATGATGGAACGATACAGGCACTCATGGTGTCCGGGCGTGCCGTGCTATCATGAAGTGACTTGACTATGGAGACCCGAAGATGAGCGCACAAGACGAAGCATTGCGGAGCGGCGGAAAGTACGACTGCATTGTAGTGGGGGCCGGGCACGCGGGGTGCGAGGCGGCCCTCGCGGCGGCACGGGCCGGCCTGCAGGTGCTGGTCCTGACGGGGTCTCTGGACAGCATTGCGTGGATGCCGTGCAACCCGGCCATCGGGGGACCAGGCAAGGCGCAGGTCGTGCGGGAGGTCGACGCGCTGGGCGGCGAGATGGGGCTGAACGCCGAGCGGGCGCTCACGCAGATCAAGCTGCTCAACACCTCCAAGGGACGCGCCGTACAGAGCGTGCGCACGCAGTGCGACAAGTGGCAATACAGCGCCAGCATGAAAGAGGTCCTGGAGAACCAGCCGAGGCTGACGCTCAAGCAGGAGCGGGTGGAACGCCTGACGACGCAGTCGGGCCGCGTGACAGGCGTGGTGACAGACTTTCACGTCGCCTACAGTGCGCAGACGGTCATCCTCACGACCGGCACCTACCTGGGCGGCGTCGTCCACATCAGCGATATCGCCGTCCCCGCAGGACGGGCATGGGACTTTGCGAGCACCGGCTTGTCCGCCTCGCTGCGCGAGCTGGGCTTCGACATACAGCGCTTCAATACCGGCACGACGCCACGCATCGACAGGCGCAGCGTCGACCTTGCCAAGTTCGAGCCCGAGGAGGGCGACCGCATGCCGCTGCACTGGTCGTTCCGCACGAAGCCGCGGGTTTGGGAGGGCCAGCTGCCAAGCTGGCTCAACTGGACAAACGAGGAGACCATCGCGGTGACGCGGCGCTACTTGCACCTTGCGCCCTCGGTCATGGGCGTGATGGTGCACACCGGCCCGCGCACGTGCCCCAGCATCGAGGAGAAGGTCCGCTGGTACCCAGACAAGGTGCGGCACCAGCTGTTCCTCGAGCAGGAGGGACGCCACACGAATGAGATGTATGTGCAGGGCATGTACATGAGCGTGCCCCTCCCCATGCAGGAGGAAATCCTGCGGACGATTCCGGGCATGGAGCATGTCGAGGTGATGCGCCCCGCCTATGCTATCGCTTATGACTACGTCAACCCGAAGGAATGCAAGCTGTCGCTCGAGACCAAGCGCGTCGAAGGTCTGTTCCTCGCTGGCCAGATCAACGGCACGACCGGCTATGACGAGGCGGCCGGGCAGGGCATTCTTGCTGGCATCAACGCCGCCCAGAAGGTGAAAGGCCGTGAACCGCTTGTCCTGAAACGCTCGGATGCGTACCTGGGGGTGCTCGTCGACGATCTGACCACCAAGGACCTCATCGAGCCGTACCGCATCACGCCCAGCCACTGCGAATACCGCCTGCTGCTGCGCGAGGACAATGCCGACCTCCGGCTGACCCCTATCGCGCACGAACTTGGCATCATTGATGAAGTTGCCTACCAGCGCGTAGTGACGAAGCAGGAGCAGCTGGACCATCTCAAGGAGGTCCTGGCGGCGCGGGTGCTCAAACCGGATGCAGAAACGCTGACACGGCTTTCCCAGCTGAACATCGGGCCTATCCAGACACCGACGGCGCTGGCAACCCTGCTAAAGCGGCAGGATTTCGGCCGTGCCGACCTGGTGGCGCTTGACCCCGCGTTTGCAGAGGTCGATGACGAACTGCTGGAGGAGCTGGAGACAGAGGTCAAGTATGAGGGCTACATTCGCCATCAGATGGCCAAGGTGAGTGACCTTGCGCGGCTGGATGGCTACCCCGTGCCGGCTGATCTGGACTATGCTCTCGTGCCGTCCCTCTCAAAGGAGGGACGGGAACGCATGATGGCGGCCTGCCCGCAGACGCTGGGCCAGGCGTCGCGCCTGTCCGGCGTGCGCCCCGCCGACGTCGCGGTCCTGCTCCACTACTTGCAGAACCAGCGCCGCGCTGGTGCAGCCCCGGACTCCTAGCGCCGGCCCCCGTCACCTGCCCTGGTAGATAGAAGCCAGGTTCGAGAGCTCGCCAAACAGCGCCAGCGTCGCAGCAGCGTCACCGTCTGCATTCGTGAAGGCGATGACGCCCACGCCCCGTGAGGGTTGAAGGAACACAAAGGTATCGAACGTATCACAGGTTCCACGGTGCCAGCTCGTCTGGACACCGTCCACCAGCTCCTCGTGCCATCCGCAGCTGTACGCCAGCACCGGCTGGTGCAGCCGCTGGATGGCCTCGGCAGACAGGATGGCACCGTCCTCTCCCTCAAGCCCTGCCAGGTGCAGGCGCGCGAAGATGCTGTAGTCCAGGATAGACAGACTGACATCACCGGCGGGGGCCAGCACTGTGGGCACGCGGTAGTTGTCTGCCGGGTCATGCGGGATGACCGCAGCGTTCTTGATGTGATGTCCCCATGGCTCATCCGAACTGGTGAGGAGAGGCCAGCCGTAGTGTGGAGTGATGCCGAGAGGCCCGAACAGACGCTCCTGCATGAGCTCCTCCCAGGACTCCCCCGTCACGCGCTCGGCAATGGCAGCAGCAAGGCTGTAGCCGGCGTTTGAGTAGCGGTATACCCCTGCCGGACCGATGGGCGGGCGCGTCAGCAGCATGCGTGCAAAGGCCTGCCGTTGCTGCGCCGGCGTTCCGCTGAAGGCCGGAATGCTCTGCCACTCCGGGTCCGTCGTGTACCGCGGCAGGCCGGAGGTGTGCGTGAGCAGCTGTTCGAGCGTCACGTCCCGGTAGCGGCTGTCCATGACGCCTGCAACCGCCGGAAAGGCCTGAACCATGGTCATGTCCCAGCTGAGCTGTCCCTCGTCCACCAGCGTTGCGAGCATCGTCGCCGTCATTGCCTTGGTCATCGACCCCAGGTGAAAGAGGTCGCCAGACGTGACCGCAGCGGTACTCCCTGCTTTGCGTACACCCGTGCTTGCGAGGTCGACGATACCATCAGCGTCGACAACGCAGAGCTCAAGCGCCGGCAGGTGCCAGGTCTCCCGAAGGGCAACTGCGTCACGCTGAAGCGCAGTCGGCCGGGCGGGAATGTGTGCTCCGCTGGGCGGATACGTGGGCGCCTCCGCGGACTCGCGCGGAACGCCAAGCAGGACGATTGCCAGAAGTACTGCCAGAATACCACCTGCTGTCCGTAGGATTCTCCGATGTCTTGTCATACAAACAGTGTAGCATACGGATGACGGCAGCGCTCGCATGGACGCAGGGCGCATGCCAGCCGGGATTCACGGCAGCCGGGAACAACAGTGACCCCTTCACAGTCTAATAGACGTTCGGAAGACACGTGGATAGGAGGAACCATGAGAACAATACGTCGAGCAGTAGCAGTGATGCTTGCGATGATCGTTGCTGCAGGCCTGTTTGTGGCAGTTCCGGCCGCGTCAGCAGGGCAGTCCGGTGCGTCTGCCCAGGCAGTTGCCGCAGCCAGAGGAAAGCTCACGGATGCCGACAAGGCAAAGCTGGAGCTCCTCAAGAACCTGTACAAGCAGATCGCGGAAACCGAGAAGGCAATCCGTGCCAAGGTGAAGGCCGCACGTGCGGCAGGCAAGGACCTGACGCCATATACGGCAGATCTCAAGACGGCGGAGCGGTATTCCGTGCATCGTCAGATTTCCCATGGGCTGATGCTGACTGAGGCGGAACGCCAGCAGCTGGAAGCGATGGATACATCCATTCGTTCTCTGGAACGCCAGTTGCTGCAGCTGCGCAAGGCCAAGGCCCCACAGGCGACAATTGACGCACTCAAAGCACAGATCAAGGCTGCACGTTCGGCCAGAGACGCGTTCGCAAAGAGCATTCGCACCGCTGCCCTGAACCAGTTCTCTGCCCGTCTTGACCTGCTGGTTGCGGATGCGAACATGAAGCTCGCCTTCCTGCAATCCCTTCTCGCGAGACTTCCGTAACAACCCCTTCCCCTTTTTTCCTCTTCTCAATGCCGGCAGGCCCTTCTGACCTGCCGGCACACCTGTTTTCCGGTATGACCACGGCGCTTGCCCTCAGCCCTCTGTCAAGTCTTTTCATTCGTGCTATACTCGGCCGGAGGTGGTGATGCCCATGAACAAAAGGATAGCGTTGCTTCTTGTATTGCTGCTCGCGCTCGCGGGCGCCGCTGGGTGCACGTCAGGCCCGCTGACGTCGGCCGAGGGCAACGTGAACGTCACGCTCCCTCGTGCTGGCGAGACGGTCACGATGACACGGCAGACTGATGGTTCGTGGACAGGCAGCATCCACACGACCGGGACTGCCCGGGCCTTCGAGGCCACCGTCAGCTGGCAGGCGTCGTTTGTGTCTCCCTCGGGCACGACCATTTCCCTGGGCGAAGGCGGGTTCATGACCTCCGCGGGTGCGCCGGAGTTCGGCACCTTTGACCAGCTGCTGACCCTCGTGGAACCGGCAGGCGAGCCCGAGCCCCAAGGCAAGGGGACACTGAGAATCTTCATTGCCAGCATGAAGGACGGCAGTCCTCAGGACATCGTCGACATTCCCATCACGCTGCGCGCAGGGCAGTGAACCGATGCCCTGAACTTTTTGCCTTCCTCAGCTGTCTAATACGTGCAGGACGGGGGACACTTGCAGGATACTGCAGCTGCAGCTGCGGAGTCTGTGGGCTCCTCCTCTGCAACAGAAGACGGGAGAGCCGTGCGTAGGCCCTCCCGTTATTGCGTTAGTCGTTCCCAGCGCAGGCATTCGTGCCGCCGCAACTCCGTGTCTAGCCCGTCTGAAGAGCGCAGCTCTCCCGGAGAAGCGAGGCAACTTCGTCCTCACTGGATCCGGCCGATAGCCGGACGCCGGTAAACAGCTGCCAGGACTCGGTATGCTCCAGCGATTGTCCCGGCTGCAGTGTCTGCAGCGGAGAAAGCGTTTCCATTTCGAGCATGAAGTCTGTCGTGTAACTCTCGCAGTTCACGCCGAAGTCGGGGTACTCGGCCCCTGCCACCCAGGGGAAGCGTTCCACAAAGACCGTGCCCTCGTTGATGTAGGCCGCCCATCCTGCCTCGTTGGTGACACCCAGCTTGAATGGCGCCTTCACCGCTGGGTCCTGATGCAGGGCCACAAAGCGTCTTCCCCAGTGTGCACGCGAGTCGTCCATGCGGGCGTAGGGCCACAGGGCGACGCACCGGTTCGGCAGGAGCTTACTGTCCCGCATGGTCTGAGGAAACACCGCAAAGCCTCCCGGTGCCATGACGGTGATGCCCCAGGCTGCCAGCCGGACAGGCCACAGCCCACAGTTTGTCAGCCGGTGCAGCACGGTCACCTCGGTGCCAGCATCTGCCAGTGTGACTTCCAGTTCTTTCTGGATACCGGTAGCCGCTTCGACGTCCTGACGCAGGAGAATGGCGTCCCCACGCACCTCATACGCCACCGGCCTCCCATCAGGCTGATACGACCGCGGGCTGGCCTCGGGCGCATGCCACAGCCGGTGACCACCGAAGGTGTGCCACGTGTCGCCCCCCGTGAGGCCGTCCTCCTCATGCACCTCGCACAGGACATTAGGTCCGCCGGCCAGCCCGTACCGGACCACCCGCGGCCCGACGTCGGTCGTCACAATCACTTCGACCGTTCCGTTTGTCAGCAGCTGGCAGTGCTGCCACCCACGGAATACCACCACTCGTGCCATTACCATGTGCGATGCTCCTACCCGATGACCGCCTTTTCTGTCAGCAGCTCCCCGCGCGCGAAGCGGCGGTAATTGTAGTGCTCAATGTCGATGCTGGGCTTGCCGTCCGCGATATACTCGGCCAGCAGCCTGCCGACGATGGGCCCCATCATAAAGCCATGCCCCGAATAGCCATTTGCCTGGAAAAAGCCCGGTACCTCGTCAACTGGTCCCAGCACGGGATGAGCATCCGGTGAGACGACGTAGTACCCCGCCCACTGGCGCATCATCTTGACGCCGGCAAGGCGCGGCACGATTTCGCAGGCCTCGCGCGCGAACTTGGTAACAAAGTCGAACGTCGAATCCACACTGGTCGCGTTCTTGTCACCGGTGTCTGTTCCGCCGACGATATTGCCGCGGTACGTCTGGAGATAGTAGAGTGCCCCCTTGACCAGCATCGGGCCAAGAAACTGCTCCAGCGGTTCGGTAGCCATGATCTGGTGCCGGTCCAGCCGATACGGGAGGTCGACGCCCAGCATGGCTGCAATCGATTTGGAACTGGGCCCCGCCGCGTTGACGACGTTCCTCGTTTCCACGTTGCCCTGCGTCGTGTGCACCACAAAGGAGTGGCTTGCCGGCGACTCCAGCTGGAACACGTGAACCCCTGTCATGATGTCGACACCATGTCGTTTGGCGGCCTGAGCGTATCCGGTCACGGTGTCGAAGGGAAACGCCATGCCATCCTTGTCGTGCCATTGCCCGGCCAGGAAGGTGTTCGTGTCCAGCGCAGGACAAAGTTCCTTGGCCTCCTGACGGTCCACCATACGGCTCATGACCCCGTGCTGGTTCTGGAAAGCCACGTTGCGCTTTGCCTGTTCCACCGCCTCGGGCGTGTCCCACAGGAACAGATACCCGCACGCCTTGAAGCGGATGTCATACTCCAGCTCATCGGAGAGCTGTGCCCAGATGGTCTCAGCCTCACGCAGCAGCGTAATCTGGTCCGGCCCGGTGAACTGGGCTCGGATGCCGGAGCCGCACCGACCCGTCGAACCACTGCCCAGGTAGCTGTCTTCCAGGACCGCGACGTCCTTGTAGCCTCTCTTTCCAAGTTCATACGCGATGGCCAGACCGGAGATGCCGCCGCCAATGATGACGCAGTCGTAGCTACTTCTCATGGTCTGCCTCCAGCCCCTTTACAAAGAAGCCAAGGGGCACCGGGTCCACCGGCGGACGCGTCGTCGGCGTCATGACCTGATCCAGCGTCTGCCCCGTCTCGCGTGCAAGGATCTGCGCAGCCAGCAGGATGCAGGTCTTTCCCTGACAGGGACCCAGTCCGAACTTGACGTACCGCTTCAGCGACTCCAAATCCGCGTAGCCCTGGTGGATAGCCTCCCGAATCTCCTCCATCGGGATATCCTCACACCGGCACACTAGCACCTTCTCGTCTTCCTTTGTCATGGACTCACCCCACCCTGATGTTGCGCACCTGCTCGCACAGAGCAGGGTCGTCGAACTCCACAGAGACAAGCGATGACCGACTCACCTTGTCCGCGGCCAGCACAAAGCGGACAGTGCCTGTCCCCAGCGCTGCTCCGTCACGCCCCAGAAGGGTGACCGTGCCACCTTTCACAGGGAGTGGCAGGTACTCGTAGGGAACGATGACGGACGGCTTTGCCCTCGACCTGTCCTGAATGAAGATTGCCAGACCGGGACAGACCTTGAGGCAGCTCATGCAACCTGTGCATTTTGCAAAGTCGACGTGCGGGATGCCGTTGATACCCTCCATGTGGATGGCGTCAAATTGACACGCCCCGACGCAGGGGTTGCAGGGGATTTCCTGGATGCACTCGATGACGGCGACCGGGCCCTTCCGCTGCCGTTCCTCGGAGGGCAGGAAGCCATTTTCGCGGAGATAGAGGGCGTCGATGATTCCTGTTTCAAAGTGGCTCATTCCAGCACCTCGACACATTTGAGTCCAATACAGATCTTTGCACCGAATGGCCCCGCACGCAGGTCGTCAAGATTGCGGCGTGTCTCCTTCTGCTCCTCGACGGGAATGCCAGTGTATCCAAGGTCATAGGCGGCCTGGAGTCCCGCAATCTTTCCTTCCATCATCGCGGTTGACGCTTCCTCGACTCCAGAGGCGTCGCCTGCTGCGAAGAGGTCAGGATTGCTGGTCCGCATGGCCCAGTTGCGCTTGGCGACCCATCCGCCCAGCTCGCCGGTGTAGGCAAGGTCGACCTTTGCCTGTTCCAGCAGCTCGGTGGACGGTTTCAGTCCCGCGGACAGACAGATGGTGTCGCACGCAATACGCTCTTCTGTCCCCGGGATGGGCTGCCAGCGGTCATCCACTTCCGCGATGATGGCAGCCTCCACATGGTCGGTGCCGACCGCCTCAAGCACTGTGTGCCGCGTCATGATATGCACGCCGTTCCGGGCTATCTTGCTGGCGTGGACCAGGTAACCGCCGACCTTCGGCGCGCCTTCAATGACCGCCGCCACCTCGATGCCTGCCTGCATCAGCTGATAGCTCACGATGAGTCCTACGTTGCCAGCCCCGACCATGAGCACCCTGTTGCCGGGCCTGATACCGTAGACATTCATGAGCGTCTGTGCGGCGCCAGCCCCGAAGACACCCGGAAGGTCGTTGTTCTTGAACATCAGCATTTTCTCAGCAGCACCCGTTGCAACGATGACCTTGCGCGGATGGAAGAGAACGGCACGCTGCTGGTCTGCCGCGCAGACAGCGCCCTGGTACCAGCCGAACGCCGTGAACCCCTGATAGACTTCGATAGCCGGCGTGGCGGCCACTTCCTGCACAAGCTGTTTTGCAATGGTGATGCCGCGGGTTCCAGCGTTCTCCTTTGCTGAGCCGAAGAATTTGTGCGTCTGTTTGATGAGCTGGCCGCCCAGCTGGGGATTCTGGTCCAGCAGAGTCACGCGCGCTCCCGCTCTGGCGGCCCACAACGCCGCTTCCAGGCCTGCCGGCCCTCCGCCGATGACAAGCACTTCGGCATCCTTCTCGGCAACGCCTCCCATGGGCGCCTGGACGTCGGGAAACCTGCCGTCGCCATGCTGCGTTTCCACTTCCATGCCATCACGCACCTGCAGGACGCAGGTCCGTGTGTTTGGAATGCCATCGACGCGCATCATGCAGGAGGAACACTTGCCGATGGCACAGAACATTCCCCTGGGGTGATAGAACCGGGAGGACGTGCTGTACTGCTTCACTCCCGAGGCGTACAGGGCCATGGCGACAGTTTCCTGGGGATAGGCGGGAATCTGCTGACCGTCGTACGTGACGTGCACCGGGGTGCCCCGGCTCCACGCAAGGATCGGATGCGTGGCGATACGATTGTCTTCCACCGTTTTCACCTCTCCGACGCAGATTTCTTCCGTACGGTTGCAGTATAGGGGGCACCCCTTTTTTTACCACACGCACGTGAAAAAAACGACACCCTGCTGCCATGTTCAGCCCGCAAAGCAGGATGCCATCCCTGGTTCCCGCCGCAACCGTGTCACTGATGGGACAGGCCTTGACAAGGGATATTGCAATTTCTGGGACATTCATCAACATGGGGTAGAACCACGGGACAGGGAAGCAGCACTACGAAGGAAAAGGGATTGCTGGTATATCATCGCATGACGGACTCTGCCGAAAAGGCTCGTGCTGGCACGTTGTCAGGCATTACATTTGCGCGAGAATTGGGAGGTAAGAGAATGAGAAAGTCCGTATCGGTTCTGCTGGTCTGTATGCTTGCAGTGGTACTCGTGCTGTCAGGGTGCTCCAAACAGAACACGGGAGAGACCGGACCCATCCAGATTGCCCTGCAGGCCCCCATCACCGGTGATTACGCATATGAAGGTCAAATGGCGAAACAGTCGGTCGAAGTGGCAAAGGAGCTCATCAACAACGCAGGGGGTGTCCTGGGGCGTCAGATTGAGGTTACCGTCGTGGACGACGGTTCCAACCCCAAGGACAGCGCTATCGCAGCACAGAAGGCAGTTTCCCAGAAGGTCGTTGCCGTTATCGGCAGCTACGGTTCCTCGGTCACCGAGCCCGCCGCCGACATTTACGAGAAGAGCAAGATGGTCTCCGTGGGGTACGGCTGCACCGCCATCAGTCTGACGATGGATAAGCAGCGCACGTACTTCTTCCGGACCTGCGGGCGCGATGATGCTCAGGGTCTGTTCTTCGCAAAGTACGCCGTAGAGACGATGGGCGCGAAGCGCATCGCCATCATGCACGACAACAGCACCTTCGCCAAAGGCGTAGCCGACCAGGCACAGCTGGCGCTGCAGCCCTACATAGACGCCGGAAAGTGCACGATTGTCTACTTCGATGCTATCACGCCTGGAGAAAAGGACTTTTCGGCAGCCGTCACCAAGCTCCGCAATACGAACCCGGACGTGTGGTACTACACCGGTTACTACACCGAAGCTGGTCTGCTCATCCGTCAGGCACGGGACGCAGGGCTGACCTGTCCGTTTGTGGGCGGGAACGCCGCTATCAACGATGACTTCATCAAGATTGCCGGCATCAGCGTGGCAAAGGGCGCCCTCATGACGCAGGAGCCGCTGATCGGCGACATCACAACCAGCATCGCAGACCAGTTCCGTACCCTCTACAAGCAGAAGTACGGTGACCTGCCATCCAGCCCGTGGCCAGTGTACGCAGCTGATGGCCTGTACGCCATCGTCGGCGCCATCAAGAACGCCAACTCACTGGAGGCGGACGCCATCGCGAATGCCATGCACACCAACATGACCAACGTCGAGGGCGTGACCGGTCCCATCCTGTTCACAGACAGAGGCGACCGGAAAGATGTCCCGTACAAGATGTACGAGGTTACCGCCGACGGCAAGTACGTCGTACGCCCTGAGTAGTGTTCCGCACTGAATCCTGATTAAAGAGAGGTCACCATGGCCACGTTTCTTGAACAGGTAATCAACGGCCTCACCATTGGCTCGTTCTATGCGCTGGTGGCGCTGGGCTATTCAATGGTGTACGGCGTCATGAAACTCATCAACTTTGCTCATGGTGACCTCTTCGCCCTGGGTTCCTACCTGGGCTACACCCTGCTCATCATGGGTTCCTCGATGGTGACGGCCCGGTTCGGACTCTGGGGAGGCATGGCCCTTGCCATGCTGTTCGCCCTGC
>DAONFE010000032.1:0-11729 GCA_035403525.1 Candidatus Cryosericum sp.
AGGAACTTGCTGAACGCTTCCCACTCCAGGTTAGCACGGTCCACCGCATACAGTTTCAATCCCTCATAGGAACTTGCTGAACTCAAGTCTCGTAGGAAGCAGTTGTCCCCACCATGTGCGTTTCAATCCCTCATAGGAACTTGCTGAACCCACATAACGTCATTGTCACCACATCGAATTTCTTGTGTTTCAATCCCTCATAGGAACTTGCTGAACGCTCACCGGTCCACTCCTCGGAAGACCCGTCGAAGGTGTTTCAATCCCTCATAGGAACTTGCTGAACGACCCAAAACCGCCCGCCCCTGCTGCATGACGTGCTGGTTTCAATCCCTCATAGGAACTTGCTGAACTGGGGCGGGAGTTATCGTCTTGGGTGACATCGATTGTTTCAATCCCTCATAGGAACTTGCTGAACCCGTTGATATTGTGTCCAGTTCTGCCCGTTGCGCAAGACTGACACGCCAGGAAATCGAATTCACCAAGGAGCAGCAGAACGCGATCTCATCAGTTTGCATCAGTTGTCAAAGTGCCGTGTCACATGTCGTCGACCCGCGAGCGTTTCGACGCAACCGATGGTCGACGACACTGCGCATGTCACAGGACAGTTGAAAGAGGATCCCCCTTCTGCTGTCCAAGGAGTTCACGAGTAGTATAACGATCTGTCCTCATAACGTAAAACAGGACACAATCCTCGTCCTGGTCAATGCGCTTGCGCACATCGGCTTTTAATCGTGCGTACTGTGCGTCCGTCAGTTCTCCCTCGAGCACGGAGTTCTGGACCCAGTTCAAATACCGTCTCCCGGTCTTGAGCACTCTGTTCACACGCTTCTCGTTTACGTCGTACACCATGATGATGTACATTACTGGTTACCATCGGGCGACAAACGGTTCGTATTCCTTGTCGCCAAGAATGTGCTTCTCGATCTTGTACAGCTCCAGTCTGACCAGCTCACGATATGAGACGTTGCGCTTGAGCTCCCGGTGCTGGATTGTTGTTGCCAGTTTGCCGTCGAATTCCTCGACGAAGATCCGGGACCCGGCCTCGGTCATGTAGATTCCGCCTGCCTGCTCGGCAAAATGCTCTGCACGCACGACGTGGCGGTTGAGCAGGGAAAAGATGGTGCGGTCCACGATCAGGGGCTTGAACAGGTCGGCGACATCCAGGTTCAGGGTAAAACGGCGTTCATTGGTCGTGTGCACGTAGCCGATACGTGGATCCAGGTGCGTCTTGTAGGTTTCGCTGAGAACAACGGTGTACAGACAGGAATTGCCAAAACTGATGAGGGCATTGAGGCGATTCTGGGGCGGGCGCCGCGTACGATTGTCAAAGCCAAAGTCCTCTGAAGAAATGATGGCGTCAAACGCCTGATAGTATGTCTGCCGGCCATTTCCCTCCATGGCAAGGAGCTCATCGATTGTTCTGACAGCGGGAACAGCCTCAAGATAGGACTGAATGGCTGCCTCCTGATCCTGCACCGCAACGCCCTTGTTGCGATAGTAGGCCAGGACTTTGAGAATGTTGACAAGGCTCCCTGACACGAGGCGCCTCGCCAGGTCCAGGCGTCGCTGTGGATCAAGATAACAGGCGCACTGCTGCAGCGTGACCTCGCCTGAGTTGTAGTGCTCGCGGGGATAGAACGACCCAACGTAGTACCCGTAGTGATTGAAGAAGTGCACCAGAATCTCCTGCTGGGAGAAGTACTCCAGCGCACGCTTGTTGAGGGTGACCTCCCCGAAGACGTTAATTTCGCGTGTGGTTTCTACTGGCACAAAGCGACGTTTGCCGTCGAGCGTCTCAAGGTAAATGGTGTTGTCCTTGCGCTTCAGCTCACCATCACTGAAAATGTAGATTGTCCGCTCACTCATTTGTGCTCCTCAGGAAGCGCAGAATTCCAGGTACGCGCATTGACTGCAGAAGTGGTTCCGCTCAAAGGGCGGTGGCCTTTGCGCGGACATGATGCGCTCAATCTCAGCGATTGCTGTATCCAGTTTCTGTTCGTTCTCGCGTGTAAGTTCAACCGACAGCTTGCGCCGTTCTGTCGGGAACATCAGCTGCCCGTCGGCCTCTATGCCCAGTTTGCGGAGTTCTCGCAGGTAAAAGGCCAGTTGCATGATCTCCGGCTCGACAAAACTGTTTGACTTCTTCACCTCTCCGACGAGGATGCGCCCTTCCTTCTCACGAATGAGGTCAAGCCGCACGTTTCCGATGACGACTTCCTTGGTATCGCGCCTGTAGGCTTCCTCGTGCACCAGACGGCCGAGCTGCAGCTTCTCAAAGTCCTCGCGCGGATTCAACTCATGCGCCATGAGCCACACTTCTCGTTTGCAGATGAACCAGTACCAGATCAGCGTTCCTGTCACGTGGTCGGGCATCGCTACCAGATACGAGCCGAGGCATCCCCTGGCGTAAAGCCAGTGTCATCGCGGTAGAACTGGGCCAGCTGGTCGGATGGCAGCAGATAGAACGCCTCGGAGCCTTCAAGCTCTGGCAGACCAGTCTCGTTCAGCAGCCGCACCGGAACATTGATGACGAACCGAAGAAAGCCGGCCTTGATGCTCAGCCAGCGTTCATGCCGTTCCCATGGGTTCTTCAGTGCCCGGCACTCCTGATAGCCCGTAAGCACGACAGTCGCTTCCGGATTGCGCTCGACAAACACGCTGACACGCGGCTGGTCTTCGCGTATGAGAGGAACACTGCCACAGGTACTGAAATCGAGGGACGAAAACCCCTGCAACGCTGTCTTCGCCTTGTCATTGCTCTTGCCCTTCTTGATAGCCGCGTAGTAGGCGCTGGCCAGGCGGGGATAACTGGATTCTTCAACGATGTCCGGCATGTCGGCGAAGACCGCCCTGGTGGCCTCCAGGAGCAAATCGCCATAGATGAAACTCGAATATCTCTTGCCATGTTCATTCTGGAGGCTTACCACCGTTATGCGTTCCGTGCCGCGCAGCCCACTGCGGTTTACGCGCCCCGCTACCTGCACAATTGAGTCGAGAGGCGCCATGTCCCGCCATGCAGCGTTGCAGTCGATGTCGACGCCAGCTTCCACCAGCTGGGTGGTGACAACGTAGGCATCTCTCGGTTGTCCGCTGCGCAGACCAGAAATCCTTGCCAGCCGGTCGACTGGGCATAGATAACTTGACAGAAACACAATTGGTTCCGCGGAATCTTCGCTGTGAATGCGCTGCAGCACTTCCTCTGCACAGCCAATCGTGTCGAGAACCACGAGGGTCCTGCCACGGTGGCGGGCGTGATCATCGACAACTCTAGCCACGAAGTCGTCCAGGGGCATGGACTCCTGCGCCTGCCACGAGATCTCTGTCCGATAGGTTGCTGCAGGGACCGGGTATGGAGGTGAAACAACTTCGTGGGGTGCATCAAAGATGAGGGGCTGTGTTGCAGTGCAAAGCAGAAAGTATGTTCCCGTAAGGGATCCCAGCGTTTCAGCCACCTTCTGGAAGAGCGCCCAGTACTCGGGTGGATATGCCTGAACCTCATCAAGAATGACGATAGCACCCGCAATGTGCGAGAATCTCCGAGTCATCCGGTTGTTGCCGGAGAACAGGGTTTCGAACAGTTGAACAAAGGTGGTGACAACAATCTCAGATTCCCATCCTTCTATCAGAAGTTCCTGCTGGCCGGCCGTGCGCACGCAGGCATCCTCATCATCTCTGTACTTCGTGCTGCTCAGGTGGGTGTGTTCGAGGAGGATATCCGAAGACGGCTCCTGGCCGTTCGCCATCAGCGCTTTCCTGAATACATCGTAGTTCTGGTCAACGATGGAGATGAAGGGAAGAGCGTAGATAATGCGGGGAGGAGTCTTGCGATTCTGTGCAAGCCCTTCACGAAGGGCGAGCGCCCAGCCCAGGGCGGCCAGTGTCTTTCCCGAGCCTGTCGGAAGGGAGAGGGCACAGACGTGGTGCCCGCCCCCTTCCCTGCCGTCCTTGACGGCGGTCTGGTACGCCCATTCCCGCAGACTGTCGATGGGTTGAGCGGGCGCCCCGAAGTGCCTGGCACGGAACGCATCGACTGTGTCCAGCCCGACTCTGCGGCGCTCCGGCAGCCCCGTTTCCGAAGCATCCAGCTTGTCCCCCTCAAGCAGGACCGAGAAGAGAACGAGTGCGATGATGAACATGGTCGGATCGCCAGAATCGTCGGGATGCCAACCCAGGAGGTCATCCGAGGATTCCAGCAGCGGCACCACCTCTCCGTCGTCGCTCCACAGGTCCGGACTGCGCAACTGTGTCACCACATCGTCCCACCATGGCAGGGTTGAGAAGCAGGCGACATCAAGATGAGCTATCTGGCTGTGCAGGATGTGCTTCGAGTCTTCAAGCGACAGCGCGCTCATGAGATTGTCCTCGAGACTCTGATGGTGCTGGCGGACGACGTAAAAACCTGTGGCGGCCAGCACTCTGCGCTGGTCAGGCGTTCCCCACGGGGCTGTCGTGAGGTATTTGCGCAAAGCGAGAAATGCCGCAACGGCCGAGAGCATCGCATGATTCTTGAGGGATTCCTGGAAACCGAGAGGAGGCCGGTGGATGCCAGCCTCCTCCGCCACCTTCCATGCCAGATAGTCCTGAAAGTAGGTCGTGCCCTTGCCGACGTCATGATACAGCCCAAGGATGCCAGCCACCTCCCTGACTGTTGCGCCGAGACGGTCGTCTGTCCAGGGAATGGCCTCAACCTCTGACTGTGCCATCCTGGCAACCGCCCTCAGGTGTTGCAGCAGCGGTTTGCCAGGATGCGAATAAAGCTCCTGTTGCACGGGCCTAAAGCCAGACGATGGTCACAGGGTCCGGCAGGTCGACAGTCGCCGCCATGCCCGCCTTCGGGATGGCGTGAACAGGATGCCCATGCCGCTCATAGAGTACCTCGTCATATGATGTTGTGATGCGCTCCGGTTTCATTTCTCCGGGAACTCGCTCCCTGAGATACTCATTGCTGCCGCTCTCGCCTGCTTCAAAGATGACACTCTCCGTATGAATGCACTCAAGGGGGATCACTGAGGCGAGCGGAACTGGCTCCGTGACGTCATCCAACTGTCTGCAGACGAACTCCCCCACAAAGGCAAACCCTGCGATGAATTCGGAAATGCCGAGGTAGGGCGTGTAGACGGTTTCGTGGCGGGAAAGATTCTCACGCAGGATGGCCATCACGGCTGGTTCCATGTGCTGGATGAAGATGCGATAGCGTGGCGCATAGACGACCTCGAGGTTGATCTGAGTCCGGTTCCGGATCTTGTTCATCCGGTAGCTGCCGCTGCTCTTGGTGTCGATGAAGTTCTCAGGAATGCGCGTCTTGCCGACACCTGTATTTCCAGTCCTGAGGGCGACAGCATGGCGGGCGCGGTCGCGAGTGAAGTGCTCAAGGTATTCTCCCTTGCCAAGTCCTGCAAATGCGGCAACGAGCCCCGCCAGCGCTGTCCGCGGCGGGAAGGCAAAGGTCAGTGGGCTCGATGTGGTGTATGGTTTGCGGAAATGCGCATAGTCGCTCCAGACGTCAACGACCAGCGCAGTTTCCGTCTGGATGCCTGCCATATTACAGTCCCTGGAATGGCTCGACCGTAAGGCCCAGGTTGTGCAGCTCTGTCCCCAGGTCGCTGCCGAGCTCACGTTCCCTGGCACAGAAGGCAAGCCGAGGGTCACTCCGCACGGCAATGCTCTGAATCCTGTCGGCGTGCCCACGGAACAGATCGAGGAGGTCGCCTGCGTCCAGTGAGAAGTCGGCAACATCTCTGAACTGCTCCTCCTTGATTTCCCCTCGGGGCCTCAGCGCCAGAGCCTTGTCAAGGTCCCCAATGTGGTAATTGTGTTCCTTGTATGTCACTGCGAGCAGGAGGCGCGGCGTCTGCCCGATTTTGCTGCGAGAGATCAGGTTTCGGGTTCCGTTCCACAGACCATCGTAGAGGAGAGCGAGGTCGTCTGTCGTCATTCCGGTATCCTTCGCCGCGTTTTCGTTGGCAAGCCCGTAGAAGGCGATGAAGGAGTATGGAAGAACGTACTCCTCCCGGAACGTGTTCTGCTCGTTGCCTGTCTGAGAGGCGAACGCACCAGTGCCTTTGATCCGGGTCAGTTCTACCTTGTTCAGGGAGCGGCCCATGCGGAACTGCACGGGACCGGTCAGCGTGACGGAGCCTGCATCAAGCGGCAGTGTGCAGCCGAACAGGCGGGCGTCCACACAGTTGGCCAGAACGTTGCGCCGGACGATTTCTTCGACGGCGCGGACCCCTTCCTTCTTGCTCTTGCCTGCAGCCTTTTCTGCAGGCTCCTCCATGAAATCCATGGCCCGCTCTTTTCCCGTCTCGATGGACCCGTCCTCGTGTTCGATCTGTTCGACCAGTATCGTCTGTCCCCTGAAATCACGCAGGTAATCCCGGACCGTCCGTTTCAGCCGGACATCGGTCACGATATTCGTATCTGTTGCCTCATCGATCCGTGGCTTGTTGCCATCGAGAGGGTCACCATTCGGGTTGTTGTCCTTGATGTCATAGCAGAAGAGAATCTCAGTTCTGTTGGTCAGAAGCATTGCTGTTCTCCTTTCTCGCGAGACGGTTGGCGAGCGTCATGCCCAGTGCGAAGACAAAGTTGATCTCATCCATCGTCAAATCCCAGTTGTTGCCGGCCGCAGCAAACTGGGCTGCTGCCTCCTGTTCAAGCTTGACGTAGTAGTTCTTGTCGTATTCTTCGAGCTTGTTGATGACCTTTGGGAACAGGCTCTTGACGTCCTGCTCCTTCATGCGCAGTCCCTTGAGTTCCTTGAAGAATGGCTTACTCTTGCGCTCCTGCCACTGGATGTTCAGCAGGTACTGCGTCAGTGCGCCCGTCAAAAACACTGCTTTAGTAGCGGGCGTGGTTGCGACATTGTTGCCCTCGAACAGCTGGTCGCCCACCGTAGTCAGCTCACTCAACTCGTTCACCTCCCCGTAAATTGTTGGTACGACCTGGCACCGCTGCAGTACCAGGATCGAATTGAGCCCCCGAAGTGTCCATTCCTCGAATGAGAATGTCTTGCCCTGCTGGTTGTAGATGTCGTCCAGCAGCTCGTCGCGCAGGCGCTGGGTTACCCGGCCCAACAGGCTTCGAACGTCTGTCGAGGCTCCCGTAAAGATGTCTGCAACGAGGCTGAGGTATTCCTGTTTCCATGTCTCGTCGGTTCTGGAGTCCTTCTTTCTGAAGAACTGTGCCAGTTGCCAGAAGGAGAACTCCACATCGCGCCGGGCTCCGTCGCCGGGCAGTGCTTCCTTGAAGACCTTTGCATCATCGATGTTTGTAATGGCTTCCCCCACCAGTTTGGCTCGTCCGGGGGCGACGTCCTGCACGTGCTGAAGAATCTTGAACGTGCCTACCTGAGGCTTGTCATAGAACAGCAGGTCGAAGGCGATGCGGGGTGACTGTTCGCCCATGATGGCTACCGCACGGCGCTCCGAAGCCTTCTCGGCTTTGCGCAGAGCCTCGAATTTTTCCTGTGCTGTCACCTTCCTGCCAGTGTCAGCGACTGTAGTTGCCTTGAGGGTTGGCTCGCTTTCGGCGAAAGTCTGCAGCACTCTTGTGAGAACGGCGTCATCGTGTAGGACCAGTTTGGGTATCATGTAGTACCTGGCCCCTCCGAGCGCAAAGTTCAGGTGCTGGTCGACGTACGTCGTGCCAGCTTCGAGCGCCATGGCACACTCAGGGCACAGAGGGAAGTTCTTCCAGCTGTTCTCCTCACTGAAGCCGCTTGCAATATAGCCTGGTTTGTCGAGCGTGTAGAACTTGAGCGTCCTGCCTGGCGTGATGTCTCCGTAGACAAGCGGGCGCCGCTCGCCGCACACGGCGCATACATGGTCCTCGCGTCTCACCTCGCCGGGCTCTGTTCCTGCACCGGCAATGAACTGACGGAACAGTGGCAGGTCGCCCACATAACGCGCGCTGCCGTCCTCGTCTTCGAACAGAAGTGTCAGGGCATACCCCGTCTTCGAAGACCGATTCTCGTATAACCTGGCCACGTCGTTGACTATACGGTCATGGCCTGCATCGTAGGCTGCCGCCAGGCTGGCGAGAAACGGGTCTGTCGAATTCGCTGCATTGTGCCTGACCCAGGTATCAAGCCTCGTGCGAATTGTTTTCTCCGGCTCCGTAATCAGTGATGTTGGCGTGACATCTGCCCCCATGCTTGCGCCACGCCTGTACAGATACTTCATCTTCCGTGAGCTGTCTATTTCTTCAAGGCCGGTGCGCAGGTAGCGTGTCACGCGGCCCCCCTTGACAGCAAAGGTGATGAGGAGCATGTATGAGTAGTTCTTTCTGTGTGCGAGATCCTCGACGAGCGTGTCGAGTTCCGATCCTCCGGTGGACTGCTGCAACTCCCCGATGTGTTTGATTGCTTCCAGCATCCTCCCTCCTTTCTGATGACTATTCGACTTCTATCATCCCGCAACCTTCCGAGTTCTTGGAACCTACTCCTGCGTCGTACAGAAACCGCAGAAGTTCGCCAGAGCCTGAAAGCTGGAAACGGCCTGCATAACCACGAATGCGAGTTCCCTTGAAGATGACGGTCACCGCATGGTCGTCCGAACCAAGGGAATGGATGTCAAATCCGGTCAGGTTCGGCTCCCGGCCCATGTATGCAGCAAACTTGCGCCGCGCGTTTTCGCGAACGTACGCGGCGAAAGCGGCGTCATGCGGACTGAAGTACACTGTGTGCCGCTGTTCATCCGTCTTGTAGACTGTGATGGGGCTCAGCGTGCGCACCCGGATGGTGTGTACCCGGTCGGGCTCCAGCTGCAGCGGAGCCAGCAGCGAAACGGACGTGACGCGCACGGCGTTGTTTCCCAGACGGCCCTCGCCGGAGCGCAGCAGACTCTGTGCCAGTTCCTGCAGAATCTGTTCTTCAGGCGAACTGACAAAAAACCAGCACGGCGAGCTGACCCTGACAAGCGGGGCGGGTGCAGTTCCCGGGGCATCAGAAGAGCGCATCTGCCGCTGAATCTTGCCTGCAGACAACTGTGAGAACACGAACATCTTGAACCTTCGCTTGCCGTACTCCCAGCCCTCGTCATGGAGCCTGGAAGCTAGAGCAGTCGACAGGGATGCATACAGGTAGGACTGGACAATATGGTTGTGGTGCTCCGGCAGCATTATGGTGCCGGATGGTGATATCAGTTCAAGCCGAATGCGCGTTGCATGCCTCCCCTTGTGGCAGGTTTCTCCTCACCGCAAGTGTATCAATATCCCCGGAAAAGCAAATTGCTGTTCCTCGCTCTCCCTTCCTGCGTTGCACCCTCTGCCATTCCCTGTATGATGAAGCAACACGCTGGCCGCGCGGAGGAGCCGCGCGTCCCGGGGCACCGGGTGGACGTTGGGGGTGGTCGTGGACAGGAGAGCAGCAGGACATCGACGGGGCATGTCATCAGTGGTCGTCACCTTCGCGGCAGTCTGTTTCGGAGTTGCTGCCCTGGGGACGCTGGCGCTGCATGGCATGCTGACGGGGCTTGACTGGCTGCAGGCATGGCTTGCCGCCATCACGACGGTGACGTTCCTTACCTACGGCTATGACAAGCTGGTGGCAGGGACGGGAGCCACACGCGTGCCCGAGAACGTCCTGCTGGCGCTCGCCTTTGCCGGCGGAACCATTGGCGCCCTGCTGGGCATGCGCCTGTTTCACCACAAGACCAGCAAGCAGAGCTTCCTCGAACGCTTCGGTCTGGTCGTCGCAGTGCAGGCTGTCGCCGTCGCGGGATGGTATGTGTTCCTGGTGCCGCGGTGAGGCGGCCGCTGAAAGGGGTCGTGTGATGACGGACGAACCGCTGTTTTTCTCGATTGTCATTCCTGCGCACAATGAGGAGGCGTACGTCGGCAAGCTGCTGACGTCGCTCGGCCAGCTGGACTATCCGCGCGACCGGTTCGAGGTCATCGTGGTCCAGAATGGTTCCACGGACCGGACCGGGGAGGTCATAGCCGCCACTGCCCTGCCGTCCTTCCAGGTAGTCGCCCAGCCGGAGCCCGGCGTGTCCAAGGCAAAGAACCGCGGCATCGACCTCGTGTCAGAGGCAAGCGACTGGGTCATCTTCCTGGACGCCGACACCTCTCTGGGACCGACGTTCCTGCGCGAACTCGACCAGTTCCTCCGCGCACACGCGGACAGGAACCTTGGTCACGGCATGGTTTCCCTGCTGCCGTATCCCGACTCGCGCGTTGCGCGCGGGTGGTATCACTTCTACAACGTGGCCAACCGGCTCACGCGGACAACGCGGTCCATCCAGTGCATCCGTCGGGACCTGCTGCGGGACATCCGCTTTGACGAGACGCTGGCCTTTGGCGAGGACACAAAGATGCTTGCGGAGTGCAGCCGGCGGTCGCGTTTCTTCTACATGGACACGCACAGCGTGCTCTCGTCCACCCGGCGGTTTGAGGAGTATGGATGGATGCGTCAGCTGTTCATCTGGATATATCTCACGATGCTCCCGTACCGCAGGAAGCAGCAGATGAAGTATCCGGCCATACGCTAGGACAGGAGCCGCAACGCCGCCTGCATGACGGCGCCGGAAACGAGCGGTACGCTCAGGTTGTCGTTGACCCATTTGGAGGTCAGCTGCGCGAGTGTCGCCGTACACGCGCCGACGAGGCCAACCGGAAGGGGCAGCGTGTGCGAAATCGAGAAGAAGTACGCGATGATGAGCGATGCCGCGAGAAATGCCGTCGACCCCTGCAGGGTGGAGCCCTTCGTGGAGGGGAGCGGCGTCCTGCCGAAGTTGAGGTCGACGATGCGCGCCATCATGCCGCCAACGGAGAGGAACGCAAGGCTCGCGTAGGCGATGCCCTGGGGCAGGAAGGCAAGCGGCAGGAACAGGCCGAAGAGAAACACGGTGAACGACGACATCCTGCCTCGCTCCTCCTCCCGGAGAAGCGTCACGCTGCCGCGGATTCTCCGGTGCAGTGCCCGCTCGAGTCCGGGGATGACCATGCGCAGGAGTTCGAGCAGCAGCAGGGCCGCCAGCACTGACCCTGCGACCGTGAGAATGGCGCGTCGGCTGATGAACATGCCAAGGATGACGACAAGGATGGCCAGAGGACGGGCGAAGATTCTCCACAGGGTCGGGCGGTCCGGCGCCAGGACAAACATGTCGCGCCGCAGGTTCTTGATGCTCTCGTACGCAATCATCGCGATGAGGAGCAGAACCAGCGTCAGTTCGCTGTACGAGTGCACGTAGAAGGCGAGAATGGCCCCGACCGTGGGCAGCAGCGTGGTAGCCAGAAAGTCGCCGTCATGGGTTGCGGCCATGATGAGGGCGGTATAGACCAGCAGAAAGCCCAGGGCAAACGCGAGTTCCTCGGTCGACATCGAGTCGACGCTTGTCCTGCCCAGCAGGTAGACAAAAATGCCGACCGTGGCCGCGATGCCCCTGCCTCCCTTGAAGTGCAGGTAGAAGGGATACTTGTGGCCCAGGATGGCAGCAAATCCCGCCAGCATGATGATGAACGTGGGCGCCTTGAACCAGCCCCATGCGATGAGCATCGCCACCAGGCCCTTGCTGACGTCGTAGAGGGCGACCAGGAGGCCCAGGACCGGTCCCATGGTGTTCTTCGTGTTGATGGTTCCCGGGTTGCCGTCGCCCACGGTCCGGATGTCCACCTTGCGCGTCCACAGTGGAAGGAAGTACGCCGGCAGGAACGACCCCAGGAGATACCCGATGAGGACCGGAAGAACGCGCATGAGCACCGTCAGCACTGCTTGCCTCCTCTCGCCA
>DAONFE010000033.1:0-10864 GCA_035403525.1 Candidatus Cryosericum sp.
TTGTCGCCCCGTCCGTCAGCAAAGAAGTCGCGGCCGTTGGTGAGCAGGACACCGGCATTCTGAGCCGCGGCGATGAGGTTCTCCGCGCGCACATTTGTTGCGAGCGTGACGCCAACGAAGAAGCCACCGTCAGGATGCGCCCATGTACCCAGGTCACGCATGGAAGCGTCCAGCGCGCTGAGCAGCCGGGCCAGGCGCGGCCGGTAGAGTGCATGCAGCTTCTCGATCTGCGCCGGCAGGAGACCGCGGTCGATGAACTCGAAGACTGCCGCCTGAGGCAGCAGGGACGGCGTGATGTACGTGTCCTGTGCTGTTCGTCCCAGCCGGTCCATGGCCTCCTGCGGTCCGACGGCGACGCCCACGCGCAGACCGGGGGCCAGCAGCTTGCTGAAGCTGGTCAGCTGAATGGTGCGGGCCGGAATGAGTGAGTGAATGGTAGGAAGGTCGTCGCCGGCATAGCGCAGGCGCCGGTAGGGGACATCCTCCAGAACCAGCAGATTGGATCGTTCGGCTAGGGCTGCGAACGCACGGCGCTTGCTCTCGGACATGGTCGTGCCCGAAGGGTTCTGGAAGTCGCTGATGACATAGGCCATGAGCGGGTGCGTCTCACGGATGAGCTGCTCGCAGGCGGCGAGGTCCATGCCGTCCTGTTCCAGTGGAACGCCGACCACCGTGGCGCCCGCCCGTCGCAGGACCTTGATGACGCGGTCATACGAGGGCTGTTCGACAAGGACCGTGGTGCCGGGCGTGATAAGGGAGCGGGCAGCGAAGTCGACAATCTGCAGGGCGCCCTGACTGAGCAGAACCTGGTCGGTATGAACGCCGTGCTCAGCCGCAATCCTTTCCCGGAGCGGAGCAAAGCCGCGGAAGTCACCGTACTTGAGAATCTCCTCGCCGTGGCTGGCCAACGCCGCCGCCGCGCACTCCCCCAGCGCCTGGGTGGGAAATGCCTCCGATGCGGGAACTCCTCTCGTGAATGCAATCATGGGCCTGCCTCCTCGTGCTGTCGTCCTTCCAGTATACTCCTAGAGCACCATGAACACGGCGGAAACCAGCAGAACGATGTAGATGAGCCGGTTGAATCCCTCGCCGCTGATGCGGCGGTGGGCAAGGTCACCCAGCAGTCCGCCCAGCGCCAGGAAGGGAAGCGACGAGAGGACAAGGCGTCCCGCCAGCCCGGCGAGCTCGTGCCGCGCGATGATATCGCCGATGATAAACACGTTGAGCGTCGTCCAGATTGCGACCAGCGTGGCACGGAATGCTCCCTTGTCCTTGATCTTCTGCGTCGCGTAGATGATGACCGGAGGACCGCCCGAGGTGAAGGCTCCCTGAATGGCTCCTCCGATGAAGAGCAGCACGTCAAGCAGCCAGGTGGGCCACACGCGGGGTGTCGCACCAGTTGTGTGATGTGTCTGCACGGCGAGCCCCTGAATGCCGACAATGACCATGAACACTGCCAGAACACGCTGGAGAGCTGTCCCGGGGAGGACGTTGTAGGCGACCATGCCGACCGGGAGGCCGGGCAGCACGAACAGAAGAATGCGGCGGTACTCGCGCCAGTCCACCTTCTTCCATGAAAGGACCAGCAGGCAGACATCGAGCACGAGGGCCAGCACCGTGAGGACGGGACGGGCGACGCCGATGCCAACGAGCATGATGCAGAACGGCATGGCAAGGATGGCGCAGCCAAAGCCGGTGACGCCCTGGATGAAATGGGTGACGAACACAATCAGGCCGAACAGGAAAGCGACTGCAGCAGGGGACATGGTTCCTCCGAAATGTACGAGAGCAGTATAGCCGGAACGCGGCGGGCTGCACATTGCAGGCTCTTGAGTTTCAGCTGAAAGCGGCCATGCTGTGCATGGCAAAGGAGCATGCAGTGAGTGAAAAGAGATTGCGCATCGAGGCAATAGATGAGTTCCGGGGCTTTTCCGTCCTGTTGATGGTCCTCGCCGATTACCTGGCGGGGCCCGCCGTTGTTCCGGCCTGGCTGAAGCACGCCCCCGATGTGGGGCTTACCGTCATCGACTTCATTGCGCCGATGTTTCTCGTGGCCATTGGCCTTACCTTCGGCCCGTCATTCCGACGGCGACGTGCCCGTGACGGGAGGCGCAGAACCATCGAGCACTTCGTAACGCGCAACCTTGCGCTGCTTGGCGTTGGTGCCCTGTTCACGGTTCTTGGCAACGCCTCTGGCATCGAGGAGAGCCCATCCGACTGGGGACTCCTGCAGGCAATCGGTTTTGCTGGCCTCGTCACCCTCCTGGTCATCGCAGTCCCTGCGCGGTGGCGCTGGGTCGCGGGCGTCGTCCTGCTTGCTGTGTATCAGGTGCTGCTGGACCGGTACTGGGTGTCCACGGTCGTAGCGGCGACCCATGGCGGTGTGCAGGGTGCGCTGGGGTGGTCATCCCTGCTGATTCTGGCGACGTGTCTCGGGGACCTGTTCCATGACGCTGCCAGAGGAAGGCGCTGGTTTCCGCTCGCCGCCCTGCTCGTCCTTGCCGGCGGCGTTGCGCTTGCGCTGCTCGGGGTGGCTGTCAGCAAACACAGGGTGTCGGCAAGTTACGTCCTCATCACCCTCGGGGTGAGCTGTCTTGTGTTCTGGTGCTTCTATCTGCTGGAGGAGCATATGCACCGTTCGATACCACTGCTGGGCCAATGGGGCCAGAACTCCCTGCTGCTGTATGTCCTGCACGGTGCCCTGCTTGGCGTCGTTGTGATGCCGGAGGCTCCGTGGTGGTACGAGGCTGCGCCCTGGTGGCTGGTCGTGGTGCAGGCCGCAGGCATGGTGGCAGTGCTTGGGTGGATAGGATGGCTGCTGGACCGCCGGCACATCTACATTGCCCTCTAGCATGGAGATGCCGGAAGTGACAGGAACGCTGCAGCCGGGAACGCCGTACTTCTGTTCATGGAGCGGGGGCAAGGACTGCTGCCTGGCGTTTGAGCTGGCAAAGGAGGCGGGAGGGCAGCCCGCCGCGCTGTTCACGGTCATGGATGAAACAGGGGTGCGTTCGCACTCCCACGGCATGACGCTGTCTTCCCTGCAGGTGCAGGCCGATGCCCTCGGCGTACCGCTCATTGTGCGGCACGCATCGTGGGCCGGGTACGAGGAAGCGTTCGAGGACGGCCTTGCAGAGCTCAAGGCAATGGGGATAGCAGACGGCGTCTTCGGCGACATGCGCGTCGAGGCCCACCCGGAGTGGGTCAGTCACCGCGAGTGGGTCGAGCGCGTGTGCGCCGTGGCAGGGCTGATTCCGCATCTTCCCCTGTGGGATATGGGAGGGGAGGCGGTGCTTGCATCGCAGCTGAGCCATGGTATCCGCTCGGTCATCGTGACCACCCGGGATGCAATGCTCCCTCAGACCTTCCTGGGAAGGACGCTCGACGAAGCCTGCATTGCGGACCTTCGAGCTGCGGGATGCGACCCGACGGGCGAAGGAGGAGAACTGCACACCGTGGTGACCTCGGCTCCCTCCTTTGCATTCCCGCTGCATCTGGTGCAGGGGGACATCATCGGACTCGAGGGCTGCCACCTGCTCGGCGTGCAGCTCGAGCGCGGCTGACTACAGACGGGAAGCGAGGGTGCGCGCGAGTGCCTGTGCCCTTGCGAGAGGGGTGGCTGCGTCCTGCGCTGCGCTGCTCAGGGAGTAGAGAAGCGTGAACACGGCGTCGTTGCGCCGGACAAGGACAGCGGCGACGTCGGTGCTGGCGTAGTGGGCTGACGCATCGCCGATGACCGAGGCGCCCGTGTCGTCCACCAGTCCCGTGGACACGGCCTCGCTGCGATACCACGCATAGGCCTTGTCGCGCAGCGTGTGAGTTGCATCGTCCGCGAACCGGCCGCACAGCACGGTGACGGACGCCCCGCCATCAAGCTCGACAGTGAAGCCGCTCCGTGCGTCCGCAAGTTCGGCGCCGTTCGCGTCCGCGTAGAACACGAAGGACGACCCGGCGTACTGGATGCTGCGGGGAGTTCCCAACCCTGCGTTCGTGAAGTCCTGCGGCGTAAGCGTGACACCAGGAAGCACGGTGACGGGCTCCTCGAGAACCGGCGTTCGGAGCGCCATGACGAGGGTTATGAGTCCGCCGCTCAGAAGGGACAGCACGACGAGCAGTATGACGGTGGTGCGCATGCGTTTTCGGTTCACGGGTTCCTCCAGGTCATCTCCCAAGTATAGACGGAGAGGATCAATGTACCAGCAGGCGGTGAATGCCTGCCAGGAGGAGCAGATGGGCCGGGTAGTATGCGTAGAACAGCACGGGAACGTGGGGAACGCGCAGGTGCGGGGGATGCAGAATCAGCGGGACGCTGAGCAGAGCAAAGGCCTGCGCGGGCCACAGGAGAATCCCGGCCAGCACGTGGAGCACGGCGTGCGCGGCGGCAACTGACGAGGCAGACGACAGGAATACATAGCTCAAGAGACACAGGAGAACGCCGTAAACGCCGTAGTCAGGCCCGACACCGGGAAACAGCAGCTGGACTGCTGCCAGCGCGAGCGAACCACCCACTGCCCACCAGTTGCCATGGTCCCAGCCCCAGATGGCCGCAAGGCCAAGAAGCAGCGTCGCGAAGATGTTGAGTGTCCACGGCTGCATGCCGAACGCAAGCATGTACACGGGCTGCGACACCAGGCCCCACAGGGCGAGACGCAGCGCGTAGCTGCGGACGTTGCGCGTATGGACGTAGCCGACTGCCAGCTGATAGGCGAACAACGGAAAGGCGATGCGCCCCACCATGCGCAGAACAGTGACGTTGGGCAGCAGGATGGCCCCGATGTGGTCGATGGTCATGGTCAGCACGGCGATGAGCTTCAGGGCATCGGACTGGGCAATGGTCGGGGTGCCCGGGCTGGCCTGCTGCTGCATGGGTTCGCGCGTGTGCATCGTCAACGTGTCATCGCCCCTTCTCATTGACATGGCCCTGCGAAGCGCTAGAATACTGAATATCAGCGCACGGTGGGGCGTCGTCTAATGGTAGGACAGTGGCCTTTGGAGCCATGAATTGCTGGTTCGACTCCAGCCGCCTCAGCCATCTCCCCGACCCAGTCGAACATGCCTCAATCCTGGGTTGACGCGGTCGAATCAGCACAGCCTCAGGATAGAGGCACCTTTAATTGTACCCTTCAACTGTTTTTTTGCCACGGGGCGCGGGGGTTACCTGGGCAGACTGATGCGGACACTCCTTCCGCGAAGCTACAGAGTTTCGGTGTCGACGTTGGTGTGCAGGTGCCAGGGAGTCAGCACCTTGTAGGCCTCGGCGAACGCCATGCCATGCTTCCTGCCCACTTCCTCAGCCTTGAGTCTCAGGTACTGTCTCGTCTGCTCCAGCGTCTGCGGTGTGAACTGGCTTGCGAACATGCCAAGGACGGCCGACTTTTCGTCGACCTGCTCAGCAATGTCGACGACCTGGTTGGGATGTGCTGTCAGGTAGAACGCGATGTAGCGGACGGTATGTGGAGGCAGTTCCGGCATGTAGAGGGGAAGGTGGCAGTAGATGAGGCTCTCGGCGCCTGCCCAGCCACAGTTGAGGTGGTCCTGATGCGCCTCGTAGGGAAGCCATGGGTCGGGGGCCAGGAGCGCCTCGGGTTTCTCCTGACGGATGAGCCGCACAACCGCCCTTGTCGCATCGCCACAGTGCGGGAGAGCGCCATCGCGGAACGGCAGGTAGATATGCCGGGTGATGCCCAGCGCCTCGCCGGCACGCTGGTCCTCTGCGCGGCGCACTTCTCTGAGGCGCTCGCGCGTCATGGCGGGGTCGATCGTCCCGAGACTTCCGTCCGTCATGGTCACCAGCGTGACTCTTTTACCCTCGCGGGTCAGCCTGAGGAGCAGTCCTCCTGCAAACCAGACGGCATCATCAGAGTGTGGCTGCAGCACCAGATAGCTGGCGGCCGAATCAATGGGCGGAGGTGGTGCGTACGTGTTCCAGTTCATGTTGGCACGGTCCTTTCAGGAGAGCAGAGGGGGCAACTACCGGAATCCGTCGAAGTAGGGCGCTTCCTGCTCGCGGAATGCCTGCACAAGCGCCTGCGCGCTGTCGGGGGAGGGCATCAGGGGATGAAGGGACAGCGCGGAGGCCAGCGAGTCCAGGTCCCTGTACACGATGGCGTCGATGAGTGAGCGCTCGTACAGCTTGACCTGCTCGATGAGAAGGCGCGACGCGCTGTCGATGGGTCCGACGGCCAGTGGCCGGACCAGACGCTCGGTGATTGCGCAGGGCACTTCAACGACGTCATCGGGCGCCAGCATCGGCATGGCACCCCGGTTGAGGGTGTCCACTGGCAGGACCGCGGGGTGCTTGCCTGCAAGGGCCTCCAGCACCTGGGCTGCAGTCGCCACAAGGGCCTCCTCAGGACTCGGCGGCGTAGCGGGGCGCCATGCATCCGCGGGAGGCGCCGCCTCACAGGCGGCGCGGTATGCGTCGTAGAGGGTGGATGGGTCGGCTGAGCCGGCTTCCAGGTCCTCAAGGAGCCTGACGCCCAGTGCCTCGATGCGTTCGCTCACTGTACCGCCGGCAGGCTCGACCACCAGCGGTGCTTCCTGCCGGAAGATATAGTCCCGGACTTCGGGTCCGGGCAGGTACCCTGTCTGCTGCAGATAGGCGGAGGAAAACGGCGTGAGCCCCCGAAGCTCCGGCAGTCCGTTAGTCATGGCAAGGACGTGGGGCAGGACGTCACGGCCAAGGATACAGACGGCCTTGAGAAACCCCAGGTGGCTGAGCCCGTACCAGTCCAGCACGATGTCCTCCGGCTGGGCCTCCAGCAGGGTGGCCAGCGCCGTACGGACAGTCGCCGGAGTTTCAGTGACGCCGACCACGTTGTGAACGGCGCCATGCGTCAGCATGGCCTGAACGATGATGCCCGATGGGTCCGTGAGGTTGATGAGCCATGCCTCGGGAGCCGTGTCGCGCACAGCCGCCGCCAGCTGGAGGGCCGAGGGAATGGCACGCACCGCCACGGCAAAGCCCGCCGCGCCAGAGACACCGTACCAGGGGAGGTGCATGGCAGCGCACACCTGCTGGTCGAGGGTCCGCATATGGTCACCGCCGGCCTCCGTGGCGGCGATGACGAACGATGCGTCGAGCAGACACGACTGAATGGTGGGCGCCCATGTGAGCGCCGTCCCCTGGGTCGCGCCTGCAGGGCCGGCGGCGCAAACGCGCTGCATTGCGGTCGCCAATCGGGCGTCTGGCTCGAAGATAGATATCTCAGAGAGCCCGAGGTCCTGCGCACCGTCCACAAGTCCCCTTACCAGGACAGGCAGGCGCAGGCTGCCTCCTGCGACAATGCTGATCTTCACGCTCTGCCTCCAGCGGGGCCCCGTCAGGAGGTCCCCGTCGTTCCCTCGGGGCCGGGTGACGTCAAGGACCGTTGTATCAGGGGAGCTTTGTTTGTCAAGGAGTGCCCCGCGCCTGCGTCGGGCGGTGTCATGGTTGACATGCCAGGGTTGGTGGCTACGCTCACATGTGCCGGAGAGGGGGATACGTGGCAACGACAGAGAAGAGAAGACCGCGCGCAAGGCGACCAGCGGCTCATCAGGCTGGCAGGTCGCAGTGGTGGTTCGGCCATGCCCGCACCGGCGCAACTGTTGCCGCGTGCCTCTATGTCATCGTCTGGAGTGCGCTTCTGGGAGACTTTGCTGCCAATCTGACGGGACGCCAGGAGCTCGTGATGGCCATCACCGTACTGCTCGGCGGCGGCCTCATATGGCTTGCAGTCCGGGCGCTGCTCCTTCAGGAACGCATGGAAGCGCAGCATGAGAGCATCGAGGCTGCCCAGGAGTCGCGAGCATTCGTGCGGGCTCTCATGGACAACCTGCCGGTTGCCGTGTGGCTGAAGACGACAGACCACCGGTATCAGGCGGCCAACGCCATGTGGGCCCAGTACAATCCTACCGTGCCCTCCTGGCAGCACCACTCGGTGGACCGCCTCGTCGGGCATACTGACCGCGAGCTGTACGAGCCCCAGCGCGCCGCGGAGTTCGAGCGGACGGACGACATCGTCATCGCAACGGGCGCCCGCTGGGAGCAGGACTATGACGAAACGGACGCCGACGGCACGCACGTGAAGTTCCACGTCATCAAGGTACCTGTCTTCGACATCCGCGGTTCCGTGGCGAGCGTGGCCGGCATCGGCATCGACGTCACGAGGCTGCGGCTTTCACAGAAGAAGCTCGACCTGATGCACGAGCAGGTTCAGCAGTACCTGAAGTGGTCCTTTGAGCACGTGTGCGTCTTCGACAGCGCGCGGAGGATCCAGTACGCGAACCTGCGCATGTGCGAGTTCTTCGGGGCCTATCCGAGCGAGCTGAATGGCAAGGACGCCGCGGACCTCGTGACACCGTCCGACCGCGGACGCTTCACCGACTTCGTGGAGGCGGTCTGCCGCACCGGTTCGTCAGGACTCGAGGTCATTCATGCCCAGCACGTGGGGGGAGATGTCCGCTTGCTGGAGCTGAGTGGCGTACTGCTCACGGCGACCCATGGCGCGCGCTCCGTCGTGATCGTTGGCCGCGATGTCACAGAGTACCGCGGCCCCGCAGACTCCTCCTCTGTCTGAAGTGTCAGGTCACAGGTTGCTCAGGGGCAGGCGGGACTGACGAGACCGGCGGGCGCAGCTGCTGGGCCAGCTGTGCCTGGTACAGCGTGAAGCCGGTTTCGGACAGGAAGGGCTGCCGCAGCATGCCGTTCATATGTTCCAGGGCGCCGGGAGCGGTGATGCCGGGCGACAGCAGGAAAAAGGCTTCGAGGACCTGGAAGGACATCTTTGACAGTGCCTCAAGAGGCTGATTGCGATGAATGATCTCGCCCAGCTCCGACTGCGCGAGGCCATCGATGCCATACTTGCGCGCGTACTCCAGAATGTGCCCGATTTCGACCCCGTAGCCGGTGAGGAAGTGCAGGTCGCGGAGGATGCGAGTCCTGGCTGCAATGGTCCCGGCGAGGGGCTGGAAAAGTCCCGCCAGTTCGGGATTCCAAAGGTTCAGCAGGGGGCGTGCCGCAAGCTCTGTCACCCGGCCGCCGCCCACCTCGACAAACTCGTTGACGACGCGCACCGGCCGCCGGTAGAACCCCTTGACGAAGTTGAGGCGTTCCTCCAGCAGGAGTGGCGCGACCAGTCCAGTGACAAACGACGGATCGGGATTCGACAGGTCTGTGTCGACAAAGACGAGAATGTCGCCCTTGGCGACAAAGAGTGACTTCCACATGGTTTCACCCTTGCCCGCGTAGGCTCCCAGGTCTGGACGCACCTGCTGGTGGATGTAGACGGGGATGCCCCTCGCGGAGGCAATGTCGCGTGTGCTGTCTACGCTGTTGCTGTCCATGAGGATGATTTCGTCCAGCAGGGGCAGCTCATCCATGAGGGCCCCCTTGAACGTGTCGATAACCCGGCCCACGGTCTTTTCCTCATTGAGCGCGGGGAGGACGAGCGAGATGGAGAGGTGCTTCCTCGCTTTTGCATCGACAAGCCGGTCCAGGTCCGTGAACTCTCCCTTGGCGAAGGTGTTCTTGAGCAGCCAGGGCTCGACGGTGCGGCCCGTCGCTGCCAGCTGCTCCATTTCCATGCCGCGCGCATACACGAACAGGACTGTGGTGCGGATGGAACCACGTACGACGCGCCCCAGGATGCGACGCGTCACCGAGTCTTCCCGCACGTGCTGCGGAAGACCCAGGACGAGGACGCCGTATTCGCGGGCGTGGCGCTCGATGGCCGATTCCACACTGTCCTCCGCCTGGTCGACGGCGAGGCGGGCAAGAGGAACCTCGGCCTTGACCTTGCCATAGGCTTCGAGGACGCTGTCGTCAAGTGTGGCGGACTCTCCGCTGCGCGTCACGTGGACGAATGTCGTTTTTCCCACGGCACCCGCTTCCGTGAGCCGTCTTGCCACCTGGCCGGCGAGGGCGGCGTTGGAATCACCCCGTGCAAAGACAGCTGCTGCAGCGCCGGGAGGTCCCTGCTGCAGCCTGTAGGCGATGACCTGTGCTGCGGAAGCACAGGCAGTGTTGAGCAGGCTGACGCTTTCGTCGTGCAGCAGGTCGAGGTCGACGACAAGCGTGCGCGAGGGGTCTCCCTCTGCCATGCGCTGGGCGGCCTCGGATGCGTCGGCTACCTGAAAGGGGACTTCTGCCGTAAGGAGAGCCTTACGGGCGGCGGCGACCAGGCGGTGCACGTGCCCGAGTTCTTCATCGGTCGCGCTGGGAACGACGAGGACAAGGTCCCCCGTGTAGCCGGCCGACCGGGTGAACGCGACCTTGGCCATGAGGCGGGTTGGTGCGGAAAGCTCAACAAACTGTTGTGTCACCGTGTCACTTCCTTTCTGTCAGGCGGGTTGCTTTCGCAGCAAAGTATAGCAGGCACGGCGGTTTGGTTCATGTGCGGCACGCGCCGTCCGACTTTGACTTGCATACCCGCAATGATATACTTGGTCGTTGTTTGGTCCGGTCGATGCGAGGGTTGGTCGGAAACCTGTCTTCTCGAGGTGTTGAAAGCATGGACAGCAGTCGAACACAGGCTCAGCGCAAACAGGCTGTTCGTGACAACATTGCAGGATGGCTCTTCACCCTGCCGTCGACCATCGTTCTCCTTGTCTTCACATTCTTGCCAGCGTTCATCGTCATCTACCTGAGTCTGTTTGACACCAATCTGGTGGGGCAGATGGATTTTGTGGGCCTCGCCAACTTCCGCCAGCTCGTGACGTCCGGGGACTTCTGGGGTTCCGTGTTCCGAACGCTCTACTTCACCGTAGGAAGCGTGCCGGTAGCCGTTGCCGTGTCGCTCCTCATTGCCGTTCTGCTGAACTCCAAGGTGCGCGGGCGAACGTTCTGGCGCATGGGGTTCTTCATTCCCTACATCACGCCGCTGGT
>DAONFE010000034.1:0-2022 GCA_035403525.1 Candidatus Cryosericum sp.
TGAAGCACGAGGACATACGCCTCAAAGACAACCCTGGACTGTCAGGCAGCATCAGACAATATGGTTGGTCGTACGGCCTAGCCGTGGGCATACTCGACCTGCTCAAAGGTTACGCTGTGAGTGTCGTGCTTCACCTGGCCGCTGTTCCGTCGTGGGTGTGGATTGCATCCTTCATTGCCGTGATCGTGGGACACAATTGGCCAGTCTTCTTCCAGTTCCGAGGCGGCGGCGGTATCGCCACAACGATCGGTATCCTTGTTGACAACTACCCGCTGGCGGTGCTGTGGGCCCTCCCCTTCGCTGCTGCAGCCGGCATCGCCTGGACCCTTGTGCCTGCCCTCAAGAAGAAGCTCCATATATCGCCCTTCATGACAGCCGTCGGCGCAATTCCCGCAGTTGTATGGATCGTCCTCCACAAGCCCTGGTACCCGGACTACATTATTGTCGCCACGCTTGCTGCATCGATTCTCCTCAAGGGCAATCAGTTCCACCTGAGAGCGGAGCGAGTTCGCAGAACAGCTCGCACGGATATGCAGAATGCGGACAAGGACACGGACGATATAGCCTGAACTCATGGAAACGGTACCAGGGTTCTCAGAACCCTGGTACCATATACTTTTCAGGACTGCATATACACAGGTTTTCCGGCTATCATGGTCAGGGTTACGACCCCCGCCGGTTCCCAGGGCTCCGCACCAAACAGTGCAAGGTCAGCGACCGCGCCAGGCCGAATCTCGCCAAGTCCTTCGAGTCCAAGCATTCTCGCTGGCACACTGGTGACTGTGCTCAGTACTCGTTCAGCGGGAACTCCCTGACCAATGAGGAACCCGAGAGACATGTGAAGGTACTTCTCGGGGTAATTCGGATGACCAGAAATGACCGCCATGTCGACGCCGGCCTCGAGCAGCTTGCCAGCGTTTGCCGGATGTAGGCGTCGGGCTTCTTCGTCGGTTCTGGACATGATGAGCGGACCGAAGGCCACGGACACGTGGCCTGACTTGAGTTGGTCAGCCACAAGATCGGCATCGTAGGCCCCCGTTACAACGTACCGAAGCCCGAATTCCTCGGCCAGCCGCATAGCTGTGATGATATCGTCCGATCGCAAGGCACGGATGAAAGCGATGTCATCTCCTGCAAGCAGAGGCAGCAGAGCCTCGTACTTCATGTTGAATTCTTTCTTCTTCTCCTTGTAGTCGCGTGCTCGCGTCAGAACGTCCCGGACAAGAAACGCGTTGCCCATCCGGGTCATAGGCGTTCGCTTCTGACCATGCGTCTGTTTGGGATCATTCCCCAGTGAGAACTTGACGCCGAACGGAGCTCTGATACACATCTCGGTTGCGGTTGAGCCAGCCAGGTGCACTATCGCACCCCTGCCCCCAACGACGTTGGCTCCACCCGGCATAACCAATGCAGTCGTCACGCCGCCCATGAGCGCCTTGGCTAGACTGGTATCATAGGGAGTGAGACCGTCGAGAGCCTGCATTTCAGGCGTGACGGCATCGGTGCTTTCGTTCCAGTCGTTCCCCTCAACTCCCAGTGACTCTTCTTTGAGGCCAACGCCAGAGTCGATGTCGATGAGGCCAGGGGTCAACCAAGCCGCATGATAGTCGCAGTCTTCAATCGCCGTCGAGCCGGCTGCATCTACCGATACAACACGGTCACCTTCGATCCTCACGACGGTTTCACCAGCAATTGCATGTCCATCAAACAGGTGCTGCGCGCCAATGGTGATCATGCCCGCGCCTCCCATGCCAGTTTTCCGTTCACATATGTGCGCTCCGCTACGCTGCTTGACTTGAACGGATGTCCGCTCCAGATGACCACGTCAGCGTCCTTGCCTTTCGAGAGACTGCCAATTCGGTCTTCCAGCCCAAGGATTCTCGCCGGGTTGATGGTGATGAACTCCAGGGCCTCTTCTTCTCCTGCTCCGCCTTCATATGCGGCTATGGCGGCCTCGAGGCGAAGTGACTCAATGGGAATGACCGGGTGATCGGTCATGATTGCGGCAAGAACGCCAGCTTG
>DAONFE010000034.1:2122-10709 GCA_035403525.1 Candidatus Cryosericum sp.
AGCACCCTGCACAGAATCTCCATGTCAAGGTCCACGGGAGGGGGCTCCGCCCCGGCCCGGCGTTCGCGATAGTCACGAGCTTTGAGCAGTGCCTCCCTCAGTACCTTGGCTGTTCCCATTCGTGTGCTCGGCAACTGGTTTTTTGTCTTGTAGACTCGCTTTGGATTCTCCCCGGAGGCGGTCTTCAGACCCGCAGGGTCCTGCAGTACCATCTCCTGGAGTGAATGGCCAGCAGTCTTCATAGTGATGCTCTGTCCACCTATCACATTGCCGCTCCCTGGTCCCGTAAACACGGTTGTGACACCACCTGACAGTGCATCAGAAAATCCCGAGTCCCAAATGTACACGGCGTCAATTGCACGACACCCGGGCGTCGCCGGGTTCGTCATCTCGTTTTCGTCCTCGCCGATTTCCCCGACCTCAAGGTTGCAGATGCCCAGGTGCGTGTGTGCATCAACGAACCCTGGTGCAACAACCTTGCCCACAGCGTCCACGACCTCGGTACCAGGAACATCTCTGCGTCCGGAGAAGACATCCGAGATCTTGCCATCATCTCCAAGCAAGACCGAACCATCCTCAATGACGCCGTCACTTACAGTAAGTACGGTACCACCACGAATCAGAATCATGGGTCTCCTTTCTCGGGGTCCGCCCCCGCGCTTTTCTTCGGTAAGCGAATTATAGGAGGCCTTCCAAAAACTGCAAGTAACCGTCCATGACAGGTGCGGGCGCAGCGAATCGGCATATACTCACACCTAAGCGACAATGAACACGGAGGTGGCACAGATATGAAACACACTGCACTCGTGATGGTGGACATGCAACAGGATTTCCTGCAACCCTCATCACCCCTGTTTGTAGCCCAGGGACCTGATGTCCTCGCAAATGTTGTCGAGGCCCTCCAGGCTGCCCGCGCCGCAGGCATGCCCGTCGTTCACGTCGTCCGGAGGCATCGGCCCACCGGCATCGACGTCGACATGTGCCGCAGGGAATTGTTTGAAAGAACCGGCGGTTTCCTGCTGGCAGGTACCCCGGGAGCAGAGGAACCCGAGGCTCTCAGACCGCTGGACTCGGAAGTTGTTGTCGCCAAGACTCGCTGGTCCGGCTTCTTCGCAACGGACCTCGACCTGGTGCTGCGCCGCATGGAAACCGGGCACATTGTGCTTGTAGGCCTGCAGACTCCGAACTGCATTCGCGCAACTGCCGTGGATGCTCTTTCACTCGACTATGCGGTAAGCGTTCTTTCCGACGCGACGGGGTCACGAACAGTTGACGTTCAGCGGTCCAATCTGGAGGACATGACTGCCATGGGGGTCGAGATCCTTAGCACACAGCAGTTCGTCGCCCTCGTCCGCGACGCTTGAGGAACGGTACCTACTGTTGCTCGCGATGTCGGAGCTCAGGAACTGCAGCAGGTGAGCCCCTCTCAACACTTCGCGTTGCAACGACGTCAACCCCAAGTTCCAGGACGTTGGCGAGAACGACTTCTCCTTGCCTCACGGGCGCTGAAACGCAACACGTCCGCACACAGGCCATGATATCGTGCAGGCGTTCGCGCGGAACTGGAGCGGACGTCTTTACCGAGACCAGCGGCAGGACACCCCCCGAGACTCTCACACTTGTTGTCAGGGTTCTCATGGGAGCAACGGCTTCCTGCCTGGCGTAGGCAAGACCGCGCCTGCAACCATGACCCGAAACGCCTGTAATGGTGTCTCCCTCCATGGACACTGACACCTTGCAACCTTCGGGGCATACAATACAGGTGACGATACGTGTCGTACTCATACCACACGCACCGACACTCGTTCTCCACAAGTACGGAAGACTGCTGAGTCCACGTTCACCGTGACCATCTCTCCCGGTGTCAGATGCCGCCTTTGGAATCGAGCAAGAGGTACGTCGCACCCATCGGCCACGACCTCCACTGTAGCCTGGCGGAACACATCGTCAGGTCGCATCGAGAGTACAGTATGCTCATCCATGTCTTGCACATCGACGCACTGCGGAACCACATACCGAATACCGTGACCCGGAACTACACGTACCGCACCCTGCCTCGGAGCGAGTCTGCCAGCGATCAGGTCTGCCGCGTTTGCTCCGGCACGACGAGCTTCCTCTGATACGTTGTCTACCAGGTCGTGCACCTGAAGCACGTTACCGCATGCGAAGATACCAGGTACGCTCGTTTCAAGCCTCTGATTGACGATGGCTCCACCGGTTGCCAGGTCCAGCTCAACGCCAGCACGCCTGCTGAGTTCGTTCTCTGGAATGAGGCCCACCGAGGTGATCAGGGTGTCACATGCAATGTCCCGCTCTGTCCCCGGCAGTGGGTTGCGACCTGCATCCACCTCTGCAACGGTGACGCCGCTCACGCGCTTTGCACCGTGCACGCTTGTAACTGTGTGACTCAGCATGAGTGGAATCCCATAGTCATCCAGGCACTGAACGACGTTGCGCGTAAGGCCAGTGGAATATGGCATGACCTCGAGAACGGCGCCTACACTGGCTCCCTCAAGCGTAAACCGGCGTGCCATGATGAGGCCAATATCACCTGACCCAAGGATGACAATGTTCTGACCAGGCAGATATCCCTCCAGGTTCATCAGCCGCTGAGCTGTCCCCGCAGTCATGACGCCAGCCGGCCTGGTACCTGGTACCATCAGAGCTCCGCGTGTTCTCTCGCGACACCCCATTGCCAGCACGATGGCACGTGGAGAGAACTCCAGTCTTCCGTGCACAGGTGAAATGGCCACGACATGCCTGTCTCTCGTGACATCCAGCACCATCGCGTCTACCAGGCAGGAGATTCCTGCCTGCAGTACCTGGTCCTCAAAGCGCTGCGCGTATTCTGGTCCCGTCAGTTCTTCGCCAAACTCCCGCAAGCCGAAGCCAGTGTGGATGCACTGATTAAGGATTCCTCCGAGAAAGCGCTCCCGCTCAATGATCAGGATGTCGCGAACCCCGTTTTCGACCGCCCCGACAGCAGCAGCCAGCCCAGCGGGACCACCACCAATGATAATCAGGTCGTAATCACTTTTCACTCAGGTTGCCTGCCTCGAACATCCGGAAGTCCACTTCGCAGTCGCCATCACCAAGGTTCACGCTTGTGTGTGCTGGCACAGTCTGGCTGACGATCCTTCCATGACTTACCACGAAACGCGCCACGGCCTGCTTCCGGATTGCGTCCCGCCCGTCCGCCGCGTCCAGGACAACCAGGTCTGCAGGCTTGCCAACCTCAATACCATAGGAGTCTTCGATGTGCAGCGTGCGGGCTCCGCCGCAGGTAATCATCCGGAACACGGCATCCTGTTCGTCGGTTCCCATCATCTGGGCCACGTGTGCAGCCATGTGCGCAACATCCAGCATGCTGCCAGTACCCATCGGATACCACGGGTCCAGAATGTCATCATGTCCAAGACTGACATTGATTCCCATCTGGGTCATTTCTTTGATTCTCGTAAGGCCGCGGCGCTTGGGATAGGTGTCAAAGCGGCCTTGCAGATGGATGTTGACCAGAGGGTTCGCAACGAAATTGATGCCGCTTCTTGCACAAAACCCCAGCAGCTTTGCAGCGTATGCACCGTTGTAGCTGTGCATTGCAGTCGTATGGCTCGCCGTGACCATCTCCCGAAGACCGGTACGAAGCGCCAGTGCCGACATGACCTCCACGAACCGTGACTGCTCATCGTCGATCTCATCACAGTGAACGTCAACGAGCTTGCCGTACTTCTCAGCGAGGGAAAACACTATGTTGAGGGATTCTACACCATCCTCACGGGTAAGTTCGTAGTGCGGTATGCCACCCACGGCGTCTGCCCCCGCTTTGAGGGCGCCCTCAAGCAGTTCCGCTCCACCCGGGTAGCCAAGTATGCTGTCCTGCGGAAAGGCTACAAGCTGAATGTCTACGAAGGGCGCCATGGTTTTCTTGAGCTGCAGCAGTGCTCTAAGAGCAGTCAAGTGAGGGTCACAGATGTCAACATGAGACCGTATGTGCAGGACCCCGTGCGCGACCTCCCACATGACAGCGGCAGTCGCACGCTCCAGCACGTCCTGCTCAGTAAGAAGTGCTTTGCGTTCGGACCAGCGTTGAATACCCTCAAACAGGGTTCCGCTCTCGTTCCATCGCGGTTGACCTGCCGTCATTGCAGTATCGAGGTGCACATGTGATTCGACGAGAGGAGGCGTAACGAACAAACCCGCCGCATCGATGGTCTGTCTCGCTTCTGCCTCGATGTGGGGATGAACGTCCACGAACACTCCGTCCTGAACACCTATGTCGGACAGCCCTGTTTGGGGCGGAGAGAGGCGAGCATTGCGAACAATCAGGTCAAGCACAGGAATCTCCTTCCGGCCGCAGCCGCGTTGTCAGAATCTCAGAGCCGGGTCCACACTTGGTGATGAGGAGTGGATCCATGTTCAGTTCCCGAGACAAAATCTCCAGGACTCGCGGCCCGCAGAATCCGCCCTGGCAGCGGCCCATGCCCGCACGGGTACGGAACTTGACACCGTCCACCGTGCGTGCGCCCAGCGGACGCTGGATGGCCCGCACGACATCACCCTCAGTTACGGTTTCACACCGGCAGACAATACGCCCAAAGGCCGGGTTCTCACGAATCATCTGTACCTGCTCCTCAGCGGAACAGTCGCGGAACAGTCTGCCAGGCTCGTTGGTGGGAACAAATGCAGGATTGGCAACGAGTTTGAGCCCGCTGTTTGCCATCAGCCGGATTAACTCTTCGGCGATGGCCGGCGCAGCGGTGAGGCCCGGTGATTTGATGCCAGCCGCGTTGAAAAAGCCTGGAGCAGACTCCTCGATGAGAAAGTCATCACGTTCGTCTATGATTGCACGTGCTCCGCAGAACTCCGTTATTGCCAGTCGCTCGTCAAGCGTCGGGACACTCCGGCGCGCCTGTGCGAGCGCAGACCTGAGCCCCTCGCCCGTTGTGGCAAGGTCACGATCGCTATCAGTGTCTTCCGCTGTAGGACCGACAATAATGTTGCCATCCGGTGTGCGACTTACCACGACTCCCTTGCCCGTGGGACCAGGAACCTGAAAAACCGGGTGCCGGATGTCATACTCTGGACGATTCTCGAGCAGTACATACTGCCCAAGCCGTGGATGCATGTGAAAGCGCTTTCCTGGAACCGCCGACTGACTTATCTTCGCTGCTGACAGGCCCGCCGCATTTACGACAAACCTGGTCCTGAGTTCCTGAGCACCAACATGGACGCACCACCCGTCGTCCGCAGGTTCCAGTCCGGAGACCGCACAGTCGAAGAGAAACCACACACCATTTCGTGCTGCATTCTCCGCCAGCGCAAGCGCCACCTCGTAAGGCTCTACCGTTCCACCAGTCGGCGCGAACAGAGCGCTGTCGGCCTGGTGATTGACATTGGGTTCCAGCTTCATCAGTTCATCGTGACCAACAAGACACAGTCCTGGTACCCCGTTCGCCCGCCCCCGAGCCAGCAGAGCATCAAGGTACGGCCGGTCCTCCTGAGAGAGCGCCACGACCAGCGTTCCAGCCCTCTCCAGACGCACGCCCAGGTCATGACAGAGGTCCGTATACAGGGCATTGCCGCGCACGTTCATGCGTGCCATCAGTGTCCCCGGGGCAGGGTCGTACCCTGCATGAATGATGCCGGTGTTTGCCTTGGTAGCGCCTCCCTGCCCAGCCTCAGCCCCCTGCTCGCAGACGGCAACGCTGAGGCGGTATCTGGAAAGCTCCCGCGCCGCTGCGCACCCTACGACCCCGGCGCCAATGACAACAACATCGAGAGACTCGCGCTGTTGTGTCACGTCACTCATCAGCCCATGCCCTCGCCCTCGCGACGCCCTTGCGCCACCGAGCATACATTCGTTCCCGTTCCTGCGGGGACCACGTAGGAGCGTAGGACTGGCCAACGCTGTAGAGGTTGCGCAACTCCTTTTCGTCGTTCCACATGCCCACTGCCAGACCGGCAAGAAACGCAGCGCCCCGAGCAGTAGACTCGATGTTCGCCGGGACGGTCACAGGACTGCCAAGAATGTCGCTTTGAAACTGCATGAGGAAGTGATTGCAGCTGGCGCCGCCGTCCGCTCTGAGACCTGCAACGGGCGCACCTGCTTCCTGCTCCATGGTGTCGACAACGTCCTTGACGGAAAATGCGATTCCCTCCAGCGTTGCCCGTACGATGTGTGCCTTCGTCGTCCCAAGGGTCAGGCCGAGGATGGCACCGCGTGCATACATGTCCCATTCGGGAGCACCAAGTCCCGTGAAAGCAGGAACGACTACCACGCCGCCGCTGTCAGGCACAGACAGTGCAAGCGCTTCTGTGTCGGACGATGCCGTAATGAGTCCCAGGCGATCGCGCAACCATTGCACGGCCGCTCCCGCCACGAAAATACTGCCCTCCAGCGCATAGGCTGGCGTGCCATGTATTCTCCAGGCAACGGTTGACAACATGCCTCTCGAGGACCGGACAATCCGATTGCCGGTGTTGACCAGAATGAAACTGCCCGTCCCGTACGTCACCTTCACATCACCCGGTTCGGTGCATGTCTGCCCAAACAGCGCTGCCTGCTGGTCGCCAGCCACTCCCGCGATGGGAATCTCGGCACCAAGCAAGTCGGCAGTTGTACTTCCCAGTACCATGCTGGAATCCACTACATCGGGCATCATTGACCGCGGAATGTCCAGGAGGCTAAGGAGCTCTTCGTCCCACTCCTGCCGTTCAATGTTGAACAACATTGTTCTGGAGGCGTTGCTCGCGTCCGTCACATGGAGCTTGCCACCTGTCAGGTTCCAGATAAGCCACGAGTCAACGGTACCAAACGCCAAGTCGCCCCGCTCCGCGCGGACACGGACGCCTTCGATGTCATCGAGGATCCATGCTATCTTGGTCCCTGAGAAGTAGGCATCCAGAACAAGCCCTGTACGCTCCTGTACCAGGCCCTCATATCCCTGCGCCTTGAGCCTCTCACACGTGGAAGCAGTGCGCCGGCATTGCCATACTATTGCGTTGCACACGGGACGCCCCGTTGCACGGTCCCAGACAATCGTAGTTTCCCGCTGGTTCGTAATCCCAATGCCAGCGATCTGCTGCGGTGTGATGCCAGCCTGGGCAATGACCGCCCGCGCAACGGCAAGTTGTGAACTCCAGATTTCCTCGGGATTCTGTTCCACCCATCCTGGTTTTGGATAGATCTGGGTGAAGGGCTGAGCGACGGCAGCGACAGCCACCCCTCTGCTATCAAACAGAATAGCCCGCGAGCTTGATGTTCCCTGATCCAGCGCCAGAATGTACCTCTCCATCGGACCTCCCCTTTCCCCTGCGCCTTACGGTGCAAGCGCCACGACTGCCGCTCGAGGATTGTTGGTGATAATAGTGTCAACGCGCAGCTGAGCACTGCGCCTGACGGCCATCGCGGTGTCAACCGTCCACGGAGCAACGGCAACCCCGGTGTCGTGCAGCTCCTGGACAAGATGGCGAGTCGTGTTGATATAGAACGGATGTACAGCACTTGCACGCTGCTGCCGTGCGGCAGCAACAACATCGGGCGCCCTGAGCCATGGGCCGTACAGCAGACCCGTCCATGCCGAAGGCCTCATTGACCTGATAAGCCCCATGCTGTCATGGTTGAAGGAAGAGAACACGACGGCAACACGGTACTGGCCGACAAGTCGGAGAAGCCGTTCCTCCATGCCATCATAGGGAACCTTTGAGTTCTTGAGTTCGATGTTCAGAGTCGCCCCAGTCCCATCAAACAGCTCGAGTACCTCGGCCATCGTCGGGATTGCTTCGGGGTGCGAGGAGCCAGAAAAATGATGCGCCGCATTCAGCCTGCGAATCTGCTGGAGCGTGAAGTCCTTTACCCAGCCCGTCCCATCCGTAGTTCGGTCAACCGTTTCGTCGTGAATAACGACGAGCTCACCATCCCTCGTCATCTGGACATCGCATTCTGCGCCGCCCACACCGCGGCTGAGGTCATCACGAACTAACGCAAAGGACGCAAGCGTGTTCTCGGGAGCCAGTCGCGGTTCACCTCTGTGCCCAAGTATCAGCATGGAACAGCATCCTTTCGCCGCAACGTTGTCACCGTGTCTGCGCGGACATTTCCATGATACGTCAAACGCGAGGCTCAACAAGCGCAGCACATCATCCATGCAGACAGCCGCCATACCGGGAGCAGCCCAGTGAGCTCTTTGTACCCAGAGTTTGTTGACAACTGTGTTTGTCTCGGTATCCTGAAAGTACCCGAGAAAACGTTGTGGTACGTCGTTTTCGTGGAGAAGGAAAGGGAGGTAATCGTGGCACAGTTTATTTCACTCAAGACTGCAATCCCGGGACCGAAGTCCCTCGAACTCAGCAAGCGAGAGGCTGCCGTCGTCGCAGCACCTATGTGTGACGCACTTTCGCCTGCATGGATTGCCGAGGGACACGGCGCACTGGTGACAGATGTCGATGGAAACACCTTCATCGATCTCACTGGCGGCTGGGGTTGCATGGCAGTAGGACACTCACACCCTCGCGTTGTCGCCGCGATCAAGGATCAGGCTGACCATTTCCTGCACACGGACTTTACCTCGGTTCCCTATGAACCATA
>DAONFE010000035.1:0-10503 GCA_035403525.1 Candidatus Cryosericum sp.
CACATCCATAAGCTCGACCGTGTCGAGTTTCAGATTCCACCGGATTCCTTTCTGAAACCCTGGAGGTTTGTAAGCTCCGACCACCGGTTTGACATGGACTTCGAGCCCACGCTGGATCGGCATTCGCGGACGGACATCGGTATCCTCAGGACCGTGCAGCATCAGGTGTTTGGTACATTTACGGGAACGGCACTCCTGGACGACGGCACGCCCGTGCGTCTCGACCACTTCCCCGGCTTCGCCGAGAAGGTACTCAACCAGTGGTAGAAGGGCAGGTCAGTTCCCCGCCCGAACACCGAAGAGCGGCCCCACCGTCGCCTTAAGGGCCACTGTATCCGGAATGACATAAGAAAGCCCGTCCACGTACCTGGGGATACCAGGGAATGCGACCGTTTCGACGTCAGCTGCGCTCGCGGTGCGGAAGGTCATGCCGATACGCGCCATCATGTCGAAGGGCATGTCCGTGGTCACGGCGGCACGCACGGCGCGGATAATGGCAGGAAGGCGCAGCAGTGTCCTGACATCCCTGGTCTGGTCCAGGACGGCCGCAATCACCTTCTTCTGCCGCACGACGCGGCCGTGCTCCTGACCTCCCCATGAACCGAAATCTCCCACGGCATCCATTCTGAAGCGCGCGTACCCCAGAGCCTGTTCGCCGTTCAGGTGCTGAACACCCGGCTGAAGGTCAATGACGATATCGCTCGCCTTGTAATACATGCGCTCCTCGACGTCAATCGTGACGCCCCCCAGAGCGTCGATAATAGCCCCGAACCCTGCAAAGTCCGTCTTGACGGTATAGTCGACGGTGAGACCCGGCAGCAGGTCTGTCACGATTGTCTTCACGAGCAGGGCAGTTCCTCCATCCCGCCAGTAGCCGCTGGATGCCTGGTTCAGCTTGTTGATTCCATGTCCGGGAACAGTCACGCGCGTATCACGGGGCAGCGAGAGCAGGCGCACCTTTCCAGTCGCTGGGTCGAGACGCATCAGAATAATGGCATCCGTGCGGCCGGGGTCGCTGGCCACGCGCGAATCAGCACCCATGAGGAGAATGTTGAGCGGCTGGTCAAGGGCCTTCTGCGGCAGCAGGGGTATCGGCGGCACAACGCGCTGGGCGGGCGGCGGATGATTTGCAGCGTCGCCGTCCGTGGGTGCGGCAGGCAGCAATGAAGCAGGAACAGCGCGCGGCAGGACCACCATTGCCCCCGCCAGCACGACAAGCAGTGCCACAGCAAACACCCTATGGAACCAGTTCTTCCGCATATTCATGCCAGGCCACTCGTTTACCAGTATACCGTTCGACTGCCGATTCCGGTCAGGCTGTCGGTCTACGTACCCGGGGCCGCCGCGGATGGGTTGTCCACGGGTGCCGGCGACTCCCGGAACAGCGGGGCGACCTTCTCAGCCATGGGCCCGGTGTAGGGCACCACGTAGGAAACCCCGTCCACCCACTTGGGAATTCCGGGAAACACCACCGTTGTCACATCCTTGTCTGTGGCATCCTTGAACGCCAGCCCCAGCTGAACCATCTGCGTCGTCGGCAAGTCCGTCGTTACCGCGTCGCCAACAGCAGCGACGAGTTTCGGCAGACGCCAGGCATTGCGCAGGTCAGTCGTCTGCGCGATGACGGCCTTGAGCAGCTTCTTCTGTCGCGCCACGCGCCCGTGTTCCTCGCCTCCCCAGCTGCCAAAGTCGCCTACGCCATCGTCGCGGAACCGCATGTATTCCAGGGCTTTGGTTCCATTCAGGTGCTGCAGCCCCGGCTGGAGGTCGATGGTTGTGTCACTGGTGCGGTACAGCATGCGCTCTTCCACGTCAATTGTGACACCGCCCACGGCGTCGATGATTTTGACAAAGCCAGCAAAGTTCGTGCGGACATAGTAGTCGACTGTGATGCCAGGGATGAGGCCCTGGATGGTCTTCTTGAGCAGAGGAATGCCGCCATCCGCGTAGACGTCCCGGTTCGTTGTCGCATTGATCTTGCCAACCCCGTGGCCCGGGATGGTCACGCGCGTGTCACGCGGTATGGACATCAGGGTGATAGTGTGGGCCACAGTATCGAGCCCAACAAGGATGATGCTGTCTGAGCGCCCGGGGTCGTCCTTGGTCCGCGCGTCCGACCCGAGCACGAGGATGTTGAGATGCGTCGCGGGCGCTGTTACGGGCTCGGTGACCGCGGGGGGCGCCTGCTCCACATCGCCCGGTGCCGCAGCATGCACGGCATGATTGAACCGGATGGCGACACTGACGGCAGCAAGCACGCCAACCACGACAATACCGAGGATGATACCGACCGCTGCCTTCCGGCGCAATATGCCCTCTCGCCTGCCCCATACGTTTTTCATGGTTCGTTCCTCCCGCTCAGCCTCTATGACGTTTTCGCACCCGAATCGTTCCCGTGCACGCGTACAGCATACGGCCATCGCCCTCTTCACGCCACCCGCAATTTCATCACCACCTTGCCCCTTCACTCGTCATACTGAAACAAGAAGGCGCGCTATGATTCTGGCGACCCGCATGGGCAGGAGGCATCGATGAACGTCACACTGCGAGAAATCGACCGGCACCACAAGGAAGAATACATGGACGCCGACGTTTCAGAGGAACTGGAACGCTTCATGTCGCGCAACCTTGACAGTCTGGCCGGGGCTGGCCCGGACGCAGAGTACGCATCCTACGCCATCATGAACGCTGACGGGAAGCTCGTCGGCTTCATCATGGTAGGACAGCGGGCGCAGAATGGCAGCTACTGGCTCAGCAAGCTCATGATTGATGCATGCGAACGTCGCAAGGGCTACGGAACCGCTGCCATGCAGGCGGCCATCCAGCTGCTCAGGAACATGCCGGGATGTACGTCGGTACAGGTCTCGTACCAGCGCAGCAATGTCGGAGCCGCAGCGATGCTTCAGCGCCTCGGCTTCGTGGCCGGAGACACGGGCAGCGATACCGGGTCAGTCACCGCGGTCCTGCGTGTCTGCGACTGACAACCCCTACAGGACAGGCTTCAACAGTTCGACGACGTCACGTGCAGTCAGGGTCTGGAGCTTGCCCAGCGGTCCCTGCGACAGGGCGTTGAAGGCAATCTCCCGCAGTTCTCCGGCACCGACCCCAAGGTCGCTGAGGGTCGCAGGTGCGCCCCATCGCTGAAAGGCCGTCTTCATCGCCGCAATGCCCTGCTCGACCGTCGCTGCTCCCCACAGGGAGGCAGCCCACCGCTCGAACTGGCCGGGATTGCTGTCGTGCAGGTAGGTCATCCACGCCGGCAGAATGACGGCCATGCCTGCTCCGTGGGCCACGTCCGGGTGCAGCGCGCTGATGGCAGACTCGATACTCCACGCGGACCAGTCGCCGTCCTCGATGCCCGACGAGCTGAGGCCGTTCATGGCCAGCGTCGCCGCCCATGCGAGATTGGCGCGGGCGCCGTAGTCCGCGTGGTCCGCCTGGAGGCGGTCCACCATCTTTACAACACTGCGCATGAGGGACTCTTCGAGGGCAAGCGTCGTCTCCTCGAACGAGCCGACGACGTACGTCGCACAGAGATGACTGAGCACGGCTATCGCCCCGTTCACGGTCTGGCGCCATGGCAGGCTGGTCTGAACGCTCGGGTCGATGATGGCCACGCGCGGGAACAGCGCCGGGGAAGAGATCCTCCACTTCCTGTGCTGCTCCCTGTCCGTCAGAACCGCCCACGAGTCCATCTCACTGCCGGAAGCGGAGATCGTGAGTACCACCAGAATCGGCAGCGCCTTCGCAGGTCCGTTCTGCCGCGCAAAGCAATCCCAGACGTCCTCAAGATAGACACCAGCGGCGACTGACTTCGCGGTGTCGATGACGCTGCCTCCGCCCACGGCCAGAACCCCATCCACTGCCTGGTCGCGGGCCATCTGAACCAGCTGCCGCGCAGTATCGACATCGGGGTTCGGCCGCACACCCCAGCCTTCCACCACGTCAATGCCCTGTGCCGTCAGCGACTGAATGACCGCCTGATACACGCCGTTTTCACGGATGGACCCCCCGCCGGCCACCAGCAGCACGCGGCTGATGCCCTCGCCCGCTGCAGCCGCCCCAATCTGTGGTACCGTCCCGCGTCCGAACAGCACACGCGTCGGATTGTAGAACTCGAAGTTATGCATGCCCCGCTCCTTTCACGCCAGCAGGCGCATCCTGGCCAGTCTGGTCCCCAAACATGGGAAGGACACCGAATACATACCACACGCCTGAGCCGATGGTGCCACCCGCCTCCTGCTCCCGGAGCAGGAAACCAGGAATCTCATCCCGCTCCACAAGGACTACTTCAATCTCCTCGCTGGGTTCCAGCTGCTGCTGCGGCGTCCGGTTGAGCGGCTCCGCCTCGTTAATCTCAGCGGCAAACACGTACTGGATGTCATTGGACATGCCCACATTGACGCGCAGGGGACCGCTGGAACCGACGATGCGTCCGATGTAGCCTGTCTCCTCACGCAGCTCGCGCAGAGCCTCGGTTTCGGGGTCACTGCCCGCCGGCGCGGCGCCCGCGCAGAATCCGATGACCGTGTTCTCGATTGCTTGCCGGTACTGCCTGAGAAGCACGTACTTCCCGCTGGGCACCAGCCGTGCCACGACCACTACCACATAGCTGTCGGAGGTGCGCGTGATGGTCTCCCAGTGAACCTCCTCGCCCCTCTCACTGAGAAAGGTCTCATCTCGCAGAATCAGCCATTTTCCTTTGCCAAGAACGCGTTCGCCTGTCTTTTTCATGTGTCGCCTCTCTGCCGGCCGTCTCGTTCCGGAGCGGCCACTCGTGTACTAGTCCGGCTCCACGGTGACCACGCCGATGCCGGGTCGCCAGTCGAAGACCGCAATCTCCCCTGCCTTCTGAAACCCCATCCGGAGATACAGAGCAACGACTTCGGGATTGGCCTGCAGGGCCAGAGCGTCGTACCCTGCTTCTGCCGCAAGTCTCACAGCCTCTCTGCTGAGCAGCGCGCCAATGCCGTGGCTGCGGAAGCTGCCAGGGACGCCCAGCCAGTGCAGGCCGGCAACGCCATCCCCGGCGAACAGCAGCACGCCGCCCGCAGGCGTCCCATTTTCCAGTGCCATCAGGCGGCGCCACCGTCCGGAGGTCACCCCGGTGTCGGTGAGCACGGACTCCATGTCGCGGAACTCGGACAGACCGAAGCCCTGAAGCACCACCCTCATCCATTCGTGCCGCTCTTTGGCAGAACGTGCCTCTATAACCACAGTCCCCGGAGGCGGCTCCTGGTTTTCTTCTCCTCGTCCGTTCGTCAGCCCCTTGACCATCCCGGTCAATGAGTAGCGCAGCTCGAGCCCGTGCCCCGCCAGACGGGTGGCGAGGTCCCGTGGGGCCGAGCACGGATCAACGTACCAGGTCACAGGAACAACTGCGCGCCGGAATGGCTCGAGCAGGCGCTCAACACCTTCGTCTGCGGTTTCAGCGGTGAGATGTACGCCGAAGATGCGGTTGCGGTCCACATGAGGCGCCCGCACAGAATACGCACGCTGGTCCCCGAGCACATATGTGCCCGTCTGACCGTCTACCGTAGCAAAGTACTGCGTCATCTCCTCGCTGACCAGCTGGTCGGCCGCGTTCATGTCGTGGACGTCTACTGCCATCTCAGTCGTCCTCCTCTCCTTCGTGTTCCCCGTGTTCCTCATCCTCCTCGTAGAGGTGGCCAGTCGCGTCGGCGGCCAGCAGGGCGCCCAGAACGTCAGCGGGCGACACCTCGAACGGCATCACGGACATGTAGTTGCGCGGCCCGCACGCCGCATCCGCCACGTGCTCCAGCGCGGAGCGCGGCGCATCCCCAAGTCCCAGGTCCTCCAGCGTCAGTGGCAGGCCCGTGCTCAGAAAGAGATTCACCACGTCGTCCATTTCGTCCCGCGGCGCGTTCTCCAGCACCAGCTGGACGATACTGCCAAAGGCTGCCAGTTCGCCGTAGGAGTGCTGCCGCGCCTCTGGAAGCAGCGTCAGCGCATTTCCCACACTGTGTGCCGCAGCGGGGCCGCAGTTCTCGAAGGCCACGCCGGAGCAGTAGATGCTCGCTTCCAGAACGTCCTCGAAGGCGCGGGTCGCCACCCCGGTCTGCGATGCGACAACTGCCCGCAGGCCGTCCCGCAGCACCGTTTCGTACCCCAGTGTGGCAACAGCATACGAGGCCAGCGTCCCCTTGCCGCTCAGCAGGTTGTCCGCGCCCGACTGCCGATGCGCCCGCGCCCCCAGCCACGCGGCGACCGTGTTGCCAATTCCCGCCACCAGGGTGCGGAGGGACGCCTGCGCAATCACCTCACTGTCCACAATGACCACTGCCGGATGGACAGGATAGATGCGCAGCTCCTGAAAGACGCCCTCTTCATCTGTGACGACGGCCACGGAGCTGCACGGCGCACCAGTGGCAGCCGTCGTAGGCACGACGATGAGCGGCAGACCGTGCAGCGCCGCCACCGCCCGCGCCGCATTGGTGGCACGCCCTCCCCCAACGCTCATCACAGCATCGCACGAGCTGAGGTCCGCCACCGTTGCAAGGCGGTCAATCTCAGGCGCCGAGCAGGTGCCCGAAAAGTCCTCGTAGATGAGGACTGCGCCGGTGCCGTCAAACGCTTGTTCGATACGACCGTGCATGCTGGACATGGTCAATTCTTCCGCCACCACCAGGAAGTTGTTGCCCAGCCGTGATGCGTGTTCGTACAGCCTGTTCATTTCGCCGCGCCCCTGAATGTAGCGGTCCGGTGCTCCTATAACAGTCGACATACGTGGCCTCCTTGTTCCTGGAAGGTGTGTGCTGCTGAACCAAGCCTGCTGCTGTACCTATTCTACCTGCCGCACACGTTCGCGCAACCGCGTGGTGTATACTGCTTTCAGCAGCTCGGAGCACACAGGCCGGACTGCCCGGGAGGAAGAATGGCCAAGACTGTCACGACGCCAGGCAGTGCGCCGGGCATGGGTGCTGCTGTCCTCATTTCAGCAGGAACAATGGACGCATCCGATGTGACGACCATCGCGTGGATTGGCACCCTGTGTTCGGAGCCGCCCGTCATCGGTATCGGCGTCAGGCCTGCACGATGGCTGCACCACTTTATCGTCGAAACGGGTGCCTTTGTGGTCAATGTACCGGACACGAAGCATGTGCGGGAACTTGACCTGTGCGGAACGGTCAGCGGCAAGGCACATGACAAGTGGGCACTGGCCAGGCTGACACGGGAAGAAGGAACCGTCACGGGAACACCTATGGTAGCGGAGTGCCCCCTCAATCTGGAGTGCCGCGTGCGCGAAACCGTGCACCTGGGGAGCCATGACCTGTTCCTCGGCGAGGTAGTTGCCAGCTACACGGACGAGGGTACTCGGCGCGGCTCGGGCCTGCATGACCCTGTGTGCTACATCGGCGGCAAGTACTGGAAGCTGGGGGACCTTCTGGGGCCCATGGGTCTCTCACGCACGTAGTTTGAACGCACGCAGGTTCTGCGTACCGTGCCCATGTGAATCCTGTTCCACGCGCAGGGCTTGCAAAATCCTCTGAAACTCTATAGTGCAGCTAAGCCAAGAGCAGACATATTGCTGCTTCGGTGCCGCAGAGAGGTCCCAACCGGGATATGAGGAGATGATGCCCTGTGAAGAGAACCCTGATTGTTGCAGTCCTGCTGGTAGTGGCAGTCGCGCTTGCCGGCTGCGGAGGGAGCGCCACGCCAAGTACGCCGTCGGGTGGTACTGGGACTGGAGAGTACAGCCATCAGATCGTCGAACTCTCTCCCCAGAAGCTTGATGACATGATTCAGACCGACGCGGACCTGATCATTGTGGACGTTTCCGGCAAGTGGGCGGACGGGCATCTCGTCGGGGCGCTCGACGTTCCCCTCGATACCCTTCAGACCACCATCAACAACACCTTCAGCCTGAGCTCGGGCAAGCACTACGTGGTCTACTCCCACGACGAGGAGTCCAGCAAGAAGGGTGCTCAGATGTTCCTCGACAGCTCATTCAACACCGTCTACCGGCTGACGGGCGGATACGATGCCTGGGTCGCCTACGGCGGCTACGTGGAAAAGTAAGGTCGCAGTGGCAGAACAGCAGGCAGGTGCCATCTTCCGGCCCATGAGACGGGCGGCGCAGCTGTTGTCCGGACCGGATGCGCAGGCGGTCCTGCGGAGAGGCAGTCACGGCGTGCTGGCCTGTCTCGGAGACGGCGGCTATCCCTATGCCGTCCCCGTAAGTTACGTGGCCCTCGGTGGCACCATCTATATCCACGCCGCCCCGGTCGGGCACAAGATGGACGCTATCGCACGGGAACCCAGGGTATCCTTCGCGGTCGTCGATGAGGACACTGTCGTGGGTGCGGAGTACACCTCGTACTTCCGCAGTGTCATCGCTTTCGGCAGGGCGCGCATCGCACAGGGCGACGAGCGCGCTGCGGCCTTCAATGCACTCGTCGACAAGTACTCGCGAGACCAGCCCGAGGACGAGCGAAGGCGCAAGGCCGCCGACTGCAGCACAGCCTGCATCATCGCCATAGACATCGACCACCTGACCGGCAAGGAAGCGGCCGAGTATGCAAGGGACCGCAAGCAGCCGCCGGAGGGCCGCTGACCCGGACAGAAGGGTGCCCGGTCAGCGGGAGGAAGGCAGGGGAACGTCGGGTTCCTGCCCCTGTCGCCTTTCGACTTCTGCCGTATAGAGGGCCGAGCGCTGTTCGGCCTGGTCGATAGCCTGTTCGGCCCCGGCGCGCCCGGGTGCCCCAAACCAGTCACGCGCAACAATGCGTTCCATCCACTTATGGATGCGTGCCAGTTCCGTTTCGTTCTCCTCTATCTCGGCGTACGTGAACTTTCCGTTCGCCGTTTCGCCGTCCAGCTCGCAGACAAGGCGCTCACACTGTTCAATGATTTCACTGTAGTCGCTGTCGCGCTGGGACTGAAAGGCCGCGACGATACGCGCGTCGTCCTGTTCGTCGACAAACTCCGTCTTGCCCACCAGCAGTTCGCCGCCACCCGCCGTCGTGTCCTCCCGCAGTGACAGGGCCTGACTGAGCAGCGCCTCCGTCATCGGGAGGACTGCCGCCCCCTGCTGAATGTAGACAGCGCCCAGCTCCTTGAGTTTGCGCCACAGAAAAACCCGCGTGCGCGACGGTTCCGCCGGCACCTTGTATGTAACCAGCAGCCAGGTCCTCATGCCGCAGCAGGCGTGCGACCGGACGCGCGCATCAGGGCCGTCAGCGCAAGCATGGCGATGAATGCGAGTGCCGACCCGAAGAAGAAGGGAGCGCTGGGATTGATGTGCTGCCACAGGATTCCCGCAATCAGACTTGCCGGCAGGGCGCTGACTCCGACAGCGGCATTGTACAGGCCAAAGGCCGTGCCCCGCTTCTCCGATTCTGGCACCAGGTCAGCCACCAGAGCACTTGCCACGCCGTCGGTCATGGCGTAGTAGACGCCGTACAGCGCGTACAGCGCCCATACCTGCCACGTCTGCGTCGCAAGCCCGAATCCCAGATAGACAAGGGCATAGACGAGCCACCCCGCGCGAATGACGCGGTTGCGTCCGATGCGGTCGGACAGAATGCCCGCAGGAATCGAGAGTACCGACGTGACGCCCTTCCACATCGCCAGCATCAGGAAGATCTGAACGATGTCCAAACCCGCCTTCTGCGCCTTCAGCATAAGGAAGGCATCACTGCTGTTGCCCAGCGTGAACACGACCATGATGGCCAGAAACGTCTTGAACCGCCAGTCGAACCCCCGGAGGGACAGGTTCAGCGTGCGCCGGTCGCCCCCCTGTGGAGCGTTCTCCCGCACAAAGAAGGCAATGAGCGGCAGGGTCAGCAGGGCGGGGATGCTGACCATGAGGATGAGTTTTTGGTACAGCGGGCGTGTGAGCGCGACAGCCGCTGCCGAGCCGCTGGCAATCACGGTGCCCGCGGCAGCCAGCATGCCGAACACCGACCCCAGTGTGTCCATGGCCCGGCTGTAGCCGAACGAGCGCCCCAGTTTCTTCTTCTCCGATGAGTCCGCCAGCAGTGCATCGCGCGGCGACGTGCGCACACCCTTGCCCGTGCGGTCGGCAAAGCGCAGGAACGCCGCCGACGGCCATGAGGCGACAAAGTACAGGAATGGCTTGGTCACATTGGAGATGGCATAGCCGGTAAACGCCAGCCACTTCCGCTTCTTCATGCGGTCGGACAACCACCCGAACACCCACTTGAGAATGGTCGCGGTCGTCTCGGCCATCCCCTCGATGAATCCGATGATGGAGGGCTGGACTCCCAGTGCGTTCGACAGGTACAGCGGCAGGATTTTGATCGTCACCTCACTGCTGAAGTCGGTGAGCAATGACACGAATCCCAGCACGAACACGTTCTGACTCAGCCCGAAGAACCGTCGCTCCGGCCCCCCTTCCTGCACTGTTTGTATGTCTGCCTCGTTGCTCTTACTCATGAGCCACCCCTTGCTGCTTGCGCATGTCCGCGCATATGTAACCAGCGTTACACTATACTCTGCGTTACATGGTGTCAAGGGTGA
>DAONFE010000036.1:0-10285 GCA_035403525.1 Candidatus Cryosericum sp.
GTACCGGCAGTGAAGTGACGGGGAACAACAATGGTGATGGTCAGGCTGTGGTTGGTGAGCTGATTACATATGAGGTGACGCTGACCGTCCCCGAGGGTGTGACACCAGCTGCAACAGTTGTTGACAATCTTGGTGCGGGGCTGGCATACGTCGGGCCGGTCACGGTGACGAACACCGACACTGCACATGTTTCCTTCTCGGGTACTCCAGGAAGTCCTGCAGTTACAAATAGTGGAGCAACCGTTGCCTTTTCCTTTGGAGACGTCACTGACACTGACACGAACAATGCAGTAGTAGAGACCATCACGCTCAGTTACCTGGTCGTGGTCCTGAATGTTGGTGGAAACACGCCAGGCACCAGCCTGCACAACACTGCGACGCTGTCCTGGACAGGTGGTGCCGGAGCAAGTGCCAGTGCCCCGGACACCCAGCTGGTGCAACCGCAGGTGACGGTAGTGAAGAGCGCCAGCCCGAGCACTGGCGATGCTGGCGATGAGGTTACCTTCAGCATCTCAGTCATCAACCTGAGTCTGGCAACAGGAACGGATGCTTACGACGTTGCGGTTGAGGATGTCATCCCGCCCGGACTTGACTATGTGGCCGGTTCACTGGCGTTCACCGCGGGAACACCAGCGGCGCCGGCGCCGGTGCTGACTGACAGCGGCGCGCCTAGACTCACCGTGACGTGGTCCTTGCTGCCGTGGAATACCCAGGGAACTATCACGTTCAGGGCCAAGCTGGGTGGCACGGTGTCGCCGCGACAATCGCTCACCAACACTGTCAGTGTGACGTATACGACGCTGTCAGGAACTCCGTCGCCTTCACCGCGCTCCAGCTACAACACAGATTCCACGGAACGTACCCTTTCGACGTCTTCGTCGGCGGGCGTGACAGTTGCATCCCTTGCAGACAGCAAGGGCATGGTGACCACATCAGAGGCGTCAACGACAGGGGCTGACGTCGTTATCGGAGAGATCGTGCGCTACCATCTCGCCGTGAAACTTCCCGAAGGGCAGTCTACGCAATTTGACATGGTGGACGCACTCCCAGCAGGGTTGACATTCCTGAACGACGGCACGGCGAAGGTGGCTTTTGTGGCGTCAGGCAGCGGGGCCGGCAGTGGCATCGTTTCGACTGCCGCCGGCGCCTATGGCGCGTTGGCGGGTGTGGACCTGCAGATGGTTGGCGCGAGTAACGCCGTGATTCCTTCCTTCGTCGTTCCGACGAGCAACATTACGCCGGGGAGCTTTGCGGATGGAACGGACCCTGTCTTCCATCTGGGCACCCTCACAAACTATGATGGCGACAGCGACGACGAATATGTTGTCCTTGAGTTCAATGCGGTGGTATCCAACGTTGCCGCGAATGTGGCCAACAGAAACCTTGACAACACGTTCACGGTAAATGTCGGAGGTGTTCTCTCAGGCTTCGCCTCCAACAGCGTCCGCGTTACGGTGCGGGAGCCCGCACTAGCAACAACAAAGACGATTACCCATGCACCAGTGGATGCAGGGGACACGGCTACCTACAAGATAGTTGTCACGAATACAGGCAATGCGACGGCGTTTGACGTTGGCATCAAAGACCTTCTCAGCGCCTGGCTTGACCTGCGTTCGACGGAGGACGTGACTATCACGACCGATGATGCGGTTGTTCCGGCAAACGTGTCACAGGTGACCGCGGGAGCAGATACCGTCGAGGTTACAGCGTCCAGTCTTGCTGCCAGCAAGACACTTACCGTGACAGTAACAGTCCATGTTGCGGACAACCTCCCTGACGGGCAGCTTACCATCGACAACACTGCGACCACAACGTGGACAAGCCTGCTCGGTTCCGGAACCTCTCCTAATTACACCGGGTCTGTTGCGGGAACGTCTGGCTCAACTACAGGGGAGCGCACGGGAGCGGGGACGGCGCCCAATACGTATGTGTCCTCATCAACGGCGACGATGACACTCCACAAGCCTGTGCATCTCTACAAGGACATTGTCGAGATTAACGGCGTGACTGTGGCCTCCCGGCCGTACCGGGTGCAGCCGGGCGACACGGTACGCTTCCGTCTGCGCGTGGAGAACCAGGGCGCGCAGCCTGTCTATAACACTGACCTCTACGATACGCTGCCCGCAGGGTGGACCATCAATGGGGGCACGTCCCGCTTTGCTCTTACGAATGGCACTGTGCCTTCTACGTGGACAGCAACGGCCAACCCGCACGGGTCGCCATATGACACTCCTCCGACGGCACCTGGCGGCACTTCCAACGTACAGTGGCATGTACGGCAGACCCTTGAAGCGAGCGACGACGCTGGTCTGGCGACAGGTACTGCAAAGGACACCCTGTACCTTGAATTCGTAGCCACCGTTACAAGCAGCGCTGCAGCCTCTGCAGCTGGAACGCAGAACCTCAACCAGGCAGACGTCGCGGCGACAACAGATGCCGCGGGCAGCAACCAGCTGCCCGCCAACGTCATTGACAAGCAGTATTCTTCTGACTGGGCTCTTGTGTACAAGCCTCAATTGCTCATCACCAAGTCCGTTCTCAGCATCAATGGAAACAGTGCCAACGTGACGCAGGCCCAGGCAGGCGATACAGTGACGTACCGCGTCATTGTGCGCAATACGTCTGCGGGGGCGACAGCAACAGCAGTTTCTGTCACGGACACCATTCCGCCTACCATGGCATACGTCACGGGAAGCAGTTCCGCGACCTGGTCCGGTGGCAGCTCGACTGCTGACCCTACCGGGAGTCCTTCCGTGTGGACATGGCCCGCATCCAGGGTTTTGGCCGGCGAGAATCTGCTCCTGACGTACTCCGCGCGTGTCTCGAGTACAACAAGCCTCGGCCGCAACACCAACAGCGCCAGCGCGTCGGCGCACGATACGGCTACCGGAACGCTGGCAGCGACGGCTCCCGACGGATCCCCGACTGTTGCTGCTCAGATTGACGTGCACAAGCCCGTCCTTCGAGTTACCAAGACAGCCTCCGCTGCCGGCGTCGCGGTGGGGACACCGGTGGATTTCACCATCAAACTTGAAAGCCTTGACTCTTATGCAGTGCCTCAGGCCGTGGGCCTCGTGGATACTCTTCCAGCCGGGTGGACCTATGCAGCAGGGACGACATTCCTCGTGAAGAATAGCGGGACGCCGCCTGCCACCTGGGGCTCTGCGGTGGCGAACCCAACTATCGCGGGGCAGCAGCTGACGTGGAACCTTGCGAGCACGCTGGATGCGACCGACGACCAGGGGGGAGCTTCTGGTACCCGTCAGGACACGCTGTGGTTGAAGTTCACCGCGGTGCCCGGTCCGACGGCCGAGGGAACTGCCAACGTCAACACGGTTTCGGCCAGCTTCAAGGATGCTTCCGGCACGGCGATGCCATCAGTGCAGGACTCGGTCACAATCTGTGTCGGGTCTCCGCGCTTAGAAATGACCAAGACAGTCGACCAGGGCACGACGGGTGTAAACCAGACGAGAACCTTCACCCTCAAGGTCGTCAACCAGAATGCCGTGCCGGCAAACAGCGTGAACGTGGACGACTACCTGCCGGCAGGCTGGCAGTTTATTGGCAGCAGTGCCTCATGGGTTCTCAACAATGGTGTTTCGCCGTCCTGGCCCGGAACCGCTGTGACACCGACAATAGACGGAACACGCCTCACGTTCGCGACAAGTGCCTCCGTTGCTGGCACGGACGATGCAGGCGGGGCAAGCGGTTCGGCGAACGACACCTTATGGGTTCAGTTCCAGGCAACAGCGACCAGTTCGGCCGTGCAGGGCGTCAACACGAACACGGCGGTAGCAACCGGTATCGACCCCGGCAACCATCCGGTTGGTTCCAGCATGGGAAGCGTCCCGGTGACCGTCAGCAAGCCAGAACTGTCCATCAGCAAGACGGCCACTCCTGAGACGCAGGTCGTAGGGCAGAACGTCACCTTTACCATTACGGTCAGGAATACGGGCAACCAGGCTTGCACGGGTGCGGTAGTGACCGACACCTTGCCGGTTTGGCTTGCGTATGTTTCCTCAAGTCCCGCAGCGACCGTGTCGTCGGGAACTGTCACCTTTGATGCAGTTTCTGTTCCGGCGAACGGAACTGCGACGTTTACTGTTGTTGCCAGGGTCATGAAGAACGCCCCGGATCGCAGCATTCTTACCAACTCCGCCTTGGTGAACGGCAAGGACGGTGCCGGCAATACCATCACAGCAGGTCCTGCCACGACCACGGTGGCGGTCAGTGCTCCTCTCCTGACCGTCAACAAGACCGGTGCTCCCAACCCGGTCAAGGCAGGCGGCACACTCGAATACACGATCAGTATTACAAACGGCGGTTCTCAGGCAGCAACGGGAGTAACAGTCACGGACCCGGTTCCTGCCAATGTGACCTTTGTGTCAGCAGACAACGGCGGGGTCAATACCTCGGGAGTCGTCAGCTGGACTGGGCTGACTGTTTCTGCAGGGGGAAGTCTGACGCTGCACTGGAGCGGCACGGTGGCAAACCCCATTGCTGACAATACCCAGCTGACAAACACGGCGACAGTCGACAGCGTCCAGGCAGGGCCGGTCAGCAGTGCGCCGGCGGTCAACGTCGTGAGCTCGGCACCGCAGCTCAATATCTGCAAGACTGCATCACAGAACCCGGTGCGTGCGGGGAACACCTTTACGTATACAATTCGCTATGCGAATACGTCCACGATGGATGTGACGGGCGCGCTCATTTCGGAAACGTATCCGACGGGGGTAACCTTCGTCAGTGCCTCACCCGCGCCGACGTCCGGCAATAATACCTGGTCCATCGGGAATCTCGGTGCCGGCAGCTCGGGCATCATTACCATCACAGTGGCTGTTGGTGGGGCAGTTACTGATGGCACAACGCTGAACAACGTCGTGACACTGACGAGCAATGAAACCCAGCCGATCCAGGGCAGCGTCTCGACCACAGTAGGCACGGCACCTGCGCTGCACATCACAAAGGATGACCTTGAGGATCCGGCGCCGTCCGGCGGGACAGTGACCTATCGGCTGACCTGGTCCAATACAGGTTCGACAGCAGCTACCGGAGTGACGATCGTCGACGATTTCTCTGGTCTTGCTTCGCTGTCTCTCCACGGAGGGGGTGCAGCTCCGGTTACCTACGCTTCTTTTGCAACAAGCACGGGCTCTCCTGTGACGTTTACTGTTGTCCAGTCGGGAACGCTCCTCACCTTCACACCTGACGGCGGTTCGCTGCCAGGTCTGTCGAGCGGCTGGATTGACGTGACGTTCAACGTTCCTGCAGGGGTCGAGAATGGAACGACGGGGACCAACAAAGTGACACTGAAGAGTACAGAGACGAACGACGTGACTGATACAGAATCAACCACATTCTCATCTCTGCCTGCTCTTCATATCGTCAAGACGGGACCCTCGTCCGTCACGCCAGGCACCAGCGTAACATATCATATTGAGTTCTGGAACGACGGAGCCGCTCCCGCGACCGGCGTAGTCATTGCCGAGACCTACGGTTCGTACCTTCAGTTTGAGAGCGCGACGACTGCACCCGATACCGGAACGGACAACCTGTGGACCATTGGCACGGTTGCGAACGACAGTGTTCACCATGCAATCGACGTGACCTGCACTGTCGCATCGCCGCTCGCGAATGGAACGAGTGTCGTGAACACCGCGACCATCGACAGCGACCAGACGGCGCCCCAGACAGCAGGCAGCACCGGCACCGTTGGCTCCGGTCCTCTCCTTACCATCACGAAGACTGTCACCGGTTCCCCGGTTACGCCTGGCCAGAATCTCGTCTACACCACCACCATCGGCAACACTGGGACAGCAGCAGCAACAGGCGTCACGGTGACAGACACGCTTCCTTCATCCACCGCCTACGTCTCTGCCCGTTTCGTCAGTGGTTCGGGAACGGTCGCCGAGGCAAGCGGTACGGTGACCTGGACCCTTGCGGCGTCTCTCGCTCCTGGCCAGCAGGTTGTTGTGGAACTGGTTGCAAAGGCGAATACCCCGCTGGACACGGGAACCACCATCACGAACACAGCAAAGGTTGTCTGCACCGAGGAGTCTACCGGAGTGACAGCATCGGTTGATGCAACGGTCTCCTCTGCTCCTCTCCTTCATCTCACCAAGGATGCGCCTGCGAACGTTGATGCAGGTGGCGACATTACGTATACCCTCCATGTCACCAACACGGGCACGATGAATGCCCATGGTACCGTGGTCACGGATGTGATCCCAGCACATACCACCCTCGTGAATGCTTCCATTACCTCTGGTGGAACCGGCTTGGTGGACACAACAACGACTCCGGGAACCGTGAAGTGGACACTCAGTTCCATTCTGGGCACTGGCTCTGAGCTTGTGCTTCAGCTTGTTGTCCGCGCAGATGCGCCTCTTCCCAACGGCACCGTCATCACGAACACTGCCAGCGTGACCTCCGCTGAGGTCCCAACGCCGGTGAGCGGCAGTGCCTCGACAACCATCGGGTCTGCTCCGGTTCTGACTATCACAAAGACGGTAACTCCTGCAGGTTTCACACCCGGTGGCCAGCTTACCTATACCATCACGCTCTCGAATACCGGCAACATGAATGCGACGGGCGTGACCATCGTCGATATCACCCCTCCGCACACAACCTTCGTGAGCGCCGTCTTCACCAAGGGTACTGGCGCCGTGACCGCCCCTGCAGTGGGAGGCACGGGACAGGTCATGTGGACGCCTGACGGCGGAACGCTCGCCCAGGGCGGCCACATCACGGTGACCCTTGTTCTTCAGACAGCGAACCCTCTTCCCACGGGCACAGTCATCACGAATACCGCCATCGGTGACTCTGCGGAAACCCAGCAGGTCACCAGCGATGCGCTGGCGACGGCAGCCGGAGCCCCTGTCCTCACCTTTACCAAAACGGCGTTCCCGCTCGTGCAGGCGCCGGGTGGCACCATCACCTGGGCCTTGGCCCTGCACAATTCAGGGACAGCGACTGCGACGGGCGTCGTCGTCACGGAGAGCTACGACGGTCTCTTTGCGTACCAGTTTGCCAATCCTGTGCCGGATGCAGGCACGACCAATCGGTGGACCGTGGGCGAGGTGGCTCCTGGGGCCACGTTCAGTATTACCATTGTTGGCCAGCTCTCACCCGCGGCTGCGCTGACGACGCCTGCGCAGGCAGTTCGCAACACAGCGACGGCGTCCTGCGCTGAGCTTGGACCAGTGAGCGCGAGTGCTGCCGTAACGGTGCAGGCGCCCAGTTTCTGGGATCCCGGCCACGTCACCAACTACAAGACGGTATCGCCGTCTGGGAACGTCGGGCCAGGAACGCGCCTGATGTACACCAACTTCTACGGCAACGCCGGCAATGCGCCGGCGACGGGCGTGACCATCTCGGACTATCTCGACCCCAACCTTGATGAGTCGTCATTGAATATCAGTGGCGGCGGAAGTTACGACGCAGGTACGCGGACCATCTCGTGGGTGCTGCCTGTGGTCCCTGCAGGAGGAACAGGTTCCGTGAGCTTCACGGTGGCAGTCCGTTCCGGATTTGACGGAGGGTATGTCTACAACAGGAGCAGCGTCGGTCTGCCAGGGCAGGCGCCGACCGTTACCAACACCGTAACGACATGGGTCTACCCGGCGCCTGTCACACCTCCGACTCCGCCAGCTCCACCTGTGGCAGCTCCTGCCGTGACCCTGACGGTGAGGGGTCCCGAGCAGTCCATCTGTGTCAAGAAACAGCTGAACCTCGGGGTTACGTGGCCGGACGGAACCGCGCCATTCGCATGGACGGTCGACTATGGCGACGGGTCCGCGCCAGTGTCGGGAACGACCAACGACCGGCAGCTGAGCCTGACCCATCAGTATGCGGCTGTGGGCTCGTACGTGGTGACAGTCAAGGTGACCGCGGCGGGTGCGGCGCAGTCCAGCTATCAGGCCACGGTGACCATCACGCCATGCCCTGAGACGGTCTTGACCGTCTATCATCAGAACTTCTTCATCGGCTACCCGGACAAGCCGTTCCTGCCAGAACGTCCCATCTCGCGGGCCGAGGTGGCTGGCGCCTTGTCCCGTGCCCTGGGTCTTGGCTGGTCGACGGCCGACCCGCACTATGCCGACCTGCGGTATACGCACTGGGCAACAGGGTTTATTGCCCTCATGCAGGACGAGGGCATCATGATGGGCGACACGGGTGGAACCTTCCGTCCCGACGCCTTTATCACTCGAGCAGAGGCCGCCGCAGTCTTCCTTCGGCTTCTCGACATTGCACCGGCTGCTGCGGGAACGACCAGCTATCCGGATGTTCCTGCCGACCACTGGGCGGCTGGCGTGATAGCAGCCATGAAGAACGTGGGACTCATTGCCGGCTATCCTGACGGAACGTTCCATCCCGACGACCAGATCAAGCGCTCCGAGTTCGCTGTGCTTGCCTGCCGTGCGCTCGGTCGGCAGATTCAGCCGACGAACGAGCTCAAGGATGTTGCCAAGCTGGTCCGCTGGGACGATGTACCGGAGACGTACTGGGCATACTGGGCTATCATGGAAGTCAGCACGCCACACCTTGTGACGAAGCCCGTGCGCCTGACACAGCTGATTCAGTTGAAGCACAAGACAATTCCGCTGTACGTGGAGAATACAGACAGCATTGTGACTTTCCTGCGTCTTGGTGACACGGTCACAGCGATTGTGCCCGTCGACGGCCTGCAATCCACCGGGGCCGACCCTGTGGCTCGGAAGGTGCAGGTAAAGATTATCAATCACGACAGGCCGTAGAGTCCTGCCGTCAGCCAGAGCAGTGCCAGCAGCCCCCGGTGCCCGGGGGCTGCTTTTGCATTTGCAGGGCGAACGTCAATGGGGTATCATACCATCATGGAACGGATTCTGATGCATATCTGCTGCGCGCCGGATGCAACGGTGCCTGTCCTGCGCCTGAGGGCCAGGGGCTGGGAACCGGTGGGGTTTTTCTACGATCCCAACATCCATCCGCGGGAGGAGTACGAGCTGCGGCTGGCGCAGGCGCGGAAGCTGGCAGGCATTCAGCAATTTGAGCTGCTGGAGGGACCCTACGAGCCGGATATCTGGTATGCCGCGGCGGCGCCACACAAGGACGAGCCCGAAGGCGGGCTGCGGTGCCGTGTCTGCTTTGGCGTGGTGCTTGACGGCGCCGCGCGCAAGGCGGCCCAGCTGGGCATCGGCATCTTTACGACGACCCTGCTCATCAGTCCGCACAAGGACGTGCGCGTGCTCGAGGAAGTGGGTCGGGAGTGCGGCGCGCGGCATGGGGTCGCCTTTCTGCCCGAGGCTTTCCGCAAGCAGGACGGCTTCCGCCAGTCTGTGCACCTCAGCAGGGAGTATGGGCTGTACCGGCAGAACTACTGCGGATGCACGTACTCCAGGCTTGAATCCGAGCGCTGGCGGGCTGCTCATCCGCAGGGAAGCGCATGGTGGCGGGACCCCGCACCAGGCGCGCCTTCGTCCCGAACGGGCTAAGCGCCGGCGGCTGGCGACCCCTCATCTGTTCCACGGCGTGACCCACCTCATGGTGATGTGCCCGTCGACGGGCGTGATGACCACGTCGATGCGCTCGTAGTAGCGGTTGACCAGCGTAACGTGTCCTCCGCCCGTCTGGGAAGGGCGGCCTGCCCCGTTGAAGCTCATAGTCACAATCGGATACGCACGCGACGAACTCTCGGGCCCGAAGACCGCCGATACGGGGGAAACTTTGTTCAGGGTCACGAGCGGAAATCCTGCCAGGGTGGACAGCTGGCGTTCTGTCGACACAGCGCCCGCGGGAGCATAGGACGTGGTGCCGGGACGGAAGTAGTAGCGGTTCTGATTGGTGATGAACACGATGGTGTAGTAGTCATCGTCGCCGATGGCGCAGGTCTGGATGGTCTGCAGGTCTTGGACGAGCGTGGTGCCGGCCAGCTGGAGCCGGGCGTGCGCCAGGTATCGGGCAAAACTGGGAATGGCGAAGGAGGCGAGGAGCAGAATGATGGTGATGACGACCAGCAGTTCGACCAGTGTGGTGCCTTTTCGCCGCACGTCCGCCCTCCCCCATCCGGTTTCGCCTTGATTGTAGGCAGTTGCGCGCGGCTGGCAAGGCCCGAACGGCGCTTGACACAAGGGCGCTTTCGTCTATAGTACGAATGTTCAGTTGCAGCTGGTCTCGCAAGGCCCCCTGGTGAATGAACGCACAAGACAGGTGCTCTTGACAGAACTGTGCAACTGAGTACTCTTAAGGATTGTCGCCCCACCCCCAGGGTGTCCGGCGACCCCGCAGGTGCAGCAGGTACCTTGAA
>DAONFE010000037.1:0-10181 GCA_035403525.1 Candidatus Cryosericum sp.
CCTGCCGGTGATGGACATCGACGTCATCCCCAGCACGTCGATCATCCGCGAGTTCGTCGGAGGCAGTTACTTCACCTACTGAGATGCCAAGGTCGGCCTCCCACGTTCCATCACGGCGAGTTTCTGTTTCCTATCCTCTTCCACTACCGGCAGAAACACACCAGGCGTGAACTCCTGCATTTGTCTTCTACTGACCCTTCAACTGCATGCAGGCCCCGGCTACCTGCTTTGCAATTGTCGGGCAAACTGTGGATCCTTCTCATTCGGTGGCATTGCTGCGATGCCGACCGTTGTCATCGTTTCAAGTCGTCATGCAATGGACCCGGGTCACTTTTTGAACACGTACTCCCCGTTGACCCAGACGTATTCTCCGTTCACATACCCGTCGCCACCGGGATTTGAGACGCTCACTACGACACCTGTCGGATCAGAGTCCGTCTGATAGAAATCCCACGTCTGCTCCATCGCCGTTTGATACAGGAAGCCGTCTTCCTTGTAGCCTCGGGCGGTGATGTGTCTGAGCTTTCCGGCTTTGTCGATGCTGAACAGCGCATACTTCATCTCGCCGCTGTGGTCATCCGCGGGTACTCCGATATTGAAATCGATGTCGCCGTCTTTGTTGTAGTCGCCTGTTGCGGGGACAACAGCGCCCATAAGCCCAAAGGGGCCATTTCCGAAGTACTGGTTGATTCCTAGTTCATCGATCAGAGTGCCACCCGCGTTTCGTGTCACGAACGAGAACTGTCCCCGAAATGCACCTTGATAGATACTGAAGTCGGCATCGCTCGGCTTCAGTGGCTTCATATATTCCGTCTGTGTCAATTGCAGCACGTAGCTCTCGCCAGAGGGGAAGGTGATCGTCTCTTCGGAGATGACCGTGGGACCGTTCACTTTGTGGTTGCAGCCTGCGACCAGAAAGAGAGAAGCCAGTATTGTCACAAGACAGGTGCGCGTTCTGCGGTGAGAACTCTCGCTCGTCCTACTGCGCAGCATCATATTGCCCTCCCAGGATTCTTGCAGTGGACCAGTACGTCTCTGTTGAGTGACCCGGCGCATATTGTACCAGAGGTTCGTAAGCGCTGTTGGTAGGATTATTGTGTGCTGCGATGAATATGTCTGACAGCGAGCGACTCCCCGACGTCCCGGTGACTTGTGTAACCATCATGGCATGCTGCATATAGCCCAGCAGGGTCCACTGAGTCTGTGCGGAGACAGGTCTATCAGCATAGCTGATAACATCACCGGGTTCGGCATAGTCGACGTTGCCGTAGTTGGCCCATCCATAGGGTCCAACGCCGTTAGCAGCGACAGACGAGTCCATCAGATGAATGGACCCGTTTACATTGTCCCAATACCAGCCACTTCCGTATGGCGCGCCTGTGCAGCAGTTCATGTCTTTCCTCCTGGCTTCTTTTGAAGCTCATGTACGTCCGCTGTTGTCTTGACCAAGTATTTCTCGGTTTGACCATGTGCATCGTACGCCCGCCGCACTGCCGGCAGTGGAGGCTCGCGCTCGCTCTCCCCCACACTCTCATGACCGTCTTCCTTTCATTCCTGCTCACCGTTTGCACTCAAGGCTGCGGGAGAGGTCACAATTCCTCCTCCTATGAGGATAACGCGAAGGAGTCGGATTTGCTTTCGAGGTACCCTTCAGTTGTATAAGGAAGACGGCGCCAAATGTCTGAAGAGTCTTCCGGGTCTTCTCTCCATCAGCAGGAACGGGGATTTGGTGCAGCGCCATTTGCAGAGATGCCGAGGACAGCGTCACTGCGTGCGTCAGCATGTTCTTCATGACTGAACGGCGTAGACTATGTTCACATGACCCGTGTTCCGCGTAGCGCATCACTCAGCGTGAACGTCGGGGTGACGGGCTTGGGGCGCGGATAGCGTGCCCTTGCTTGCTCGGGGAGGCTGGTACACGATGACTGGACAGACCGCACTGGTATCACTTTTCGGCATACTGCTCGTGGTGGCCGTGGTTGTCTTTCTGTGGGTTCGCAGGTCGAAACGGAGCGGCTGGCCGCTTGGTCTGAGCATTGCTCTGTTCGTGGTCTCGTTCCTTGGCCTGGCGTTTTCAGGTCTCGCGGGACTCTACACCGACTACCTGTTCTTCGCCGAGGTCGGCTATGTCCAGGTCTTCTGGACGAGGACGCTGGTTCGGTCCATTGCATATGTTTCGGGGGCGGTCGCCGCGTGCGCCATTGTCCTTGGAATCACGCGCCTGCCGCGGCGTCTGTTCTCGGGCATGAACGAAGGCGATGCTGGCAGGATATCGCGTACGCTCATGTGGACGCGCATCGTGATCGTGCTGGTTGTCGCCAACTTCTGCGGGCTCGCTGCCAGCAACCTTGGCCTGCAGCTCCTGACAGCCATGCGCCAGGTGTCTTCCACCGCGTATGTGGATCCGATTTTCGGCCACAGCGAGAGCTTCTACTTCTTCACCTACCCTGTCATCCGTGGTGTGTTGGGTATCCTTGCAGGGACAATGGTCGGCGGCATGGCGGTTATCGGTGCATGCTTCCTCATGACGGCTTCCACGGCCGGGGACGAGGCCTTGAGGCATGGACTGCGCAGCAGGCTGAGCTCCTTTGCAGGAATCCTGCTGGTGATTGCGGCGGCGGCCATCTGGGTATCCATGTTCGGCCTCTTGTTTCAGAGCAATGGGGTCGTGTTCGGCGTGAGCAGCACGGACCGGGTTATCCGGATTCCTCTCCTCAAAGTGACCGCCGCAGGCGTCCTCCTGTGCGGTCTTGTCTTCCTCGCAGCATCCTTCCGGCCGCGCCTGGCCAACCGCAAGGTTCTCGGGTGGGTTGCGGGCGTGACGCTGGTTGCATACGTGCTGCTCGTGTCTGGAATTCCGGCGCTCTATCAGCGTTTTGTGGTAAAGCCCAACGAGCTGTCGCAGGAAAGCGAATATCTCACGAACAATATCACGGCGACGAACATGGCGTTCGGCTTGTCCGGGATTACCACGGTTGCTGACCCCGGCACGCAGACGGCGCTCACAGTGGATGCTGTCCTGGCGAACAAGAATGTGCTTCAGAACGTGCGCCTGTGGGATTGGCGCGCTCTTGCCGACAGCAATGAACAGCTTCAGTCGATACGCACGTACTACAAGTTCAATGACATAGACATCGACCGCTACACTATGAACGGGAGGTCGCAGGAGGTCATGATTGCGGCACGCGAACTGGACCAGTCGCTGCTGCCAGACACGACGCACAGTTTTGTGAATGACCGGCTGGTGTATACGCACGGCTTCGGTGTCGTCGTGAATGGTGTGAGCGACTTTACCGCAGAAGGCGCGCCGGTCTATGCAGTCAAGGACATTCCGCCAGTCAGTTCTGCCGGGTTCGTGGACATCTCGGAACCTCGTATCTACTATGGCGAGGGAACCAATGAATATGCGATTGTCAAAGGGAACTCCTCGGAGTTTGACTATCCGCAGGGGGACACCAACAAGTCGTATCAGTACACGGGCACGGGCGGAATCCGTCTTTCGCTGCTGAACCGCCTGGCGTTCTCACTCGTCGACCAGAATGTCAACATCCTCATCTCGGGACAGATCAACAGCAACTCGCGCATCATGGTGTACCGCAACGTTCAGCAGCGCGTCAGTCATATTGCGCCATTCCTTGAGCTGGACAGTGACCCCTACATCGTGGCTGACCCCGAGGGCAGGCTATTCTGGTTCGGACAAGGCTACACCACCTCGCAGTACTTTCCCTACAGCGAGTACTACGATATGGGAACGCAGCTGGGCGGAAAAGTCGTGAACTATGTGCGCAACAGTTTCATGTACACAGTGAACGCGTTCGATGGCACGACGACCTTCTATCTCATGGACACCTCTGACCCCATTGTTCAGACGCTCGCGCGGGTGTATCCCGGGCTCTTCACCCCACTCAGCGAGGCTCCTTCCTTCGTTCGGGAACACTACCGCTACCCCACCGGCCTGGGAAGCCTGCAGAGCAGTGTCTATGCCAAGTACCACATGACTGACCCGGCGTCATTCTACGGTCAGGAGGACACGTGGACAGTTGCCAAGGAGCGCTATCTGGGAACGGACACGCCCATTGAGCCGTATTATGTCTTCTTCAAGGTTCCGGGAACCGAGGCTCCCGCATTTTCCCTTGTGGTTCCATTCACGCCTCTCGGCAAGGACAATCTGGTGGGGCTTATGGCGATCAGCTCTGATGTGACGTCATCCAGTCGGGTGTCTGTCATCAAGTTCAGCAAGGACCGTGTGGTGTACGGCCCGTTCCAGGTGGAGGCGCGCATCGACCAGGATACGGAGATCTCGAAGACGCTGACGCTCTGGAACCAGCAGGGTTCGCAGGTTCTGCGCGGCAACATGCTCATCATGCCGGTCGACGGGTCACTCTTGTATATCGAACCGATTTATCTGCAGTCCAGCAGCTCCAAGATGCCACAGATCAAGAAGATCGTCGTGGCAACCAAGGACAAGCTGGTGTGGGGTGACAGCCTCGACCAGGCGCTGGGCGGATTGCTTGGCACGACGATCGACATCGGCGGCATCGGACCAGTTCCCTCGACGCCAGGTACAGGAACAGGGGGAGGCCAGACGCCACCACCAGCGACATCCGCTACCGAACAGAAGGCGCTGATCGAGCAGGCTGTTGCCATCATGGCCCGCTACAAGCAGTACAGCGCCTCCGGCGACTACGCGCACGCTGGCGAGGAGCTCAAGGCGCTCGAAACAGTCCTCGCGCAGCTGGACGCTCTGCAGAAGCAACCTTAGTGGTTCTGTACAGGGCGGTAGGCACATGACGCATCGACCCGACACGCGGCGTGGGATTCCGTTGGCGCTCGTTGCCGGTGCGCTGCTGGGCGCGGGAGCTCCCTTCTCGAAGCTGCTGCTCTCGCATGTAGACCCGCTGGCTCTGGCCGGTGCCCTGTACATCGGGCCTGCAGTGGTAACCGGGGTCGCGCTGCTTCTCCGCAGAAGAGGAGATGGTCACTATGTTCCTCTGCGCCCGAGGGACGCTCCACGGCTAGCAGCCGCTATCCTGGCGGGCACGATTGCTGCGCCCGTTCTCCTCATGTTCGGTCTGCGGCTCTCGAGCGGATTTGCTGCATCGCTCATGCTGAACATGGAGGGAATCGCGACGGCCCTCATCGCAGCTGTGTTTGTCCATGAGCGCGTATCCCCTTCGCTCTGGGTTGCCGTCTTTTGTATGACGGCGACTGGTATCCTTGTCACGGGGCCGAACAACGGCGGAGGCTCGTCACTGTTCGGAGGATTGCTGATTCTGGGTTCCTGCATTGCGTGGGGCATCGAGACAAACATCGTGTCGACACTCTCGGATCGCGACCCGATACTGGTGACGTTCATTGAGTGTGTGCCCTCTGCGGTGCTCCTGAGCTTGGTGGCGGCCCTGCGACTCGGCGGGCTTCCTCCACTGGGCGACCTGCTCCTGGGTGTAGCTCTTGGGTCGGTGTCCAATGGCGCGGGTCTGCTGCTCTTCTTCCTTTCGCTTGAAGCGATGGGCCCAGCGCGTACCGGAGCATTTGCAGGGATTGGCCCGCTGACCGGGGCGGTGTTGTCGCTGGTGCTGTTCAAAACGCCTCTCGACTGGAGGGTGCTGGCTGGACTTGTTCTCACCGCTGTGGCAGTACTGGTCGTGGGACGGGATGATGAGCAGCGTGAGCTTGCTGCGGAGCACATACGGGAATGAACGTACAGCATGGTATTCCTCTCGCACTGGGTGCCGGGATTCTGTTCGGGGTCAGTGCTCCGCTGGCCAAGCTGCTTGTCGTGAACATGGACCCCGTTGCGCTTGCCGGCTGCCTCTATCTGGGTGCATTCGTGGCGGTTACGCTGGGGCGGGCACTGGGGGTGAGCCGTGGCCTTGACAGCGAACCACTCTCACGACGGGATGTGCCCTTCCTCGTGACCATGGTTCTTGTCGGCGGAGTTGTCGCACCTGTCCTGCTGATGTTTGGCATACGTGAGGCGTCGGGATTCACGGCGTCGCTGCTCCTGAATCTTGAGGGCGTCACGACGGCACTGATAGCATGGGTTTTCTTTCGGGAGCGCGTGACGGGACGAGTCTGGGGTGCAGTCACACTCATGACAGTGACGGGGGTTTTGCTGACCGGCGTTGCTGGGGGAACCACATCTGGCGTCAGGGGACCGCTCCTGATTCTCGCTGCCGCAGTTGGCTGGGGCGTGGACAACAATGTGTCCGCGAAACTCTCGCGGCATGATCCATTGGTGCTTGTCAGCATCAAGGGTCTGGGTGCCGGCCTGTTCTCTCTCGGTCTCTCGTGGGCTCTGCAGGGCTCGCTTCCGCCGCCGGGAAACATGCTTGCGGCGCTGGGGCTGGGCTCTGTCTCCTATGGCTGTTCACTCGTGCTCTTCATCCTTTCGCTGAAGAGCATGGGTGCGGCCAGGACCGGGGCGTTCTTTGCAGTGGGTCCTCTTGCCGGCGCGCTGCTTTCCGTCGCTATCTTCCAGGAGCCAGTTACCTGGGTAATGGCGCTGGCACTTGTGCTGGTGCTTGCGTCGATTGTGCTGGTAGCAGGAGAGAACCTGGCCCGGTAAGGTCCGTCGGACTCACACATCAGTCACACTGAACCATCGAACCGGATACACTGTGGTAGCTAGCATTCTGTGTCAGGAGGAGCGACAGTGAGAACTGCAATCAGGACAGTACATGCACGGGAGATTCTGGACTCAAGGGGAAACCCGACCGTCGAAGTGGAGGTGACCCTGGACGATGGCCGCATGGCGCGGGCGGGAGTTCCATCAGGAGCGTCAACCGGTGTCCATGAGGCGTTGGAGCTGCGGGACGGGGACAAAGGCCGCTTTGGCGGCAAAGGGGTTCTCAAAGCTGTGGAGCACGTCAATACGGAGATTGCGGCCGCGCTGGCGGGAATGGACGCAACTGACCAGTCGCGCATCGACCGCACCATGATTGAGCTCGACGGGACCACGAACAAGAGCCGCCTGGGTGCGAATGCCCTGCTGGGCGTGAGTCTCGCGGTAGCCCGCGTGGCGGCGCTTGCCAGCGACCTGCCTCTGTATCGCTACATTGGCGGGATGACAGCCACCGTCCTGCCCGTTCCCATGTTCAATATCATGAACGGGGGTGTCCATGCCAATTGGCAGGGAACCGACCTGCAGGAGTTCATGATCGCGCCGGTCGGCGCTCCCACGTTCCGTGAGGCCGTGCGATGGGCAAGCGAAACGTACCACACGCTTCAGGGTGTTCTCAAGGAGTCGGGGTACACAACCGGAGTCGGCGACGAGGGCGGGTTCGCACCGGCGCTCAAGCACAACGCTGATGCCATTGAGCTGATTATCCGTGCCATCGAGAAGGCAGGATACAAGCCGGGCGAACAGATTGCGATTGCACTCGACCCCGCTTCGAGCGGGTTCTATGAGGATGGTCTGTACAACCTGCGGACCGAGGGGCGCAAGGCGACCTCGGCAGAAATGGTGGCCATGTATGCGGACTGGGCGCAGAAGTATCCCCTCGTCGTCCTTGAAGATGGATTGGCGGAGGATGACTGGGAGGGATGGAAGCTGCTCAACCAGACACTGGGTCAGAAGATCGAGCTGGTCGGCGATGACCTGTTTGTCACGAATGTCGAACGGATCCGGCGCGGCATTCAGGAGAACGTCGCAAATGCCGTGCTCATCAAGCTGAATCAGATTGGCACCCTGACCGAAACCATCGCGGCCATCACCATGGCACGCAAGGCTGGCTGGGGAGCAATGGTCTCCCATCGGAGCGGCGAGACCGTTGACAGTTTCATCGCTGACCTGACGGTCGGCATGAGTACTGGTCACCTCAAGACGGGAGCACCGTGCCGGGGTGAGCGGGTTGAGAAGTATAATCAGCTCATGCGCATCGAAGAGGAGTTGGGCGACCGGGCATCCTATGCCGGGCATACGGCTTTTGTGCGACCGTAGCTGCACCAGATACTGACACGAACGGTTGTACCACGGCACCTCGAGGCGGCAGTCTGCGCCGGCAAGGTGCCGTGGCTGTTTTGTTCAGGCGGAGTTGGCGGGCGGAGTGGCGACTGCAGACTGGGCGGCGCGACTGACGGTGCGACGGCGCCTGAGGTAGCCAAACAGACCCAGCGCCAGCAACGACCACCAGCAACCCACTGCCCAGCCTGCCAGCACGTCAGAGAGGTAGTGAGCTCCCAGGTACAGCCGGCTGAATCCGATGGCAAGCGGCAGGAGACACCCAAGCGCCAGCCACAGGGCCCTGGCCTTGCGCGACCTGGCAGCACGGAACAGCAGGTAACACCCCAGTGCGTAGAGAGCCACCGAGATGTTGGCGTGTCCTGAAGGAAAGCTGGCGTCAAGCTCCTGTACCACAGCGAGCACCGCAGGAGGGCGCGGGCGACCAAAGCCGGCCTTTCCCAGAAACACAGTCGCCTCTGAACCCGCGCAAGCGAGCGCCAGCGTCATGGCTGCCGTACGGCGGTGCTTCCACAGAAAAAGGACAACCAATGCCAGCAGGGCGACCGCCACCTGCCAGTTGCCAAGGAGTGAAATCCCGGCAAACAAACGGATACCAGCAGGGGTCCTGTGTGCGGCCAGCCAGTGCACAAGCCATCCGTCGACACGAACAATGGTTTCATTGTCGAGGACATCTTCAACAAGACCTGACGTGAGTCCTGCGATGTACAGAAGGGCAATGCTTACGAACACGACGAAAAAGCGCGGTCTCTCCAGCTTTTCGTGAAGGCGGTGCACGTATGTATGGTTTGGCTGGTCCATGCAGGCATCGTACCCAAACCCCGTGCCCAATCATGGAGAACCGGACTCACAGGGCTGCGCGTTGCTGGCCGCGATGGATGGGCTAGACTCCTAGAGGATGGGGAGGTGAAAGTGAACGAACACGATGTGAATATGTCCGAGGCATTTGCTGCCAAGCACCATGCGCTGCTGTTTGCCTGGGTCGCTCGAGAGGCAGTGGCGCTCGCCGGCGAACAAGCCGCTGCGCCTGTGCTTCGTGCCGGCGTCCGCCGGTATGGCGAGGAGCGGGGACACCGCATGGCACTGCGTGCACAGCAGGATGGACAGCCGCTTTCCATGGCGACCTATCTGTCGTACCGTGAGTGGGACGTTCCTGCTGGAGAGATGCGCCAGACGGGCGTGCCCCGAGGGTCGGACCTTTATGCAGAGACGCGCAGATGCCCCTGGGCCACAGTCTGGCAGAAGGAAGGACTGACGAACTTCGGGCGGTACTACTGCCAGGAGATTGACAGTGCGCTCGTACGCGGGTTCAACCCTGCGCTGGTCATCGATGTCCGTGGAACACGCACAAACGGGAGCAGATCCTGTCGGTTCATCTACCACGATGCGTTTGGCAGTCCTCTGGTCCATGAGAACAGCCAGCGCCCGGAAGCCGAACGCAGGCTTCCATGGAGCTACCACACCGCACACCTCTACGCTGTCATGCGCACGGTCCTCGAGGAACAGCTTGGGACGTTGGGGTGGCAGGCATGCGACGCAGCCCTGACTACTTTCGCTGCGCGCTTCGGGTCTGCCATGGCAGACTGGCTGAACGCGCATGCAGGGGACGATTTTAGCAGACTCCCGGGGGACGCGTGAAGTTCCTCGTCCGATGCACACGCTGCGGGCGTCTGTACGAGGAGAGCGCGCAGCGGTTTCGCTGCGACTGTGGCGGCGCGCTCGACGTCGAGTTCCAGCCTGCGTTTGAGCCCGGACGGTCCTCAGGCTGCCCCCATGACCTGTCCCGCTGGTGTGAGGCGCTCCCTCTCCGGGAAGCGTTGCTGTCCCTTGGCGAGGGGGGCACCCCCCTCCTGTCTGTGCCGCTGGACGGCCGGAATCTCCTGGTCAAGCAGGAGCAGTTGTCTCCAACGGGGTCCTACAAGGACCGGGGTGCCGCGGTGCTGATGACTCACCTCCATGAACTTGGCGTCCGCCACGTTGTCGAGGACTCGTCTGGCAATGCAGGGGCCGCGATTGCAGCCTACGCGGCAAGAGCCGGCATCAGATGCGACATCTATGTACCCGAAGAAACAGCCCCGGCCAAGACGGCCCAGATTGAGGCATATGGGGCAGTTCTCCACCGCATCCCTGGGACGCGCGAGGACACGGCCGCCGCGGCGCTGCTTGCAGCACAAACATGCGTCTATGCGAGCCACGTGTATAATCCATGGTTTCTGCA
>DAONFE010000038.1:0-1066 GCA_035403525.1 Candidatus Cryosericum sp.
GCTGGCTGCGGTATGCAAGCAGTCGCACGAGTGCAGACGGCTGGAAGGAGGTGGGTGATGTACAGTGAACCGAGGTTCCTGCCTGCAGGGGACCAGGCACTGGTCATGGAGCTCGGCGACGCGATTGAGGAGCCGTGCAGCATGGCCATTCGCAGTCTCGTCGAGTCCATCCGCAGGGAACAGGTTCCCGGCGTCAGGGAAACGATTCCCTCCTACCGGTCGATTCTGGTTCTCTACGACCCGATGGTCTCGGGGTTTGACGAGATGGTCCGCACACTTGCCGGTCTCTTCAGCCGCCTCGACGTGCATGCGGCGGCAAAGGGGGACATCCTGGTCGTACCCGTCCTGTACGGAGGCGAGGCAGGACCTGACCTGCCTTTTGTCGCGGAGCACGCAGGCATGTCCGAAGAGGAGGTCATCGCGCTGCACGCGTCGCGCGATTATCTCATTTACATGCTCGGGTTCACTCCCGGCTTCACGTACCTGGGCGGCATGGATGAGCGTATCGCGACCCCCCGGCTGGAGCGCCCGCGGGAACGGATCCCTGCCGGGTCGGTGGGCATTGCCGGCAAGCAGACCGGTATCTATCCTATCGACAGCCCTGGCGGCTGGCGCCTCATCGGTCTGACCCCCATGCGACTGTACGACCCGCATCGCGATCCCCCCATTCTGCCCAGCGTCGGAGGCTACATCCGATTCCGCAGGATAGACGGGAGTGAGTTCAGCGCCATCGCCGGACAGGTCGAGCGTGGCGAGTATCAGCCAGAGGTCATCCGGCAAGGCGGTGCAATATGAGAATCCTGCAGCCGGGCATTACGGTCATTGAAGACAGTGGCAGGTTCGGCTATCAGGCGTTCGGCATGGCAACCGCTGGCGCCTGCGACCCGTACGCATACAGACTGGGCAACGTTCTGGTCGGCAACCAGGGGGGCGAAGCGTCCCTCGAGTTCGCGCTCATGGGGCCCACGATTGAGTTCGAGGAAGAGGTGACCTTTGCACTGACAGGTGGTGACTTCACGCCAACCCTCAACGACCAGCCGGTTCCCCTGTGGCACTCCTGCAAGGC
>DAONFE010000038.1:1166-8727 GCA_035403525.1 Candidatus Cryosericum sp.
GACGCGGCGGAGAATCAGCGACTCCGGCAGTGACAGTCCCGTGACGGCCATCATGAACGCCAGCGCTGTTCCGAGCGGCAGGCCCTTGGCCCACAGTGCCTGGACGATCGGGATGACTCCCTCCGCGTTTGAGTAGAGTGGAATCCCGATCAGGACTGCAACAAGGACTGCCAGGGGGTTGTCCCTCCCAGCATACCGGACAAGAAGGTCGGCCGGGGCATATCCGTGGATGAACGCTCCGATGGCTACGCCCGCTGCGACCCAGGGGGCCACGCGGCGGAAGATTTCCCGAACATAGTTCCAGCCTGCCCGTAGTCGCTCCTGGAGCGACAGCGTGGTAGCAGACTGCTCCCCGACTTTCGTCTGGTACACATAGTCCTCGACCCAGCGTTCAAGATGCAGATGTCCAATGACAAGGCCGCTCACAATAGAAATGACGAGACCAAAGGCAACATACAGAATCGCGATCCGGGCACCGAAGAGCCCCCAGAGCAGTGCCACGCCGGATGGCGTAATCATTGGACTTGCGATCAGAAAAGTCATCGTGACCCCAAGGGGAACGCCTGACTCTACAAATCCGATAAACATGGGGACCGCCGAACAGGAGCAGAACGGCGCAACAGCCCCCATGAGGCTGGCAAGGACATGACTCATCAGTCTGCTGTGGCGGGCAAGAACCCCTTTGATTGTTTCGGGCGGCAGCCATGTCTGGAGCAGGCCCACGGCGAAGATGACTCCCGCCAGCAGGAGATAGATCTTGATGATGTCATAGACAAAGAACTGCACTGCACTGCTCAGAACTGTGCCCTGCGGCATGCGCAGCAGGACGTACGTGAACCAGTCAGCAACCAGAGTGAGCATGGGGCTTTTGCCAGTCGGGGTCTTGGAGAGCGGGAATCAGATGCCTGCGTTCACGAGCGCTCGCTTTACTTCCTCTGGTGAAAGTACCCGTCCGCTCGCAAGCACCTTGCCGTCAACGACCAGCGCCGGCATGGACAGGACCCCATAGGCCATGATCTGCGCCATGTCCGTCACGGCCGTTACCTGGGCTTCCTTGCCCAGCAACTGCAGAGCCTTGTGCACGTTTGCCTCGAGGCTGTGACAGCGGGCGCATCCTGAACCAAGGATTTCGATGTGCATGGATTCCTCCTACGTTCCCAAGAGAAGGTTGAGAAATGACACAAGCTGCTTCACGCGCTCGTCCTGCCTTCTGTAGAACACAAACTGGCCCTCTCTGCGGGAAGCAACCAGACCCGCGTCGCGAAGGATCCGCAGGTGGTGTGACACCAGATTCTGCGCAATGCCCAGAGATCGTTCGATCTCGCAGACACAGAGTTCCCCATCCCGAAGGAGTCTGAGTATCTTGATGCGCTGTGGCTCCATGAGAACGGAAACCAGCCGTGCCTGGTCGTCCTGCCCGGCACCCCAGTCGCCGTCAGTCTTCCTGGTCGTGCAGTCACGGACTTGCTCGCTCATATCTCAACTCTCATTGATATAATTTCCATTGATATCCTAGCAATGGCAGTGTCCTCTGTCAAGGGAGACCGCGTACTGTGCCCCGCAACCAAAGACGAAACCAACCACGGGTGGTAGCGTTGACAAGACTGGGCAGGAGCATATTCTATATCGCATATGACCGATACAGTTGACGCTATCGCAATAGCACGGGCCCTGGGAGATACCACGCGCGCTCGCATCGTTATGTTGCTCGCGGAGCGGAATCTGTGCGTCTGCGAACTCACCGAGACGCTTGGTCAGTCCCAGGCAAACATCTCAGGGCACCTCAAACTCCTGGTTGCCAGCGGGCTGGTTGTTTCCTACCGGCGCAGCTACTGGACACACTACGCGCTGACCCAGAATCTGCCTGCCGATATTGAAGGCTTCGTCCGTGCCGTCGTCCATGAGACCCGATCCGCGTTTTCTCCGGACCTGGCGACCCTCGCAGCGCTTCCCGAGGACGTGTGCGCGCGGCGACAAGAGGAACGACGCCTTGCTCGCAAGCGCACCGATGCAGCACCACAACGCACTCATTCTCGAGGAAAGGGAGGTCGCAGTGAAAGAGCATAAAGCAGGGCTTGGAGTCTTTCAGAAGTATCTCAGCGTCTGGGTAGCGCTGTGCATGGTCGGCGGAGTCATTCTTGGCCGGCTCCTGCCTGGCGTTGTCGGGGCTCTCGACCGCATGACGGTCTACAACATCTCACTGCCCGTAGCGGTACTCATCTGGCTCATGATCTACCCCATGATGCTGCAGATTGACTTTGGCAGCATCAAGCGCGTGGGCCGCAACCCAACGGGCCTGGTCATTACGCTGATTGTCAACTGGGCCATCAAGCCTTTCACGATGTTCGCGCTTGCGTCCCTGTTCTTCCGCGTCTTCTATCAGCAGATACTGACCCCTGACCAGGTGCAGCAGTATGTTGCAGGCGCGGTCCTCCTGGGAGCTGCGCCATGTACGGCGATGGTGTTCGTGTGGAGTTATCTCTCGGGTGGCGACCCGGCGCATACCCTGGTGCAGGTGGCCATCAATGACCTCGTGATTCTCGTTCTGTTCATTCCTATTGTGGCACTCCTCCTGGGCGTAGGCGGTATCAGCGTGCCGTACCCGACACTATTCCTCTCGGTCATTCTGTTTGTCGTCATCCCTCTTGCGGGTGGTGCCCTGACCAGACGAACCCTCATCCGCTCGCACGGCCAGGAATGGTATGACCAGGTGTTCCTGCCCAAGTGGCAGCCGGTCACGGTGGTTGCACTCCTCGCGACGCTTTTGCTCATCTTTTCATTCCAAGGGGAGACCATCACGGCCAATTGGGTCAACATCCTGCTGATCGCGGTGCCCCTTATCCTCCAGACGTACCTCATCTTCTGGATTGCCTATGGCGCCTGCAAGCTGTTCAAGGTGCCATACCGCATCTCGGCACCCGCTGCGATGATAGGGGCCAGCAATTTCTTCGAACTTGCGGTCGCCGTTGCTATCTCGCTCTGGGGCATCAACTCCGGAGCAGCGCTGGCAACGACAGTGGGTGTGCTGACCGAGGTCCCGGTCATGCTGACGCTGGTGTCCATCGCTCGCAGAACGCGGCACTGGTTCCCGGATGCACGTACCACGGACGACGTCCGCGCAGGTGTCCCGCTCAGCCCGGAGACTGTAACATTGCGGTGAAAACGGAACCGTCCCCGGGATGTTACAGGGACTGCTGCTCGGTACGGGCGATAATCTCGTCCTGCAGGCCTCGCGTCAAGTCACAGAAGAAGTCGCTGTAGCCAGCGACCCGGACGATGAGGTCGCGGTACTTGTCCGGTTCCGCCTGGGCGGCGCGCAGGGTCGCCGCGGTGACAACGTTGAACTGGATATGGTGCCCGCCCAGGGTGAAGTAGCTGCGTATCAGGTGCGTCAGCCCGTCCAGTCCGATATCCCCTTCGACCAGCGCAGGTGAGAACTTCTGGTTGAGCAGGGTTCCCCCCGTGCGCACATGGTCCATGCGCGCGGCTGACCGTATGACTGCCGTCGGCCCCTTCCGGTCGGCGCCCTGGACCGGCGAGATGCCATCGGACAACGCCACACCGGCGTGTCTGCCATCCGGCATGGCACCCGTCACCGAACCAAAGTAGACGTGGACCGTCGTGGAAAGATAGTTGACGTGATAGGTGCCGCCCTTCGTGCTGGGGCGTCCGTCGATGCTGTCGAACACCGTATCGAACAGTTGTGCAACGATGTCGTCCGCTGCGGGGTCGTCGTTGCCATACTTGGGTGACTGGTTCCACAGCATGAGGCGCGTCCTCTCATGGTCCTCGAAGTCGGCGTCGATAGCGGCCAGGATTTCATCCATGGTCAGGTCACGCCTGTCGAAGACATGACATTTCAAGGCCGACAGACTGTCTGCGCAACTCCCTGGCGCCGTGATCTGGATGTAGGTGGAGTTGTACCGCGGCCCGCCGTCGTTGTAGTCACGACCGCGCGCGATACAGTCATCCACGAACAGCGAGAGGAACGGGGCGGGCATGTGCTCGGCGTAGAGACGCTCAATAACGTTGTTGCCCCGGACCTTGATGTCCACGAAGTGGCGCAGCTGTGCCTCGAAGGCATGGTAGAGCTCGTCATAGGTTGCAAAGCCACGCGGGTCGCCGGTCCGCAGCCCGATGGCCTTGCCCGTGCGCGGGTCCAGGCCGTCGTGCAGGGTTACTTCAAGAATCTTGGGGAGGTTGAGGTACCCGGTAAGGATATACGCCTCGCGGCCAAATGCACCCGTCTCCACGCAGCCGGACGTCCCTCCCATGCGCGCGTCGACGACAGACTTGCCCTGCCTCAGCAGTTCCTCCACAACCATGTCCGCGTTGAACACCGAGGGTTGTCCCCACCCCTCCCGGATGATGCGCGCGGCTCGCCGCAGGAACCGGTCGGGACTCTTCCGGCTCAGCTGAATATTGGAAGATGGTTGCAGCAGATGCATGTCATCAATGACGTCGAGCAGCAGGTAGCTGACATCGTTCACCCCGTCTGACCCGTCCGGGCGCAGGCCTCCCACGTTGATGTTGCAGAAGTCCGTGTAGGTGCCGCTCTCCGCCGCCGTGACACCAACTTTGGGCGGCGCAGGCTGGTTGTTGACTTTGACCCACAGGCACTCCAGCAGCTCCATGGCTCGCTCCCGCGTGAGGCTGCCATCCGCCACCTCGCGGGCGTAGAATGGCTCCAGGTGCTGGTCCAGACGGCCAGGGCAGAAGGAATCCCACGTATTCAGCTCGGTGACGACACCAAGATGCACGAACCAGTATGCCTGCAGCGCCTCATAGAAGGTTCGGGGCGCATGGGCAGGAACCCACGAGCACACCTCCGCAATCGTCAGCAGCTCGGCCTTGCGCGCCGGGTCCGGCTCAGCGTCAGCCATCGAACGGGCCAGCGCGGCGTTGCGTTCCGCATACGCCATCATGGCATCTGCCGCCACCATCATCGCGCGCAGTTCCTCGCGCCTTGCCGTCGCCCCCGGGTCGTTCAGGAAGTCGAGGCGCCGGGCTGCCTCTTCCGCCTCCTGCTTGAGCTCCAGAAGGCCCTTCTGATAGATAACATGGCCCAGCACGGTGTGCCCGGGGGCTCGCTGCTCCATGAACTCCGTGAATACACCCGCTGCATAGGCGTCCTTCCAGGCAGGTTCCATCTGTGCGAAGATGCGGTCGCGCATGGACCGCCCCTGCCACGTCGGAATGACCTCCTCCTGCTGGATGCGCCGGGCCTCATCGTCCACTGCGTACGAAATCTTCTCACGGCTGTTCAGGACGTCCAGGTCCTCCATGCTGTGGCAGCACAGTTCCGGATAGGTCGGGACAGCCTTGGGGGCGGGGCCACGCTCGCCAACAATCAGCTCATCGCGCCCAATGTACAGCTGTTTGTGCTCCAGGATGTACTGCAGCAGCCGGGCGCGGTACATGGGCTCCGACAGTCCGCGTGCCTGCCGGTCAAACTCTGTCACGAGGTGCGCTCGCTCCAGCGACAGGGACGGCGCAGTCGAAAGGCTCTGCTGTCGAAGACGTGCGATGCGTTCGTTCATCTTAACCTCCTGTCACTACCTCAAGCCCTGCTGCCTCAAACATTGCCTGAAGCCGCTCCAGCTGCTCTGTGGATGGAGGCCGAAGCTCAGGAAGGGAATACTCCCGTCCCAGCCTGACATATTTCTCCGTTCCAATGCGGTGGTACGGCAGAAGGTCCAGACGGCGCAGTCCCAAATCTCGCATGAGGCCTGCCAGCTGCCCCACATTGGCGTCGTCATCGTTCGCCCCGGGTATGACGGGCAGGCGGACCACGACGTGTGCACGTGCCTGCGCGAGCGTGCGCAGGTTGGTCAGAATCCCTGCATTGCCGTGCCCGGTCCACTGCCTGTGGCGCGCTTCGTCCACCAGCTTGATGTCATACAGGAAAAGGACACCTTTCTGCGCCAGCCAGAGCAAGTCTTTGCTGTCCCCCACGCCGCAGGTTTCGACTGCAACGGGCATGCGCTCACCCTCGCACGCATCCACGAGCTCACGGAGGAAGGCCGCCTGCAGGAGTGGCTCGCCACCGGAAATGGTGACTCCGCCCCCGGATCCCTCCATGAAAACGCGGTCGCGCAAGAGCTCACCCAGGACATCGGTCACGCTCATGCGTGTTCCTGCAAGCGTTCTGGCCCCCTGAACGCATGCCTCGACACACTGTCCGCACGCCGTGCATGCCTCGGTGATGCCAGGGACGCCGTCTACCAGCGTAGCCGCTCCCTGCGGACATACGCGCACGCAGTCGCCGCAGCCCGTGCATCGGTCGGTGAGCAGCATGAGTTCCGGTCCGGGCGCCTGGCCCTCCGGGTTGTGACACCACAGACAGGAGAGCGGGCAGCCTTTGAGGAACACGACGGTGCGGATTCCCGGGCCGTCATGCAGCGCGTAATGCATGATGTTGAAGACTGTCCCTTCCATGACTCTAGTGTACCCTGTGCGGTTCAGATTCCATGACCATGTCGTTCCTATGGACGTTCACCCGCAAGAGTCCCGGCGATGACTTCGAGCGCCGCCTCAATAGCGATGGCGTCCGTTTCGACTGACATCGTTGGCGTCGACGCAGCCCTGCCAACAGCCTGAGCCGGAGCAAAGGGTACATGGATGAACCCGGCCCGAAGGCCAGGAATCTCGTCGGCCGCCATATGCAGGACACAGTACATGATGTAGTTGCACACGTACGTGCCGGCGGAGTACGAACAGTGTGCTGGTATTCCCCTGCTGCGAATCCTCTCGACCATGAGTTTGACGGGGACCGTCGCGAAGTAGGCGGCACTTCCACCGCTGCGGATGCGCTGGTCCCGGGGCTGGTTCCCCTCGTTGTCAGGAATCTCTGCATCCACGAGGTTGACAGCTACTGCCTCGACTCCGATGTCAAAGCGTCCGCCAGCCTGTCCAATACTGAGAACCGCCTCTGGATGTGTGTCCAGGACAGCCTTCCGGACTAGCTGGTCGCACTTCCCGAACACAGTCGGAATCTGCAGCTTGACTACCTCTGCGCCAGAAATGACGCCGGGAAGCAGCCTCACAGCTTCCCAGGCGGGATTGACGCTCTCCTGCCCGAACGGGTCGAATCCGGTGACAAGTATGCGCATGCGTTCACCTCACAGGGGCTGGACAGCATTCCCTCCACCGGTAAGAGCATGGCGCAGGCCCACGGTGGTACTACCCCTCTCGGCACCCTAACACCGTTCGTATTCCGTGTCAAGGCTGCCTCCCGACCAGTCTGCACAAGCCATACACTACATCGAATCATGGACGGCAGGCCATCCGGCCAGGGTTGAACGTCACGGCCAGACCCTGTACAATGACAGTGAGGTGATACCATGGCAGCAGTAACGGTGCGCGTGTTCCTGACAGACGCCTTCAAGCAGGGACCCGTCGCACGTTCAGCGGACACATACGTTGAGGCACTGCGCTCGCTCGTGGAGGAGTATCCCGCCCTGAAGGGCCTTATCCTCACTGAAGACGGCCACCTGCAGCGAACGTACATCTATCTGCTCAATGGCAGGAGCGTAGAGTTCCTGGGCAAGGAACATGCGCC
>DAONFE010000039.1:0-1499 GCA_035403525.1 Candidatus Cryosericum sp.
AGCATCTTGAGGGTGCTGCCCACGACGAACTTCTGGGCAACAGGCTTGAGCTTGCTGATGTCGACCACGGTGACGCGGTGATGGTTGAAGTCCAGCACGTAACGCTCGGGGTGGTCGACGTCGCTGCGGATGATGCCCTGCATGGCGTCGGCGGCCACGCGCAGGCGACGCAGGAAGGCCATCTGGGTCGCCTGGTTGTCGAAGGATGTGAACCAGCCACCACTGCCGGCAGGGTTCTTCTTGGTCTTCTTGCCCTCCTCGTCCTCGGCGGGTCCCGTGATGTCTGTTTCCAGCACGGAGATAAGGTCCTGCAGGTCGCCGATGGTCTGGCCGCGGAACACGAGGGCGCTGCTGCGGGGGTCGTTCTCCAGGTTGCGGTCGGAGGCGAGGTATTCCAGGCGGCCCGTCAGGTGCTGGATGAGGCCGTACAGGTTCGTGGTTTCCTGGTCGCCTTCGGCGAAGAGGAAGGGCAGCAGGCGCTGCTCGGCGAACTGCCGCATCGTCCACACATAGGGGGTCACACCCTCCTGACGCTGCTCGGTGCTGGGGCTGGGGATGTCAGTATCGGGTTTTGGCGAGGTGAACAGGCTGACATCCGCGAAGGGGGCGACAGGCAGGCCCATCGTATCATAGGTGACGCGGTCCTGCTCCGTCAGGCCCTTGTTAGGCTTGTCGAGGAACAGCATGTCCTCGCCCTTCACGTTGAAGACGATACTGTGCGCGCTGGCCTTGTCCTCCTTGGGCATCCCATCGGGCAGCAGGCGGTCTCCCTGACGCAGGCCCTGGAAGTTCAGCATGGAGTACAGGAGGAACAGGGCAAAGGAGGTCTTGGTGGCCACGCCGCTGACGCCGCTGATGCTGACGTGCGCGCCCTTGGCGCCGTTGAGGAACTCGAAGTTGACGTAGAAGGGCTCCTTGTTGCGCATGATGCCCACCGGGATGCGCTGCTTCATCGTATCGAAGCTGAGGGCCTTGTCGAGGTCTGCGCCAGTGGCGCGGTACACGCTGTCTGCAGGGTGCGGTGCGACGAACACCTCGGGCTCCAGCTTGGTTACCTGAACGCGGCCGATGTAGGCGACGCCTGCGGGCATGATGCCCTGACGGACGATGTTCGTGTCGCTGTCGAACTGCACGCCCTCGTGGTACTGCTGCACCTCGACGACAGTCCCATAGAAGGTGACCTCGTCGACGCCCGCATAGCCCTCGACCCGCGAACGCACGTACACGACGTCGTCCATCTCGAGGTAGTTGTGCTGGTCCACCAGGACGTAGAACTCCAGCGATGATGCCGGCTTGGTTCCCAGAACAAACCCAATTGGTGCGGTGTCTCCCATAACCCCTCCCGCTCGTCTGTCAACGTATGCAGTATAGCCTGAAACGGACGCGCTCACAGGTTGCCGTCAGGAACACGCGCGGCGCATGCGCACTATGGTCCTGCATGTACGTGGAGCAGCAGGCGACGTGCTCGAGGAACTGTATGCGGATGCATCACTGGAATG
>DAONFE010000039.1:1599-8020 GCA_035403525.1 Candidatus Cryosericum sp.
GCCGACGGCGGGATCATCCAGGCGATCACCATTCCTGACAACTTCCAGGCCGAGCAGGAAACGACGATTTCCAGTATCGTCGGTCTCGCCGATGACCCACTCATGAAGGCGATCATCATCTGCGATGCAGTCCCCGGCACTGCCGAGGCCTTCAAACAGGTGCGCGCCAAGAGGAGCGACATCCTCCTGTTTGCTGGCAAACCCATGGAGGATCCCAATGTCATCGCTCCCGTGTGTGACGTGGCTGCTAACTACGATCAGCTGACCAATGCCTACATCAACGTCTGGGCAGCAAAGCAGATGGGAGCCAAGAATCTTGTGTTCATTTCCTTCCCGCGTCACATGAGCCTCGAGCTCATTAGCCGTGCCTGGGCAATCACGCAGGCGGCGGGAAAGGACCTCGGCATTGCGACATACTATGAAAGCGCTTCCGACCCTCTCAGCGATGTCGGCGTCCCGGGCGCCCAGCAGTACATTCTTGAGCATGTTCCCGCATGGGTCCAGAAGTATGGGACCGACACGGCATTCTATACGACCAATCTGGCGCTGCAGGAGCCGCTGCTCAAGCAGATCATGAAATACGGAGGAATGTCGGTCGGGATCCTGTCTCCTACGTTGGGATACCCGGGTGCGTTTGGGATCGACCTCTCAGCTGAGAAAGGCAACTGGCCTGCGATCCTCAAGAAGGTCGAGGAGACAGTGGTTGCACAGGGCGGCTCGGGTCGGTTCAATGCATGGGCGTTCTCCATGGACTACGTGACGGTGGCCGGCCTGGGTGAGTACGCCAAGAGGTGCATCGAAGGCACAGCCAAGGTCGGGAACCAGGACGACATGCTTGCGGCCTTTGGGAAGTACAGCCCTGGCGCAGCGTGGAACTGCAGTGCTTATAGGGATGTCGGTACTGGCAACGAGGTAGCCAACTACTTCCAGCTGTACCAGGACACCTACGTGTTCGGCAAGGGATTCATGGGTGCCACCAAGGAAAAGATGCCGGAGAAGTACCTGACCGTCAAGTAGACAGAGGTCCACAAGGCTCAATCAATACAGGGAAAGAGGCGAAGCTACATGGAAGACCCGAGGATTCGAAAGTTCGCGCAGTTTCTGATCAACCAGGCGGTTTATCTCAAGCAGGGGGAGAAGATCCTCATCGAACTGCATGGGCATGCCTACACGCTGGCAAAAGCGCTGATTGAAGAGGCCTACCGCGCTGGTGGGCAACCATTCATCCACGTTTTCGACTACGAGCTTGAGGGAGCTCTGATCGCCGGCAGCGACACGCAGCACATGGCCGACGTGACTTCGTATGAGCTGGCACGCATGAGAGACATGGATGCATACATCGACATACGTGCCACGGACAACATCACCGCGTGGAATAACATCTCCGCGGAACAGATGGCCATCTACAACAAGGAGTACTGGGGCCCGCTGCACCTGCAGCAGAGATGCAACCACACCAAATGGTCGGTCCTGCGGTACCCGAACGACGCCATGGCTCAGCTCGCCGGCATGAGCACCGGCGAGTATGAGGACTTCTACTTCAAAGCATGTCTCCTGGACTACGAGAAGATGGCCAAGGCCATGGAGAACATGGTAAGACGCATGGCAAAGACAGACAGGGTCCATATTACTGGACCGGGAACGGACATCAGTTTCTCGATCAAAGGCATCGGGTCATTTGCGATGAGCGGCAACAAGAACATCCCGGACGGCGAGATCTACACCGCTCCGGTTCGTGATTCGGTCAATGGCGTCATCAGCTACAACGTGCCATCTCCGGAAAGCGGTTTCCTGTTCCACGACGTGAAGCTCGAGTTCCGTGACGGGAAGATCATCCATGCCACTGCTGACAACGAAGACCTGATCAACAAGATCCTGGACACTGACGAGGGCGCACGGTACGTCGGGGAGTTTGCAATCGGTGTCAATCCGGTTATCACCAAACCCATGGCAGACATCCTGTTCGATGAGAAGATTGCCGGGAGCTTCCACCTGACGCCCGGGAACAGCTACGACAACGCCAGCAACGGCAACCACTCTGCCGTTCACTGGGACCTCATCAGCATCCAGCGGCCGGAGTACGGCGGAGGTGAGATCTTCTTCGACGGCGAACTGATTCGGAAAGACGGGAGGTTCGTTGTCGACGATTTGACATGCCTCAACCCGGAGAACCTGTCCTGAACATGCAGCACAGCCAGGGCTGAGATCTGGTTCGAGAGGCCTCTCCACAGAACGAGAGGCCTCTCCAGGATCGGCCTTTCTGGCAATGGGAGGCTTTTCCAGATTTGGACCATGCAGGCTGCACCGTGGAGGGGCCTGTTGTGGAGCATGCCATAGATGCTCGTGAAAGGAGCGATACACGTGATACAGCCGCATAGAATCAAGGAAGTAGCAGGGCACATGTCTGCAGCATCCCTGGATGCTCTCATCATCGGACCGAACACCGATCTTGCATATCTTGCCGGCTTGACGCCCTTGTCCGATGAACGCTTCAAGGCTCTCGTCATCCTGAACGACGGGCGTTTCTTTCACATCTGCCCCGAGCTCTACTACGAAGAAACCCGCGAAGCCCTAGGGCCAGCCACGGACATCTTTGTCTGGAGCGATACGGACGGCTTCCTCGGAGCAGCCGAGGCCGCCAACCAGAAGTATGAGATGGACCATATGACAATCGGCGTCAACGATGCTGTCCGGGCTGTGGATCTCTTGAGCCTGCGCACTGTGACCAGGGGACGATTTGAGATCGGCAGCAGTGTTCTCGAGGAGGTGCGTGTCTGCAAGGACGCAGAGGAAAGGGGTTTCCTGCGCGAGGCTGCACGGCTTGCGGACGAAGTGGCGGTTGAAGTCCTGCCGTTCATTCATGCCGGAGTGACTGAAGGAGAAGTCAAGAAGAAAATCGGCGAGCTCTTCACCATGAAGGGAGCACCAGAACTTGCCTTCGAGACGATCGTCGCATCCGGCCCCAACAGCTCGCGACCCCACTATACGGGTGGCGATCGAGTCATCACCGGCCAGGACGTCGTCGTCCTGGACTTTGGCTGTCGATACCATGGGTACTGCTCGGATACCTCACGTATGGTGTTTGTCGGCGAACCCACCGATGAACAACGCAAGATCTATGACATCGTGCTGAAGGCCAACCTGGCTGGTGAGCGGACGGCACGAGTTGGCGCGACGGCAGGCGATGTGGACGCGGCGGCACGAGACGTCATCGAATCGGCGGGTTATGGGGCGAACTTCTTGAACCGTACGGGCCACGGAATCGGCATGGCGGACCATGAAGCTCCCTACATCAAACACGGGAACCCACTGGTCCTTCAAGACGGCATGGCCTTCAGTGTCGAACCGGGAATCTACCTGGCCGGACGCTTTGGCATGCGTGTCGAAGATATCGTTCTCATCGATGGTGGTACGGCTGAGACCTTGAATCGGTCACCTAAGGACATCACCATCCTGTAGGTGGCCACGCGCTCGGTGGACGGAGCGGGTTCTAGCGGGGCGCGGGGTACCGAATGGCCTGCTTCTTCTCGTAGGGAAGGGAGAGCAGGTACAGAGACCTGAGAATCTCGGGAACCCAGCCGCCCTGCTCGAAGCGCCGCGTGGACGAGAGGACGCTTGTGCTGCGCAGGTAGAAGTAGCGACTGTGGCGCTGGCACTCGCGCATCATGCTGAGGTCTTCAGCAAAGGTCAGCGTTTCATCGTAGCGAATGTCGTGCAGCAGGTCGCGCCGGATGATCTGGATGGACTTTGTTGCCCGTGCCATGCCCGTTGCGACATTGACGACGGTGTACCACCAGCGGGCGCGCGGCGAGTCAGGGTCCGGCAGCAGGGAGACCATGCCGGTGCCCAGGTTATGGCGCATCGTTGTCTGAAGGGAATGGTTCAGTTCACTGAGGAAACGGGGCTCAAACCTCGTGTCGGCGTCGAGGAAGATAACCCAGTCGCTCTTCTCGGCAACGCGCTCAATCCCCATGTTGCGTGCGTGTGAAACGCCTGCCTGTGGCGTGTTGAGAACGGTCCAGTCGGGCAGAGCCATCTGGCCGACGACCTGCGCCGTGTTGTCCGTGCATGCGTTCTCAACAATGATGACCTCGAAGCGATCGTGGGGATAGTCGAGCTGGCGCAGCGACGCAAGCGTCCCGCCGATGTACTTTTCCTCGTTGTGTGCGGGAATGACAATGGAGAAGAACAGGGGCTGCGTCTCAGGCATGTCCTGCCTGGTATGTCGTGTCATGCGTTTCAGAAGGCTCGCCATTGCGCAGTCAGAATAGCACGCACGGCTGTGTCTTGGTGAAAAAAATATCGTTAACGTGAACCCCGGGCGTGTGACCTGCGTCTAATACAAGAAACAGTGCCCGGCTGGTATACTTGGTATGAGGAGGTGTTGCGTATGCATAGAACTCTGATGCGGCTCCCGGTGTGGAGCGTGGCACTGATGGTGTGTCTTGCTGTCAGCATGATTGGGTGTGTTGCACCGCGGGACAGCGTTGTCCGTGCGGCGGGGAGTGGAAGTCTCAGCTGGCTTCCGCTGCATGGAGGTGGTGCCGCGGCGCTTGCCATCGAACCGGCAAACTCCGGGGTCCTGTATGCGGCGAGCGGGAGGCTGTACCGGACGACCGATGGCGCGCTCTCGTGGCAGAGGCTCGCGGGCGCGCCCGAAGGAGTAGGCATAGACGGTATCGTAGTAGCTCCTGGCTCACCCGGCGCAGTCTATGTGGTGGCTGGCACAGGAGGCATCCTGTGCTCCACGGACCGCGGTGTCACGTGGAACGCGAGGAACACCGGCATCCCAGGTCTCGGGGTGGGCTCAAGTAGCGGAGTGATGACACTTGCACTGGATCCGAAGAAGCCCTCCATCCTGTATGCCGGCAGAGAAAACGGCATCTTTCGCACCGTGGACAGCGGAGCCCACTGGAGTCTCCTGAAGGCGACTGCTGACATGAGCTATCTGTTCGGAATTTACGTGGACCCTGTGACGCCCGAGACCATCTACGCGAACACGAACGCCAAGGGCCTTTGCCGCTCGACCGACAGTGGCGCTCACTGGACGAGACTTGCGAATGGTCCCGTCGAGGGCACGCTCGCAGGGCTTGCCATCGACCCGCTCAAACACGCGACGCTCTATGCTGCAACCAGCGGCGGCAGGGGTGTCATGAAGTCGCTGAACTCCGGGACCTCATGGGCCTCAGTCAACAGTGGCCTCACGACAAAGGATATCCAGGCTGTTGCGGTGGACCAGCATCGAGAGGGAACGGTTTACGCCCTCGGCAGCAATGGGGACTTTTTCCGCTCGACCAATGCCGGGGCGTCCTGGAAACGCACGATGAGCTTTCAGTTGCAGATAGTTCAGACCCTGGTGGCGGACCCGAACAAGAGTGGCGTGGTGTATGTCTGTAGCTGGGCCGGCGTTTTCCGCTCGGTCGACGCCGGGGCGTCCTGGGTCAGCAGGGGCATGGGCATGACGGAGACGGGAGTGGGGGTAGTCGTCATGGACAGCGTGCAGCCGTCGACGCTGTATGCCACCAGGTGGGGGGGTGTGATCCGCTCGACCGACGGCGGTGTCAACTGGGTCAGTATCTCCAAAGGTCTTACGGGCTCGGCCGTGGCAATGCTCGCGGAGGACCCCTTTGTGCATACGACCCTTTACGCCGGGACAGACGACGGGTTCTTCCGTTCCACGGACAGCGGAACGTCGTGGAAGAACTGCTCGGCAGGTCTTCAGACGCTCTCGATACTCTGCTGCGCGCCTGACCCCCGGCATGAAGGCGTCCTGTACATTGGCACGGACCCAGGTCGTGTGCTCAGTGGCACCGTGTACCGCTCCGCAGATCGCGGCACGACCTGGACGATGATGGACGATGGGCTGGGGACTATGAGAAAGAGCATCAACAGTCTCGTCTTGGACCCGGGAAACGGTGGCATCCTGTACGCCGGTGGCAGCGCAGGTGCTTGGCGCGAGGCAGAGGATGAGCACTCCTGGACCCAGATTGGTGCCGACCTGTCCGGAACTTCCACCCTTGCGATGGCTGTTGACCAGGGGACGGGCGCGCTGTTCATCAGCAAAGGTTCGGCGAACATGACGCCCGGCGGTATTTACACCTCAACGGATGGCGGGGAACACTGGATGGTGTGCCCCATCGCGGTGGTCCTAGAAAATCCCTGGGATTACGATGTCGATTTTCTTGCGGTCATACCAGGCAGTCCTGCAACTGTTGTTGCGACAACAGCCCGTCATGGCGTGTACTGTTCCACAGATGGTGGTTCGAGCTGGACAAGCCTTGCTAGTGAGCTCGACGGTCTAGAGGTCAACGCGCTGTGCCCTGACCCCTTTACTCCTGGTGCCGGTGTCATCGGAGCGGGTGCGCAGGGCCTCTACCGCTATGACCTTTCGGGGAAAGCAGTTGGCACCATGCAGCTTGTC
>DAONFE010000040.1:0-7743 GCA_035403525.1 Candidatus Cryosericum sp.
TGAACCTGGACGACGTCATCACCGAAACCATCGCCGGCATGCGTGACGTGGCCGACGCGATAGGACTTAGGGGAAACCTCTAGAGCGACCCAGGCAGAATGGGGGCGCATGAACTCCGGCACGATCAGAGTCAGGGAGGCAGCTGGGTCCACTTGCAGAACATCATGAGGGGTGTCTGCTCTGGTCCAGCAACCGTCTAGTTCTGCTGCAGGATTGAGAGAACTCGTTGTGCCAGTCCGTGCGGGTTCTCCAGCATGGGAAGGTGGCAGGCATCGTGGATGAAGCTGATGTCCAGTCTGCTGAGCTGGCGGTCGTCCAGGTCCAGGTTGCGCAGCAGGAGGGAACGGTCTCGATTGCCACGGTCGCCGTAGATGCCGTAGACCAGGCTGGGGATGTGGTCCAGGAGCCCTGTGTAGTCGAACCCATCTCTCAGGCTCGCTTTCAGCTCAGGCGTATACTTGGTATCTTCTTCGTTGAACATTGCCTGCACCTTGTCTCCTTGCATCGCCACGTTTGCTTCCATCATCAGGTTGCGATAGAAGGGCTCTGAGGGCCGCAGGAATGACTCGACGAAGATCGCCTTGCCGAAGGAGACGCCATCCAGGGCCGACAACTGCAGGGCGATCAACCCGCCCATGCTGTGTCCCAGGACGAAATCATACGCTTGACCACGGGACAGGTACTGCTCGCCAACCCACTCCGTCAGCTCGCTGACAGACGTGCATGTCCTCGTCACCTCTCCCGGATACGCCACGTAATCAATATCGCAGTCTGTCAGATCGCCGTTCACCTGATCCCAAATCCATGACTGACATTTCATGCCATACAGGAACAGTCCTTTCACTCACTTCCTCCGATGACACGACTCTATGACTCGCGTGCGGGCTACTTCCCATTGCCGATCGTTTTCTTGACGACAGCCGGCACCCCGGCGACCAAGGTGTCATCGGGGATATCCCGCGTGACCACGGCGCCCGAAGCGATGACTGCCCGGTCGCCAATCGTGACGCCAGGATTGATGATCGCGCCCGCACCGATCCAGACCTGATTCCCAATCCTGATGGGCAGGGCGTACTCGCGGCCCTCGGCGTTGCAGCGCTCCGCAGCCTTGACCGGATGCGTCGCCGTGCAGACGGTCACATTGGGACCGATCATCGTGTCGTCACCGACCGTGATCGTGTTGCAGTCGATCATCAGGCAGTTGTAGTTGCAGTAGAAGTTGGCGCCCACGTGGATGTTGCTGCCATACTCGCACCGAAAGCCCCGCTCCAGGTAGACGCGGGGCCCAGCCGTGCCAAGTAGCTCGCGAGTGATCTTCTCACGCCCTGCATAGTCATCGGCCGGCAGGGCATCCAGCTGCTGCGCGAGCAGATGCGCCCGGTCGCGCTCGCATACCAGTTCCTTGTCCAGGCAGTCATACATGCCGCCGGCCAGCATGATCTCCTTCTCGGTCATTGCGTTAACTCCCTTCAATCCAACAGATGTTCCATTATAGTAGGTTGCAGCATGGACGCCGTGCGCCGGCAGGCGAGCGGACATGGGTGAGCTTTCCGCACTGCCCAATAACGGCGAGGTGCTGGAGAAGCAGCTGAATGACGCCAGCATCGCCACGTTTGCCCAGCTGAAGGAGCTTGGCAGCGAGGAGACCTGGCTAGGGATCAAGACGATCGACGCCTCGGCGTGCATTCACCGACTGTACACCCTGGAAGGAGCATCCGGGGCATCCGCAAGGTGGACCTGCCCGTTGAGAGGAAAGCGGACCTGAGGGCGTCAAATGATGCCCACAAGCAGGCTTCTCAGACGCTATCCGTAGTCCGCGGGATTGACATCTGGCAGCAAGGCGACTTTCATTGGTGCTGCACGAGGCTACGGCGATGAGAGGGCGCCTACTTCGGATTTTATCCCAAGCGTGGCCAGTGTCGACCGAGACAGGATCATCTGCGCTGATACCGCCACCGCTGAACAACTTCTTTGATTTGGCCGTGCGATAGCGCGTCGTTTTGCCAACCCTTGTCAAAATCGATGTCGCCAGATCTCGGAAGTTGCTCCGGATCGAGATTCCTTATTAGGATACGGGAGGGGAGCATTGCAGCTTGCCCGACGAATATCGCTTCCTGTCTCCTTAGTCCAGAAAGCATCTTGGTCAGCCCAGACATTGAGTCAGGCAATATAGATCTGACATACTCGCAATCGGCGTCATTGGTAATCCGGAGAACAATCCAACTGTTGCATTGCGAAAGCACTGTTGCCTCCACCTCGCTAGGGCGCTGGGAAACCAAGAGAAGCCCGATACCATACTTGCGGCCCTCCTTCGCTATGCGTCGGATTGCCTCTTGGGCGGCCTCGTATTGGGCCTCGCCCCGATTCGGGACATAGCGATGGGCTTCTTCGCAAACGAGGAGAACCGGATTGCTCTCACGCTCACTCTGAGTCTGCCATATCTTTATATTGAACAGGGTTCGGGCAATGACGGCGCTGGAGACCCCTGCGATCTCATTCGGAACGCCAGACAGATCGATAACGCGAAGCTGGGGGTCATCGCCAAGGAGCTGGCTGATGACGCCAGGAAGCGGGTCCTCACTAGTGTCTGACCACTCAGCCATCATGAAGTTGTAGCGCTGGTCGGTCATCAAGACTTCAAGTTTCTGTAGTATCGAGTTGTGGGAGACCTGCTGGCTTGGCTGGTTAGGTTTGTCAGCTTCGATCTTCGCCTTCAGGGTTGACAGTTTGTAGGGGACAGGTGAATCAACGGTAATCATCTCAGGGTCCAGTCCGACTAGGTGTGCTCCTTCCTGACGGGCTAGCATAAGCGCATTCTTGACGATATTTGCCTGTGAGGTAGCGACAAATTCTGTCTTTCCGATCAACAACGATACAGTCTCCTGAAAACTGAGGAGCCAGTATGGCAGCTTCAGCGTGCCATCGTCAGTACACAGGCGCGAATGCTCCGCGAATGCACTTCCATATTCGGCATGAGGATCAAGGATGATGATATGAGGCTTCCACTTCTCATATCTGGCAACCGTTCCCCTCTCGAGGATGCTGTGGACGATAGCGGCAACGGCCGCCGACTTACCCGAACCAGTGGATCCCAGAACAGCGGTGTGCTTGCCGAGCAGTTCATTCAAGTCCGCAAGACAGGGCGTCCCCTCTGAGCCCACATGCCAGCCAAGTTGAATGGTCGCGCCGGTCACATTGCTGTAGATAGACCGCAGCTCGCTTCTCGGAGTCAGGTAGATGGTTTGCTGTGGCAAGGGGTAGTTGGATACTCCCCGCTCAAAATGAAGCTCCCAATTGCCAGATGTGTCACAAGTCCACTCGCCCTCGCCAAACAGGTCCGCCTCAACAATTCGCTCGTCCGAAGATGAGGTCAATGCTATCCCACGTTCTGCCTGTAACTCCGATTTCATCCTCAAGCGTCCCACCAGAGCATAGATGAGGCGACGCCCAAAGTGGATCTTGAGAATGGAACCGAACTGACCGATTCGGTATGTCTCTCCGGCATACACACGAGACAACTCAGATACCGTCGCATCTAGCTCCGCAATGACGTGCAACCCATCGACCTCTATGATCTTGCCAACTGCCAGGTTTTCGATGGGCTCGCTTGGGTTGTTGATTGGTCGACTCATCTCTCCCCTCCAAGCAAACGTGAAACATTCTCGAACTTCCACCACGGCAGGTCAGTCGATTCCGAAGGTTTGCGAATCTCGCCATGGAAGAATCCTCTCTTTGCGAAGACGAGCACTTGTTCTCCAATATCGGTGTCGTCACACCACGTCTGTACCTGTCCTCGAGGAACGTCATCGCCCGTGAATACAACGACTGTGAGTCGACCTGCCGATTCGCGCAACGCGCGGTCCACCTCGAGGTTGATATGCGCATCGCCGAAGCTATACCCGCATATCAGGAGAATCTTCTGAGACCCCGCTGACGACTTCAGAGCATCCCGCGCAAGCTGCATCAACTGAGCGTACGGATCGCGTTGAGTCTCGCGATACTTAGTGGAGGCGGGCCAGATGAGAACTCGTTTGTTGGCGCTAGTCGAGATAGCTACATTGCTCGCCACACGACGAGGCAGTGGATCATCGTCCAGCGAACACCAGTCAATCGAGCCGTGGAGTTTGTACAATTTCGAGGAGAGACCATCTCGATCGAAGACCCCAGGATTCCACCACCCTGTGGCTCCGCCCTCAAGCCCATCAGCAAAGGAGATCTTCTCCAACGCAAGAGCGTCCTCGAGAAGCGTGTCATAGTTGAGACAGAGATAGTATACAGGATCGTTTCCACTGATTCGTCCAGGCCGTCTCGGATGATGGATAGTCTGCACAAAGTTGCGGTGTGTTGATATGTCCATCTGACGATCATTACTTGCGATGACATCTGCGATAGCCCGTTTGATGTTCTCTGCCGCATCTCGCAACTGACCGTTTGTGTACTCGGTCCCGGCGACCGAAATCCTACAGTCAGAGTCACAGCAGTTCGTTCTTCGGTCGACTATGGCCAAGATATCTACTATTTCACTCAGGTAGTCTTCAATGTTCGCCCTCTTTGCCCCCGAGAATCCTATCTGGGTTCCCTGAAGAACGGCCTTTGTGGTGCTGTCGAGACTGTCGCTCTCCAGGACCTTCGTGGTCAGTTCCTCCATCAACGGCAATCCCGCACATGTGCTGCAACCAGCGCCAATCAGGAAGACTTTCCCGTTCTGGTCCATGAGCTTGTCGAGATCCCCCAGACAGTCCTCGAATTGCGCCAGTGCCGAAAAATCATCTGGTTCACTCACAAGTCAGCCCCCTTGAAGCGGAATGTCTTCAGATGTCAGAGAAAGCACCCAAGAAGCGACCGAGAACCTACTGCTCTGGATGTCGTCTGCTCAGGCGCAGTCGATCATGCCATGCGCATGTTGGCTACTTCTTAGATATACGCAGAAACATAATGTTGTCAAGCTAGACTGTTCGACAGAGTCGCTGGTTGTGCGCTGTTCGGCACGTCAGGGAAACGGTCACAATGTGGAGTGTGGTTGGGGATCTGGCACTTGAGATTTCATGTGACTATGGCCGCCACCTTCCTGATCTTGTTCCTTGTCCTCTGAGACTAGCCCTCGCCGAGGCGATCCCTCAAGCACTCGATGCACCAAGCTACTTGCAAGGTCCATGGCGACGTAGTCACTGAGGAGGCCTATGCCGTGTGTCGATCAATCGTTCCGGGGTCACAAAAACCCTGCAGGTTGCCTCCTCTTGCGGACCGACACCGCCGTCATGGGAGCGTCCATGGGCGCTTACAGGGCGTTGAAGTGCGCGCTGTGCCGGCCGGAGTAATACGGCTCCTGCTGTGCGTTCTCGTCTGCCTGTCTGTTCCTCGGAGACTTCCTGGACGGCGAAGGACAACAGCTCGATGTCCGGGCGCTCAGGGCCAAGCATGGCGGCCAGCGGGTCACGGACTTTCAGGCTGCCTGCGGCGAGAACCTCCGGTTCCGGGATGAGATGCAGACGCTGGACTTTGACCTCGTCTACGAGGAATGGCTCAGCGCCCACGACTGCACCTTCTGCAACGAGTCGTAGCGGCGAGCGCTGCAACGGTGCTTTGGAGACTGACGCGCTACCGAGCAGGAGTCTTCCTCCAGATACCGGTTTAGTCCGTTCGGTTGCAGTGTGCAGTGCTTTCCTGTTACCTATTTGGGCGGTCTCAGGGTTTGGCTGAGGTCTACCACTATTCTGTGCGCAGCAAGCCATTCGCTGCTAAGAAGGTCCGCATAATACGGTCGCAACATTTCGTTTCCTATGATACGCGCGGCAGCGTAACAGATCAGTGCATCGCCTGGCGCAAATCGCCATTCCCGGTCCGGGTCGTGGTTGACTTCGTGCTTGGCACTGTTATATAGATCCAGGAGAATCCATGATGGCTTCAACACACTGTCGGAGAGCAGCTTCTCTTTCCTGATCTCGTTAAGGCTCGTGCCTAACGTGTATCTACTCGTCTCCAATTGCCTGAAGAGTGAGAGCCTTCGTCTGAGAAAGTACTTAGCAGCTGCCTCTACATGCTGCCCGGATGAGAGAACAGAGAACTTCGCCGTCTCATAGACGGCGCTCCTGTCATACAAGTGGAAGAATTCCGTTACAGCATACTGCAACGGACGGAAGATGCTTCTGGCAACATCAAGGTGCTGCTGGTTAAGCATTTCTTTTCCAGACTCGCGTCCAGTGATTCCGCCTACAGAATCATCTAGTTTCCAGAACGCACTCAACTCGAAATCGTGCGGGTGATCCTGAATTTCAAGCATTGCATCAGCAATTGTGTTCCGCTGATCCTGGTCCAGAACCAGACTCTCAAGCTCAGACGACTCTTTCAGTGGCTGGTCTCTCATATGGGATTGCCCTTCCCTTCGCGCGCTCTTACAGAAACTGTATTGTCAAGCTGCTTCATGGCAACATACCACTGCTCTGCCACGACGCGGCCAAACATGCGCCTCGCGCTACAGTATACTGTATCAGCTAGAGGGAGGCTGGGTGTGCCGCGCTCGACAAACGGATCAGGCTTCTGGTGGCTTCAAAGCGCGTATCTGAACGTACTTGAGGAATAGGGGGTCGTCAGTCCCGAGACGGCCCTGCCCCTGGACAAGATCGACGGCATGATCAACCCCCTGGTGCGGTTCGGCGCATTCGGCTCAGGCTGGCTCGTCGTGCACAAGCTGACGCGGTACGGGGTCCTCGTGGCCTGCCTCGGCAACCGGTACTACCCGAACCAGGAGGCCGCCGATGAGTTCCGGCATAGCTTTGCGCGATGGTTCATGTGGTGATGGCGGAATCCATAGTCAGACGTACCGGAGTATCAAGGGAGCTGCGGCTCGGAGAAGCGCCGGTATTCTGGCGTTTCCGTCCTTCCAACCCGTAAATGGGTGGACCGACTGGCAGCCTAGCCTCAACTGATCGTTTCACACGTGGTGGCGCCTGCCGGTGACGTGCAGCCTAACTACGCCCCATCATAGAGCCCTTTCTGTCGGAGGGACAATACGGACTACTTCTTCTTGGTGATTCCCTTGAAGGGTCCCTTGTCGGCCTTCTGGTCCATGAACTTCTTGTCCGGGCCCCTTTTTGTCCAGCGCTCATTCTGTGGGTTGAAGACCTGGTCCCGTTTCTTGACTGCTCCTTCTCGGTGATTGTCACCGGGCTTGCCATTCTTTGCCATCTGTCTCCCTTCAATGCATCACGGAGCGCTTCTCACGAATATCCCATGGCCGGGAAGTTCAACAGCAGAGCGCCGACAGCCACGCTTCCGACACAGCAATCGCGGCAATGGTAACAATCGTACCATATTTGTCAACGTGTCACTTCCTATGTGGTTCCGGTAGCCACGCCATGCACTGGCCCCGTTCAGTTCACCGCCTCGGCGGCCTGAGGTGCCTCTGCCCAGTCGGCACAGAGCAGCTCTGCCTGCTCGAGAATCGTCTGGGTGGCCTGGATCTGTTTGTCAGGCGGGTAGTGATACTTGCGCAGGATCCTCTTGACGTCCAGGCGTAACTGGGCCTTAACGCTGTCCTTGACGGTCCAGTCGATGGTTACATTCTTGCGCAGCGTCTTCACCAGTTCACGGGCAATCATGGTCAGGGTCGCATCGCCCAGCACCTGCACAGCGCTGTCGTTGACACCCAGGGCATCGTAGAAAGCGATCTCATCGGGCGTCAGCCCCAAGTCCTCGCCCTTCTTCTGCGCCGCACGCATCTGATGCGCCAGCTCGATGAGCTGG
>DAONFE010000041.1:0-7493 GCA_035403525.1 Candidatus Cryosericum sp.
TGAAGGCGGCCGGACCGTTGGCGCCGGTGTTGTCACCAAGATTCTGGAGTAGTGGAGCAAGTCATCTATCTAAGGAGTTGCTATGGCGAAGCAGAAAGTTCGTATCAGGTTGAGAGCGTTCGACCATCGGACACTCGATGTTTGGGCAGGGAAGATCGTTGAGATCATCCAACAGACTGGAGCCCGTGTGTCCGGTCCTATACCGCTTCCCACCGAGAAAAGTGTGTTCACCGTGCTGCGGTCGCCTCACGTCGACAAGAAGTCACGCGAGCAGTTCGAGATGCGGGTTCACAAGAGACTGATTGAGATATCGAATCCAACGCCGGAGGTCACGAAGGCATTGATGAGCCTTGACCTGCCCCAGGGCGTGGACATAGAGATCAAGCTGTAGGTTGGTGCTGCTATGAGCAAAGGAATGCTTGGCAAGAAGGTCGGTATGACGAGCGTGTTCCACGAGGACAAGTTCGTTCCGGCCACAGTCATACAGGCTGGCCCTTGTTATGTAGTCGACGTGATGACCGTGGAACGCAACGGTTACGAGGGCGTCAAGCTTGGGTACGGTGAAGTGCGCCCGAGCCTCGTCACGAAGCCCGAGGCCGGTGTCTTCAAGAAGGCTGGCGTGCCAGTCATGCGTCATGTGCGGGAATTCCGTGGAATGGACGGTTCCGTAGGCCAGAAAGTTGACCTGAGCGTGTTTGACGGCGTCAAGGAACTGAACATCACTGCCGTGTCCAAGGGCAAGGGATACCAGGGTCCCGTGAAGCGCTGGCATTTCGCCGGCTGGTTCAAGAGTCACGGCTCGAAGGGACTTCGGCGCGTTGGCGCCATCGGGTGCAGGTTGACCCCCGGACGTGTTTTCAAGAACCACAAGATGGCTGGACACATGGGTTGCCATGTGACCACCGTCAAGGGAATCAAGGTGATTGCCGTTGACGTCGAGAAGAACCTGCTGGTCGTGAAGGGCAGTATTCCTGGCGCCGACAATGCACTCCTGACCATCAGGGCCTGAGAGGTACGGACATGAGCACTGTAAAAATGCTGGATGTAAATGGCTCCGAGGCCGGCGAAGTCGAACTTGTCGACGGGCTGTTTGGCTGCACTGTCAATGAGACAGCGATGTACATGGGCGTCAAGAAGTACATGGCCGGGCTGCGGCGCGGTACTGCCAACACGAAGGGCCGGAGCGAGATCAACAAGACCAAGAAGAAGGTCTGGAGGCAGAAGGGTACCGGGCATGCACGTCAGGGCAACAAGCGCGCTCCACAGTGGAAGGGCGGCGGTGTTGTCTTCGGACCCAAGCCCCGCGACTTTTCTCTGTCCCTGAACAAGGCAACGAGGCGGGATGCTATTATCAGCGCGCTCACGCAGCGTGCTCAGGAGAACGCCGTTGTTGTCCTGCACGGCCTTAGACTCGAACAGCCAAAGACCAAGGCCCTGGTCTCTGCATTGAAGGCAGCCCAGGTTCCTGACAATGCGCTCCTTGTGTTCTCTGAAGAAAACGGCGAGGTCGTGCTGTCGGGACTGAACCTTCCGAAGTTGGGACTGCTGCACTTCTCGGAGCTCAACGCGTATGACCTGCTGCTTCACCCCACGATTGTCTTTACCGAGGAAGCCCTCAAGGGTGCCCAGGAGGTGTACGCATCATGAGCAAACAGATACTGTTGTACCCGATCGTCACCGAGAAGAGCATGAGCGGGACCGACGCGGGGCGATACGAGTTCTTTGTTGTGAAGGACAGCACGAAGCTGGAGATCAAGGATGCTGTAGAGAGCATGTTCAAGGTGAAGGTAGCTTCGGTGAACGTCCTTCGCACACACGGCAAGAAGAGGATGAGAAGAGCGTCCATAGGGATGACGCCATCCAAGAAGAAGGCCATTGTGTCGTTGATGCCTGGGTTCAAGATCGACGTCATTTCGAACGTCTAAGAGGGTGCATATGGGTACTGTAAGAACATATAGACCAACGTCTCCTGGCATTCGTGCCAGGAAGACGCTGATACACACCGAGGTCACGCGGGAGACTCCGGAGAAATCGCTGACCGTTGGGCTTCGGAAACAGGCTGGCCGGAACAACACCGGCAAGATCATGGTTCGGCACCAGGGTGGAGGTGCGCGGCAGCTGTACCGTGTCATTGACTTTGCGCGCGATACAGACAACGTGGTGGGAAAAGTTGCAGAGATTGAGTACGATCCCAATCGCTCTGCGCTCATCGCCCTGATTCAGTACGCCAATGGCAAGAAGACGTACATCCTCCTGCCTGACGGCCTGAAAGTCGGAGATACCGTCATGTCGGGTGAAAGTGTCGAGATCCGTCCAGGCAACAACACGCGGCTTGGTCGCATGCCACTTGGAACGGTCATTCACAACATTGAGCTCTTTCCTGGCAAGTCTGCACACGTTGCCCGCGCCGCGGGGACGTCGGCCCAGCTGCTGGCGAAGGAAGCGAATTGGGCGCAGGTCCGTATGCCATCTGGCGAGATTCGCAAGTTCTCGCTGGACTGCCGAGCGACTATCGGACAGGTTGGCAACCTCGACCACAATAAGGAGGCCCTTGGAAAGGCTGGGAATACTCGCCACCGCGGTATTCGTCCTTCTGTGCGCGGCGTTGCGATGAACCCCATCGACCATCCGCATGGCGGTGGAGAGGGCAAGTCACCTGTCGGGCACCCCGGACCACTAACCCCCTGGGGCAAGCCAACGCTCGGGTACAAGACGCGCAAGAAGAAAAAGCAGTCCGACAAGTACATCTTGAAGCGTATAAATTAGGAGAAGGCCGATGAGTGACACGAAGACCAACAAGGGATTTGTCGAGGAGCGTCTGCTGGGCAGAATCCTGGAAATGAACCGCAAGGGCGAGAAGAAACTCGTCAAGACGTGGAGTCGTCGCTCCTACGTAGTCGAGGAAATGGTCGGGCACACGATTGCCGTTCATAATGGCAAGACCCATGTCCCGGTCTATATCTCGAAGGCAATGGTCGGCCACCGGCTTGGAGAGTTTGCTCTTACGCGCAACTTCCACGGGCACACAGTTCCGACGGCACGCACGTCTGCGCTGAAGTAGGTTGCCATGGAAGCATTCGCAAAGCTTGAGCATGTTCGTCTGTCGCCGTACAAGACTCGCCTCGTCGCGGATCTGGTGCGGGGAAAGAGCGTTGATCAGGCGGTGTCGATTCTGGATTCAGTCCCGAATCGTGCTGCTGTCACGATCAAGAAGGTGCTGCTGTCCGCTGCGGCCAACGCTGAAAACAATTTCCGGATGAACCGTGACGCGCTCTATGTTTCGAAGATTCTCATTGACGGACAGGGCGCAGTCAAGAGAGTCTCTCCCAGAGGAATGGGGCGAGCAGATATTGTCCGTAAGCCACTTTCCCGGATATATGTCAGCGTAAGTGAGAAAGAGGAGGCTTAGGTGGGTCAGAAAGTACATCCGTATGGATTCAGGCTCGGTGTTACTCAGGACTGGGAGTCCAAGTGGTTTGCACCCAAGAAGAATTACAGCGAACTGGTTCTCGAGGATTATCACATCCGTGAGGAAATCGGCAAGATCGAGCGCGACTTCGCGATCTCGGAGGTAGAGATTCTGAGAAAGGGGTTCAACGTCACAGTGCGCCTGCACAGCGCGCGCCCCGGAGCCCTGATCGGGCGCAACAAGGCAGAGCTGGACAAGATTGAGGCCCGGCTGAAGAAGCTCCTCACGAACAAGCAGGAAGTTCTGCATGTTGATGTGAAGGAGATCAAGCATCCTGACCTGGATGCCAAGATCCTTGCGCAGAGCATTGTTGCCGACATCGAGAAACGGGTTTCGTACAAGCGTGCCATGAAGCAGGTCATCAAGCGCGCGATGAGGGCTCGTGCCGGAGGCATCAAAGTACAGTGCAGTGGCCGGCTTGGTGGTGCGGAAATTGCACGTACCGAGTGGTACCGTGAGGGCCGTGTTCCTCTTCAGACGTTGAAGGCGGACGTGGCGTACGCCTATGAGCCTGCGCTGATCAAGTTCGGCCGAATCGGAGTCAAAGTATGGCTCTACAAGGGCGATGCACCTGCAAAGGTCTTCTTCAGTGAGGACTAGAGAGAGCAAGGAGAGACTATCATGCTAATGCCGGTAAGGACCAAATACAGGAAGATGCACCGCGGAAGAATGCGCGGCATGGCAACGCGGGGCGCCGAGCTTTCGTTTGGTGAGTTCGGGCTGCAGGCCATGGAGTGTTCGCTTGTCACCGATCGTCAGATCGAGGCTGCGCGTTTGTCGTTGGTGTCCGCCATTCACAAGAAGGGGAAGATGTGGATACGCATTTTCCCGGACAAGCCTATCACAAAGAAGCCTGCGGAAACGCGTATGGGCTCTGGCAAGGGAGATGTGGACCACTGGGCGGCAGTTGTGAAGCCCGGAAGGATCCTCTTTGAGATGTCTGGCATCAGTGAGGAAGAGGCACGGCGGGTCACGAGGCTTGCCTCATTCAAGCTACCCATCCGCACGCGCTTCGTATCAAGGGGGAGCTGATGAAGATCAGTAAGGTGAGAGATATGTCGGATGCTGAGCTCAAGCTCAACATGGAGAACCTCCGACGGGAACTGTTCAACCTCAGGTTCCAGCTTGCGACGCGTCAATTGAAGAACACGGCCCGTGTGAAGGAAGTACGTCATGACATTGCAAAGATCCTGACGGTGGAACACGAACGCTCCATGGGTCTCGCGTCGAAGAACGGGGAGGTCAAGTAATGGGTGCACTGGTTCTGGAAAAAGGTGTCGTCCTCAAGGCTCAGGACGGGCGTCTTGTCGTGGGCGTCAGACGCATGGTCCGTGGCAGTTTTGGTCGTCTGACCGTCAGGACGACGAAGCTCTATGTGGATGACAGCAGACGCATGGCAACCACTGGAGACACAGTCGTTGTTCAGTTCACACGCCCCGTCTCGAGCTCCAAGCGCTGGAGACTGGTCGAAGTGACGCGTAAGGCGGAGTCCACTGCCGGGGAGGACCACGATGCTTAGGCCATACAGTCGCATGGTGGTAGCCGACAACTCCGGTGCAAAGGAAGTCAGAATCATCACAGTCCTGACGAACAACAAGCATGAGGTTGCTCATGTCGGAGACAAGTGTGTGGCGACCGTCAAGAAGGCAGCCCCGAACGCTGCCGTTACCAAGGGCTCCGTAGTGAAGTGCGTCATTGTGCGCACAAAGCGGGAGGTCCGCCGGGCAGATGGCAGCATCGTTCGGTTTGACCAGAACGCTGCGGTGCTCATCGATGACGATGGAAACCCGAAGGGTACGCGTATCTTCGGACCCGTTTGCCGCGAACTTCGTGACAAGGGGTACCTGAAGATCGCCTCGCTTGCGCCGGAAGTTGTGTAGGAGTTGATGATGAAAGGTACATGGACATATCTGGATATCAGGAAAGGCGACATTGTCGTCGTCCTATCGGGCAAGGACAAGGGAGCCAAGGGCAAGGTAATAGGGACAATCCCTTCGGAACACAAGGTCCTCGTTGAGGGTGTCAATATGGTGTCGAAGAACCTGCGGCCGACCCAGGAGATGCCACAGGGCAGGATTGCCAAGCGCGAAGCCCCTATTCTGGCAAGCAAGGTTATGCTGGTTTGCCCCAGCTGCCACCAGCCGACCCGGGTCGCGCATCGCCTCATAGCAGGCGGTAAGTCCGTTCGCTCGTGCAGGAAATGCGACGAGATGATCGATAAGGCATAAGGAGACAGCAATGGCAGCAAAGGAAACAACCAAGAAAGCGGCAGCTGGACAAGTGCCAGCGAAGCAGGAGAAGGCAGCCGGAAAGGCGAAGCCTCAAGCCAAGCGCGAGCTCAGTACGTTCTCCAATGCCTACAAGGTAAAGTACGAAGAGGAAGTGCGCAAGAGCCTGCAGAAGCGGTTCGGGTACACGAACGTCATGCGCATTCCCCGGATTGCCAAGATTACCATCAACCGTGGTATCGGCGAGGCAACAGAGAATCCCAAGGTTATTGACAGCAGTGTCGAGGAGCTCTCGCTGATTTCCGGACAGAAGCCTATCGTGACGCTGGCGAAGAAGTCTATCGCCACCTTCAAGATTCGCAAGAACGCCCCGGTGGGCGTAACGGTAACGCTTCGGGGTGTACGTATGTACGCGTTCCTCGAGAAACTGGTGACTGTGGTGTTCGAGCGTATCAGAGACTTCAAGGGGCTGTCGCCGAAATCCTTCGACGGTCGCGGCAACTATACGTTCGCACTCAAGGAGCAGCTTGTATTTCCCGAAATCTCCTATGACAAGGTTGACAAGGCGCGCGGCATGAGCATTACCGTGACGACAACGGCACAGACTGACGAGGAATGCAAGGCCTTACTGGAAGCGTTTGGCGTGCCATTCCGGCAAAGATAGGGTGTAAGGAGACACTATGGCAAGAAAAGCAATGATAAACAAGGCTCTTCGCAAGCCCAAGTTCTCGACCAGAGCTCACAATCGATGCAAGATCTGTGGCCGGTCCCGCGGGTACTACCGGGAGTTCGGTCTCTGCAGACTCTGCTTCCGCAAGATGGCACTCGAAGGGAAGCTTCCGGGCGTCAAGAAGGCTAGCTGGTAGAGGAGGAGACATGTCGAGAGTTGACGCACTTTCGGAGTTCCTGACGACTGTCAGAAATGCGAACCTGGTCTATCACGACTCTGCTGTTGTTCCGTATTCAGAGATGAACAGCGCACTGGCGTTGATCCTTAAGAAGCAGGGATATGTTGCTGGCGTGTCAGAGGTGGTTCGTGACAATAGGAAGTACCTGAAGGTGGACCTGAAGTACACGAAGACTCGTGGCCGCTATATTACCGGTCTGAAACGCATCAGCATTCCAGGCCGTCGTATCTATGTGAAGAAAGATGCGGTCCCGCGCGTACTCATGGGTGCGGGCATGGCCGTCATCTCCACTCCACAAGGACTCATGACTGACATGCAGGCTCGGAAAGAGGGGCTCGGCGGCGAAGTCATCTGCTTCGTGTGGTAAGGAGGACCCATGTCGAGAATAGGAAATAGAATCACCCGGATTCCTGCCGGCGTTACAGTTACTCAGGACGGACGCAGATTGACGGTCGCGGGCCCGCGTGGTTCGCTGTCAATTGACGTTCCCGAACACATAGAGTTTGAACTCACTGGGGATCAGGCGAAGTTTGTCCTGGATCCCGAGTATCAGGAGTCCCTCAATGTGATGCATGGGACAACGTCTGCCCGCTTCGCGGACTTGGTCCACGGAGTGTCTGAGGGGTTTACAAAGAACCTTGAAATTGTCGGCGTCGGGTACAGAGGGGCGGTAGACGGCGGCAACCTGATGCTGTTTGTTGGCTATTCGCACCCGGTCGCAATGAAGATTCCAGATGGAATTCATGTCGAAGTCACTGACAATGTCAAGATTCTCATGACTGGCGCTGACGCTGTCGGCCTGGGGCAGTTTGCCCAGAACGTGCGCAAGGTGCGCGTGCCTGACCACTACAAGGGCAAGGGCATTCGGTACGCTGGCGAGAAAGTCAG
>DAONFE010000042.1:0-1227 GCA_035403525.1 Candidatus Cryosericum sp.
GAGCCGATGATGGCCGCGGCGCCGATGCCGAGGACCAGGAAGCCGACCATTGTCTTCACCGTTCCAGTCAGCACTTCGCTGAGCGGCTTGCGAAGGACCGCCAGACCGATGAGCGTGACCATGCTGATGAGCACGGCGGGTGTTCCCAGAAAATCCTTGATAAACGTAAACAGCGACTGCATGTGTTCCTCCCCGGTGGCTGACCATCCTATTGTACCGAGGCTGTCGCAGCAGACAAGCAGCGATGCTGCTTCTCCTGGAAAAGACCGTACTATACTGAGGTTAGAACCAGGCACCAGCCTGGGTCTGCAGGGGAGGTGCGTTCATGGTCAACAGGGAAGAAAAACATCGTACCATACTGCAGCAGATTGCTCACCGTGTCATGCTCGAGCGAGGACTTCTGCCGGACTTTTCTCCCGAGGTGCTTGCCGAGGTCGACCGGCTGGTGCCGCCGGTGCTGCCGCGGGACGGCCAGACCCGCGACCTGCGCGACCTCTTGTGGTGTTCCATCGACAACGACGACTCCCTCGACCTCGACCAGCTGACGGTCGCCGAGGCACTGGAGGATGGTTCTGTGCGCGTTCTCGTGGCTGTCGCGGACGTCGACGCCCTGGTCAAGCCACGCACTGCCATCGACGACCATGCCCAGACCAACACCACCTCGGTCTACACCGCCGCCGAGAAGTTCCCTATGCTGCCGGACAGGCTGTCCACAGACTTGTCCTCACTCAACCCGGACGAGGACCGGCTTGCCACTGTTGTTGACATGGTCATCAGCAGACAGGGCCTGGTCCGTCATGGCGACCTGTACCCCGCTATGGTCCGCAACCATGCCAAGCTCACCTATAGCAGTGTCGGAGCATGGTTTCAGGGAAACGCCCTGATGCCGGAACGCGTGGCGGCTGTTCCCGGACTCGCCGAGAATCTCATGCTGCAGGACAGGGTTGCACAGCGCCTGAAGCGCAGCCGCCATGCCAGCGGAGCACTGAGCCTCCAGACCATCGAGGCGCGCCCCCTGTTCGACGGTGAAACCATCACGAGACTGCAGGTCCAGGAGAAGAACCGAGCAACCGAGCTCATTGAGGACTTCATGATTGCGGCAAACGGCGCAACTGTACGCTTCCTCGCAGCACGGCGGTACCCTTCCATCCGCCGCGTCGTCCACACTCCCAGGCGCTGGGACCGCATCGTCCAGGTCGCCGCAGAACACAAGTACGACCTGCCCGA
>DAONFE010000042.1:1327-7314 GCA_035403525.1 Candidatus Cryosericum sp.
AAGGCTGCCATCGCCCGCGTGCCCGCACCCTACGGCATGAACGAGCTTGCAGTGCTGGCGGAACACTGCACCCGGCAGGAGGATGCGGCCAACAAGGCCGAGCGACAGGTCGGCAAGTCCGCTGCCGCCCTGCTTCTTCAACCCCGCATCGGCGAGCAGTTCGACGCCATTGTCACCGGCGCAGCCCCCAAGGGCACCTGGGTACGCCTGCTGACCTTCCCGGTGGAAGGCAGGGTCGTTCAGGGCTTCGAGGGGCTGGACGTCGGCGACCGCACGCACGTCCAGCTGATTTCAGTGGACGTCGACCGCGGCTTCATCGACTTCCGCCGCGTTCACCGCTGAGGCGGCAGCGCCCGCGTTCTCTAGCGCGTCACACCGCTCCAGCGCAGCAGCAGACGCTTGACGACGTCGTTGATGCCCAGGAAGCAGATGGCACTGCAGCCGACAAGCGTGCCCACGGCAGCAGGCGGCAGGCGCCGAACACCGGGAATGCCTGCAAGGAGAAGCACGGCCACGACAAGCATGTCGGCCAGGACCGTGAGGAGCATGGTTCGGCTCGGACGTGAGCTCCAGAAGGGGCCGCGTTCGCGAACGACAAACAGATTGAACATCCCCGAATAGAACAGGAGACCAAAGGCATACGCCTGAAGGAGCGCCGTGTCCTCACCCAGACCCAGCCACCGGGTGCCCAGCCACAGAATCGCGAGCGACTCCGGCAGCGAAACAAGGCCAAGCCCGATGGACGTTGCCATGAGACGGCCGATGTGCCAGTTGTCAGGGTGAGGCGACCACTGCACGTTGTCGGTGGCAATCGTGAGCGTGACAAAGTCGACAAGAAACAGGAGCAGGACGACATCAAATGTCGACACAACCTGCTTTCCTGTGATAAGGAAGGCTACCGATGCAAAGATGGCCACTTGGAACGTCTTGACCACCTTGTTCATGATCCAGCTCAGGATACGCTGATGAATCATCCGGCCTGTATGAACGAGGTCGACGAGCCCTCCCAGCCCTTCCGTCGTAAGGACCGCGCTTGCCGCGCTCTTGGCGACGTCCGTCGCATTGGCGGTCGCAGCACCAACCTCGGCTTGACGCAGGGCTGGCGCGTCGTTGACGCCATCGCCCGTCATGCCGACAATATGACCACGCTTCTGGAGTCCGCGCACCACTGCGAACTTGTCCTCCGGGTAGACGCCCGCAAATCCTGTCACCTGTTCGGCCAGAGTTCCTGCTGCCTCCTCTCCCTGTGCAGTAGCTTTGTGCAGCTCATCGGCAGAGGCAATCCGGTCGCCGAGCCCGACCATGCCGGCCACCGATTGCGCTACCGGCTGCGCATCGCCTGTAATCATCTTGACCGTCACACCGAGCCTGCCCAGTTCGGCAAGGAGTGCAGCAGCATCGGGCCGCGGCACATCAGCAAGCGCAACAAGTCCCAGGAGGACCGTCCGGCCGGACGTGTCGCGGCGGGCCACGGCCAGCGCCCGCGCTCCCTTTTCGGCCCATGCCGCAAGTGTTTTCTCGATGATGCCGGTGTCCATGCTGTCACAGAGACGGGTGACGACGGCAACGTCTCCCTTCATGACAGTGAAGGCGTCACTGCCCCGACTGACGTCGGCCTCCGTGCGGCGGGTTGCCTGGTCAAACGGCCGGAATTCGTGCACGGTCCAGTCCTCCAGGATCAGGCCGCGACTCCGGGCGTCCTCGAGGAACGCCGTGTCCAGTGGGTCGTCATTCGCCGCGTGCGAGGCGAGTGCGCCGGCAAGGATGACATCGCCGGCACTCGCGCCCGCAGCAGGCTCGACCGCCGTCACATGGAGGATGTTCGCTGTGATGGTCCCGGTCTTGTCCACACAGAGCACGTCCATTTCTGCGGCATCTCCGGCAGCACCCAGTCGCGTCACGAGGACCCCGTGACTCGCCAGCGCAGAGGAACCGAGTGCCATCGTGATGGTGATAACGGTGGGCATGGCTGCGGGAAGAGCCGAAACAAACAGCATGAGCACGACGGGCAGAATCTGGAAGAACCCCTCCCCACGGGCAATGAAGACGGCAGTGTCTATGCAGAGGAAGACGCCCACAATCCCGAGCAGCAGCCGCACGATCGAGTTCGTGACGTCTTCGATGTGCAATCGTGGCGAAGCAAAGCGTACCAGCTCCGCCGCCTTCCCGAAGGTCGTGCGCGTACCGGTGAGCGCAACAACGGCTGTCACCTCGCCCCTGCGCATCGTCGTCCCGGAGTAGCACACACTGCCCGGTGCAAGTGAAACGGCCAGGGACTCCCCGGTGACGACCGACTGGTCGGCCTCGCCGCTGCCGGCGAGAACCATGCAGTCCGCCGCGATGATGTCGCCTGCACGCAACCGCAGAATGTCACCCGGTACCAGCTGCGCTGCATCCGTCACGCCCCACGCACCGTCCCGCAGAACCCGGGCTGTGATGTGCAGCCTGCTCTTGAGCAGTGATAGCGCTCCCTCGGCACGAGACTCCTGAAACGAGCCCAGGACCGCATTGAGTGTCAGCAGCGCCAGGATGACGATGCCATCAACTGTGTTGTGGAGCACGAATGACAGCACAACCGCAATCTCGAGGGTGCAGGGTGTGAGGCCCCAGTAGCGGCGCAGAAACCGCACGACTGGGTTTGTGTGCTGTTCCGCAACGTCGTTCGGCCCCGTCTCCGCAAGCCGCCGCGCCGCCTCGGCGCTGGGCAGCCCCAGGTTCGCGTCGCTGCCGAGGCGTGCGACCAGGGCCGTGGGGGTGCTGCCTCGCAGCTCCTCTGCCGTCAGTGGATAGGAATCACTGCTCATAGCAAGCGTGCCGATCGCGTCTGCCGGAGGGCATCAGCGTCACTGCGCGCCGTGCAGCGCCCGGGCGGCGCGCAGAACGTGCCCTGCGAGGACCGAGGACGTCACCGCCCCAATGCCTCCGGGAACGGGGGTGATGGCTGCAGCAAGCGGCGCCACTGCGTCATAGTCGACGTCGCCACACAGGTTGCCCTGCTCGTCGACATTGATGCCCACGTCGATGACAGTCGCCCCCGGCGCAACGAAGTCGGCCGTGACCATGCGCGCCTTCCCTGCCGCGGCCACCAGTATCTCGGCACCCCGGCAGGTTCCAGGAAGGTCCTTGGTGCGCGTGTGGCAGATGGTGACGGTCGCATTCTTCTGCAGCATGAGCATGGCAAGCGGCCTGCCCACCACCATGCTCCGGCCCACGATGGTCACGCGCTTGCCGGTGAGGTCAACCCCGTAGTGGGCAAGCACCTCCATGACTGCCTCTGGCGTACACGGGGCAAAGGCGCTGCTGTCGCCTGCAAACACCTTTGCACTGTTCACCGGACTCATGCCGTCCACGTCCTTGGCGGGGCTTACGAGCATGCGCACGGCCTGTTCGTCCAGCTGCCGTGGCAGCGGCCGGAAGAGCAGGACGCCGTGAACCGCGGGGTCGTCATTGACTGCCCGGAACCGTTCAAGGAACTCCTCCTGGCGAATGTCCTCGGCAAGCTCCACGACCGAACAGCCGATCCCGACGCTGGCCATCCTCTTGACAGCGCCGCGCTCATACGAGAGGTCATCGGGCCGTGCGCCGACCCGGACGATGGCAAGGCATGGTGTCACGCCCTGGGAGGCAAGCTCCTGCACGCCGGCGGCGATGCTCTCCCGCAGCGCGCCAGCGACTTCTGAACCTTTCATGACAATACTCATGACTCATCCCTCCTCAGTTGTGCTGCCCAGAACGGGCCATCACATGATACGACCGTGTATCCCAATGCAAGGGAGGCTGTTCACGCTTCCGCCTGTCTGCGGAGCCGGAACCTCTCGACAAACTTCAGCACCGTCATGAGGAGGGCGGTGTTGATGGGAAACATGACGGCATTCTTGAGCAGCCGTCCGGTAAGCAGAACCACAAACGCCTTGCCGTACATCATGCTCAGCCACAAGGGATTGAGTCCCAGGTTTACAATCAGGGTCAGAACAGCGCTGACGGCGATGACCCGCCCCAGCGTCACCGGCCTGCGGTAGAGGAAGAACCCGTACAGGGACCCGGATACCAGGGCATTCAGCGTGAACCCCGGGAAAAAGGGGCCGTTGGGGCGCACCAGATAACCCAGGACGTCGCCCACGACTCCCATGATACCGCTCACCACCGGCCCATAAAGCATCCCCCCCGCCGCGAGCGGCAGGAAGTCAAAGCTTATCTCAAGGACCGGCGAAAGGACAATCTTCGTGAAGGAGAGGACAACACCCACGGCAACCAGCATTCCTGCGGCGGCTATTGTTGAGACCCGTGTCAGCTCGCCCGCCGACGAGCGCACCAGGCTGACTGTTCGCTTCATGCACGCTTCCCCCTGTTCTGGCATCTGCCACACAAAGAGGGAGCTCTTCACGTGGCAACGGAATGCGGGCGGAGCACCGCGAACTGCGCACAGCGGACAACGCTCTGACACAGGTTCTTCGTCCGGCGGCAACTTCCCGTCCGACCGGCACTTGACGCGCTCCGTCCTACTTTGCCTTGTTGTGCCTGATTTGCTCTTTCATTGTAGGCAATTTGGAGAGGAGCGGCAGGTGCACCTCGTCACAGAGCCAGAACCATACAACAGAAGAGGGGAAGCTGCCCGCTTCCCCTCACTCACAGACTATGTCTGGTTCTGTCAGTGCGTGTTTTCGACCACCAGCGCGATGCCCTGGCCTCCGCCGATGCACAGCGAGGCAACGCCCAGCTTGCCGCCCGTTCTGCGCAGCTCGTGCAGGAGCTTCGTGAGAATCATGGCGCCTGATGCTCCGATGGGATGCCCGAGGGCCACGGCGCCGCCGTTCACGTTCAGCTTTTCGGCGGGGATGCCAAGTTCCTTCTGGACGACGATCGCAATCGCCGCGAATGCCTCGTTGACTTCGAACAGGTCGATGTCGCCGAGGCTCACGCCCGCCCGCTCGAGGGCGGCACGGATGGCGTAGACCGGCGCAATGCCGAACATATTCGGGTCCACCGCAGCGACGGCATAGCCCCGCACCTTGCCGAAGACATCAAGGTGAAACTGCTCTGCGAGAGCGGGGGTGGAGAGAATCATCGCCGACGCGCCGGAGTTGACGCCTGGCGCATTGCCCGCTGTAATGGTGCCGTCTGCCTTGAAGGCCGGCTTCAGCGCGCCGAGCTTCTCGACCGTGCTGTCCCGCCGCACCGACTCATCCGTGTCGAAGATGACATCCTTGCCCACGGGGATGGGCACAATCTGAGCCTTGAACCTGCCTTCGTCGATGGCAGCAGCAGCCTTGCGGTGGCTCTCCACCGAAAACTCATCCTGCTCCAGGCGTGTCACGCCATACTTCGGCACCAGGTATTCGTCGGTGATGAGCCCCGAGTGCTTGTCGGTGAATGCGTCGTTGAGCCCGTCGGTCAGCAGGGCATCGTAGACCTTGCCCTCGCCCATCCGGTACCCGTAGCGGGCACCAGCCAGCAGGTAGGGCGCCTGGTCCATGTTTTCCATGCCACCGGCAAGGACCATGCGCGCATACCCCGACTGAATCTCCATGATGCCGGAGACAACCGCCTGCAGCCCGGAGCCGCACACCCTGTTCACCGTCATGGCCGGCACCGTTTCCGGGACGCCGCCATAGATGGCCGCCTGCCGCGCCGGGTTCATCTTCTCGCCGGCCACGATGACGTTGCCGATGATGACGTCGTCGAACTTGCCGGGATCCACGCCTGTGGTTTCCAGAATGCTCTTGATGACAAATCCCTCGACCTTCGGCGCCGGCAGGGCCTTGAGGCTGCCGCCGAACTTGCCGATCGCACTGCGCAGCGGTGAACTGATGAGAACCTCTTCCATTCCTTCCCCCCTAAATGAGATTGACTTTCCTGGCTTCCTCGGTGAGACTCTCCCGGAAGTCCGGATGAGCAATGCCAATCAACGCCAGAGCACGCTCCCGGACGCTCAGGCCCTTGAGGCGTGCGATGCCGTACTCCGTGACGATACAGTCGGTGTCCTGCCG
>DAONFE010000043.1:0-7227 GCA_035403525.1 Candidatus Cryosericum sp.
GTCTTTCTTGCCCTCCACTTTGCCCTGTGGGTGTCGTCCCTTTCCAGGACCTCGGTCCTGTCCTCGCTTGTCTTCGTTACCATGGACCCTCTCTTTGTGGCCGTGCTCGACGCGCTGATCATGCATGAGCGGACCGGGCGCCTGCTGTGGGCTGCGGTCCTCGTTGCCCTTTCGGGCGGGGTATGCATTGCCGTGCAGGCGGGGGCAGCTGCGAACACGGGAAACCTGCTTGCCCTTGGTGGCGCGCTGGCGGCATCGTTCTACCTTATCGTGGGGCGCAGCGCGACGCGCACGATGGACGCCGTCTCCTACAATCGCGCTACCTTCACGTGGGCAGCCCTCGTGGCAGGACTGTTCTGCCTTGCCACCCGCAAGCCGGTCCTTCCGCTTTCAGCTGCATCCTTCCTGTGGCTTGTCGTGACAGCGTTTTTGGGGCAGACGATGGGCCATGGGCTCATCAACGCATCCCTTGCCTCCTTCCAGCCTCAGTTCGTGTCGCTCATGATGCTCTGGGAGCCTATCCTGGGCAGCCTGCTGGCCTTCCTTGTGCTGGGCGACCGTCCAGGCCCCGCAGAACTCGTTGACGGAGCTGTCATCCTCGCCGGCCTTGCGCTGGGGATTCTTGCAACGGCACGTGCCGCAGCGGGCGGGGCCGGCCACGAACGGCCTGACGACATGACCGCAGGATAACGTTCTGTCTCTTCCCTGCCCCTCTTGTAGGACGCACATTTTTTCGTATACTCCCGCCGTGTGCCATTTTAGACGCCCCCATGCTTCACATCCCCGTGCACACAGGATGAGGTGCTCTATGCTCCACGTGTGGAACGGTTCCCGGAATCGCGCCTGGATGGGCGCGGTGGTCGCTGTGCTTATCATCGCAGGCCTGCTTCTCCCAGGGAAGCAGATCGCTCAGGGAGTGACGATTACGGGTGCATTTCCCAGCTTCAACAGCACCAGCATCGGTGTCTTTCAACTCAATGGCAGCGCAGCGCTTTCAGGAAATGCCGTCCTCTTGACACCGAGCCAAGGTGGCAAGGTTGGCAGCATGTTCTGGAGGAACAAGATATCCCTCCGTGACAACCGCTCCTTCAGTGCACAATTCTGCATTTCCATGGATACCCCCGGCAGCGGGGGCGCGGATGGCATCGTCTTTGTGATTCAGAGTCAGACAAGTTCGCCGAGCAGCACTGGTGGAGGAATCGGATACAATGGCATTAGCCCCAGCATCGGCATCGAATTCGATACCTACGCCAACAACGGCGGTTCCGAGGACTATGATCCTTCGGGAGATGGCAACCACATAGCATTTCTCGTGAACGGGAACCCCAGATACGTTCACTACTGGGATCCGAGTTGGACATTGGAGACCAGCACCACCTATGCGTGGGTGGACTACGATGGCATCGCGCAGAAGCTCGAAGTTCGGGCGGCAACGTCGAATGTGAGGCCTTCATCCGCCATTCTGACTGAGAACATCAACCTCGGCAACGGTTCCTACATTCCTCAGGACGTGTATGTCGGCTTCACGGCTGCAACCGGCGGGTCCTATGAGAACCAGTGGGTCCGTTCCTTCTATATCAACAACGACTTCATCGATGGCGGCATCAACCCCGGGACAACCACGTACACCTCGTCGCCCACGACCGTTTCAGTGTCCGCCTCACCTGCTTCTGCGGCGGCCAATGGCTCGTACAACGTTGGCTTGACCGCAAGAGCTCTGGACATGAACAACGCAGCCGTGCCGTCATGGCCCGTGACGTTTTCGATAACCTCCGGCACTGCGACGTTGAGTTCGGCCTCTGCCACCACGGACACAAACGGGTACGCCACGACAAGCCTGTCATCGCACACTCCTGGAACAGTGACCGTGCGCGCGACTGCTGACGGGGGCGCATACGCGGAAACAACGGTTACATTCACAAACACTGCGCCGACTGCGTCCGGCCAGTCGATTACCGCTACGGAGGATACTCAGTATGCCGGTGCGCTGTCGGGTTCGGACCCGGACGGCGATGCGCTCACGTACGCGGTAGTCGGCAGCCCGTCGCATGGAACCGCGACTGTGACCAACGTAGCTACCGGCTCGTTTTCATATACGCCCGCTGCGAATTATCCCACAGGGCACGCAAGTGGCTCAGACTCGTTTACATTCCGCGTGACGGACGCCCACGGGGCCGCATCTGGCGTCGCCATGGTAAGCGTAACTGTGACGTCGGTGAATGATGTCCCTGTGATTGCTGAGGGAGCTTCTCGTGCGGTGACGATGGACGAGGACAGCTCTCCGACCGCATTTGCTCTTACACTTCATGCTACGGATGCGGATGGCGACACCGTCACTTGGAGCGTCCCGACCCCCGCTTCCCATGGAACGGCCGGAGTTGACAGCAGTACAGGCGTGGTCTCCTATGCCCCGGCAGCCAACTGGAATGGTACCGACAGTTTCGTTGTGCAGGCAAGCGACGGTTATGGCGGAACTGCTGCTACGACGGTCACAGTGACCGTAAACCCGCGCAATGACGCCCCGGTCAATACAGCTCTTCCGGTTATCAGCGGGACCGCTCACCCTGGTCAGACTCTTTCGGTCACTACCGGGACGTGGGACGACTCCATCGATGCCCCGCTTCAGGGAGTACTCTCCTACTCGTACTATTGGCAGCGAAGCTCCAACGGCGGCACAACCTGGAGCAATATCAATGGAGTCACCACTACTGGGACTTATGCCGTCACCGTTACGGACCTTGGCTGTCTGCTGCGCTGCGCAGTGAACTGCAAGGACACGCGGATGGGGAATCCCCCGGATGTTGTGGCCGAGGCCATAGCAGCATCGGTTGCGGTGACAAACTCCTCGCCTGTCATTCAGGACGGTGGCAGTGTGCCGGTGACGATGGACGAGGACGGTTTTCCCACCCCATTTGCTCTTACCCTTCACGCTACGGATGCTGATAGCGACACCGTCACCTGGAGCATCGCGACGACGGCTTCCCATGGAACGGCCGGGGTCGGCAGCAGTACGGGCGTGGTTTCCTATGCTCCCACAGCCGACTGGAACGGCACAGACACTTTCGTGGTCCGGGCTAGCGACGCCTGGGGGGGAACGGCATCCACGACCGTCACTGTCACCGTCACTCCTGTCGTCGACATCGCTCCTGACGCTGTGACCACGAATGAGGACACGGCCATCACCTTCAACGCCATTACCGGTACGAATGGTGCCAGTTCGGACAACTTCGAGAACCCGTCCCGTTGCATCAGCGCTGTCACCCAGGGGAGCCACAGCGTCACCGTTACCTTCCTTGCCGACGGCACCATTACCTATACCCCCGTTGCCGACTGGAACGGCACCGATTCCTTCACCTACACGGTGACGAGTCCTGCAGGCATCACCGAGACTGCCACCGTGACGGTCACGGTCACTCCCGTCAACGATGCTCCGGCAGCTGTGGTGCCTGGCACCTCCGTCACGACGAATGAAGACACGCAGGTGTCAGTGTCGGGCGTGAGCGTTACCGATGTTGACGTGAATGAAGCGACCAGCCCGAACAATACAGTCCGGAGTACACTGACGGTATCGCATGGAACCCTGTCCCTGTCGAAGCTCACAGGACTCACCTTCAGTGTCGGCGATGGAACCGCGGACGCCACCATGACCTTTAATGGCACCCTCACGGATGTCAATGCAGCACTTGCAACCCTTTCCTATCTTCCGGATAAGGACTACAACAGCAACTGGGGCTCAGAGTCCTGTACTGTTGCGGTTTCTGACCTTGGTCATACAGGCTCCGGGGGAGTGCTGACCGACTCGAAGTCCGTCCCCATCACCGTGACTCCCGTGAACGATGTCCCCTCCTTCACAAAGGGTGCTGACCAGACCGTCCTGGAGGACTGTGGATCTCAGACCGTTTCCAATTGGGCGACAAACATCAGTGCCGGTCCCGCGGACGAGGCAGGACAAACCCTGACCTTTACCGCCAGTGCAAGCAACACTGCTCTCTTCAGTGTGCAGCCTGCCATCACGTCCGCCGGAACCCTCACCTACACGCCGGCAGCGGACGCCAACGGGTCTGCCACCATCACGGTGACCCTGAAGGACAATGGTGGCACAGCCAATGGCGGCGTGGACACCTCAGTATCTCAGACCTTTACCATCACGGTCACTGCTGTCAACGACGTCCCCTCCTTCACAAAGGGTGCTGATCAGACTGTCCTGGAGGACTGTGGGTCTCAGACCGTTTCTACGTGGGCGACGACCATCAGTGCCGGTCCCAACAACGAGGCGTCACAGAGCCTGACCTTCCACGTATCGAATGACAACAATGCTCTCTTCAGTGTGCAGCCCGCTATCACGTCCACCGGAACCCTCACCTACACGCCGGCAGCGGACGCCAACGGGAGCGCGACTGTCACCGTCTACCTTCAGGACAGCGGTGGCACAGCGAATGGCGGCGTGGACACCTCAGTATCTCAGACCTTTACCATCACGGTCACTGCTGTCAACGATGTTCCCTCCTTCACAAAGGGTGCTGATCAGACAGTCCTGGAAGACTGTGGCTCTCAGACCGTTTCTACGTGGGCGACAACCATCAGTGCCGGTCCCGCGGACGAGTCCGGCCAGACGGTCAACTTCATCGTTACGAACAACAACAACCTGCTGTTCAGTACTCAGCCCTCGATCAGCCCTGCGGGCACCCTGACGTACACGCCTGCCCCGAACCAGAACGGTTTGGCGACGGTGACCGTCCGAATCCATGACAATGGTGGCACAGCGAATGGCGGCGGGGACGCCTCGGCAACTCAGACCTTTACCATCACGGTCACTGCCGTCAACGATGCTCCGGCAGTTGTGGTGCCTGGCACCTCCGTCACGACGAATGAAGACACGCAGGTGTCAGTGTCGGGCGTGAGCGTTACCGATGTTGACGTGAATGAAGCGACCAGCCCGAACAATACAGTCCGGAGTACACTGACGGTATCGCATGGAACCCTGTCCCTGTCGAAGCTCACAGGACTCACCTTCAGTGTCGGCGATGGAACCGCGGACGCCACCATGACCTTTAATGGCACCCTCACGGATGTCAATGCAGCACTTGCAACCCTTTCCTATCTTCCGGATAAGGACTACAACAGCAATTGGGGCTCAGAGTCCTGCACCGTCACGGTTTCTGACCTTGGTCATACAGGCTCTGGGGGAGCACTAACCGACTCGAAGTCCGTCCCCATCACCGTGACTCCCGTGAACGATCCTGCGACGGTCACGCTGCCGTCACCAATTACGCTTGATGAGGACGTCAATACGGCGATTTCTGGCATTGTCGTCGCCGACATCGACGTGAACGAAACAGCCAGCCCCGGCAACACAGTCCAGATTACGCTGACAGCAGCGCATGGGACCCTATCCCTGTCGACAGCCACAGGAGTCACCTTCAGCATCGGCGATGGAACCGCGGACGCCACCATGACCTTTGATGGCACTCTCGCGGATGTCAATGCCGCGCTTGCGACTCTTCACTACCGGAGCAATCTCCACTACAACGGGTCTGAGGGTATCGCGGTGGCCTGTACCGATTTGGGCCACACGGGTTCTGGCGACGTTGTCTCGCATTCTGGTAGCCTGAACATCACCGTCACCAGCGTCAACGATGTTCCCTCCTTCACAAAGGGTGCTGATCAGACAGTCCTGGAAGACTGTGGCTCTCAGACCGTTTCTACGTGGGCGACAACCATCAGTGCCGGTCCCGCGGACGAGTCCGGCCAGACGGTCAACTTCATCGTTACGAACAACAACAACCTGCTGTTCAGTACTCAGCCCTCGATCAGCCCTGCGGGCACCCTGACGTACACGCCTGCCCCGAACCAGAACGGTTTGGCGACGGTGACCGTCCAGATCCATGACGATGGCGGCACTGAGCATGGCGGTGTGGACACCTCGGCATCCCAGACCTTCACCATTACTGTGACTCCTGTCAACGACATGCCTTCCTTTATCGCCGGTCCGGATGTCACGGTGGACGAGGACGCGAAGACGCAGACCATTCCAGGCTGGGCAACCGCCATCAGCGCCGGTCCTCCGAACGAGGCAGGGCAACAGGTCGTGTTCAGCGTGACGACCGACAACCCGACGCTCTTCAGCGTGCAGCCATCGCTGTCGCCGTCCGGCACGTTGACCTTTGCGCCTGCACCCAACCGCAACGGCGTCGCTCACCTCACCATCACGCTTACCGACGACGGCACGCGCGGAACGACCGCACTCACCACCCTGCCACAGGTTGCAGCGCTTGTGGTCAACCCCATCAATGACCCGCCGGTCTGCCTGAGGACGCCCGCTATCACTGGGAAGGGCCTCGTCGGTACCGTGCTCACGGCGGATCCTGGCTCGTGGGATGACCACGTGGACCAGACCCCGGGACACGTGGCCCTGCGGATCCAGTGGCTGCGTGGCAAATCACCTGTGGGCGTCGATGCGGTGCCCATCACTGGTGCGACCGAACTGACGTACGAGGTGCAGAAGCAGGATGTCGGCTGGTATCTGGGCTTTCAGGTCGTAGCCATGGACGATGGCGAGGGGACGCCCCGCACCATGGAGACGAGTGCCTACGCGCCGGTTTTCATACGTGGCTTTGATGCGGACACCGTACCTCCCACCCTGGTCATGTTCCGCGACCTGCCGGTAAAGGTCAGCGAGTCCACCCTGGTCCTCGACGGACTGGTCTCGGACGCTGGCTCGGGAGTCCGGTCGTTCAGCATCAATGGCACGCCGGTCATCCCCTATGCGGATGGTTCGTTCCACGAGGTTGTGCCGCTGCACAGGGGCGACAACGCTATTGTGCTGACCGCGGTGGACAATGCAGGCAACACGTGGAGCCACACGCACCACGTCACCGGAGTGGCTGCGGCCATGCAGCAGCAGACCCACACCATCGTGCTGACAGTCGGGAAGAAGTCCATGAGCGTGGACGGTCATGCGACTGCTCTTGATGTGGCACCGGTCATCCGCGAAGGCCGGACGATGGTTCCCTTCCGTGCCATCGTCGAAGGGCTGGGCGGCAGCGTGTCATGGAATGCGACAACGCGCCAGGTGACCATCAAGGTGCGGGGTCAGACTGTGGTTTTGACAATCGACCGGAACACCGCCAGCGTCAACGGCCACGCGGTGTCAGTCGACCCCGTGAACCTGCGCGTAACACCCTTCATTACATCAGGGCGCACCTACATCCCTGTTCGGTTCCTGAC
>DAONFE010000044.1:0-7035 GCA_035403525.1 Candidatus Cryosericum sp.
CATGCACCAAGGTTCCTGTAGGCTGGGCTGGCGACATATACCAGGATGAACGTCAGAATAGCGACAACCGGAGGGTCAAGCACAAATGTGACGAGACGCATGCAGCTCTTTTCGGTAAGCATCAGAGACTCCCATTGTTGAGATGATGACTCAATTATAGACACGAACCGATGATGTGCCTCGCGGGTGTGTGTGCGTTTCGCTGCCATGAAGGGTGAGCTGTCGCCCTTCAGTCCGGGGTCGCAGGCCGAGTCAGTGCCGGTTATCCGCGGCTTTCTCGACCTCGTCAATAGCGACTGCTTCCGTGTGCGGGATGGTGTACCAGGTCGTCCGTCGGTAGACCAGCACGATGACGTTCAGCAACGACCAGAGGTACATGTACACAGGAAACCCCAGCGTCGCCAGCAGGTCACCGGCCCAGTTTTTCTGTTCAACGTGCAGCAAAACACGGGTCAGCACCACCGTCGCTGCATACCCAATGGCTGTTCCTATGGCCGACGAGATGAGAAACGTATGGAATGTAGCTGGTGCCATGGCATGGAGCGCAAAAAGGACCATGCCTGTTGCTGTCGAGATACCCGTCACGACAACACCCAGGTCGTAGAGGATGGCATCGGCCACGTTATGGTGCCCATGGTGGAGCGCTCTCAATAGCGCAGGCAGGCTGGTGAACATAGTCTGGAAGCTTCCAACCGACCATCGGTAGTGCTGGCGCAGCGACTGCCAAACTGTTACTGGCTGTTCGTCATAGAAGACAGCATCAGGTGCATAGGCAATGAAGTAGCCGCGGGCTATGCTGTTCAGGCTGAACTCGATGTCTTCGCAGATGGAAGTCGTCTTCCATCCCTCTTTGCCCAGCACTCCAAGCTTGAACATGAAGCCCGTGCCACCAACTGAGCAACATGGCAGGTGCATGCGTGCCCGTGGAACATAGAAGCAACGCGTCTGGAGCAGCCAGAAGATGCTGCCGCAGCCGGCAATCCATGAAGAGGATGGGTTTTTTCCGAGACGATGGCCGGTAGCGATGTGGTTCCCTGCATTGAGCTGGCGGTTCATCGCGGCCAGAAACTGGGCATCTACAACATTGTCGGCATCGAAGATGACACATGCATCATACCGGTCTCGCCATTCAGGCAGGCAGCGGTCGAACGCCCACGCCAGCGCATGACCTTTCGTCTGATGCTGCAGGTCATTGCGTTCGAACACAGTAGCGCCCATTGCGCGTGCTACGTGTGCCGTGTGGTCAGTGCAGTTGTCGGCGACGACGAACACATCGAAGAGGTGGGTGGGATAGTCCTGCTGCTGCAGGCTGCCAATGAGGTCGCCTATCACTCTCTCCTCATTCCGTGCGCAGATGAGCACCGCAAAGCGGTGATACGCGCGGGAGCTGCTTCGGAGTGGCGGAGGGCTGCCGAACATATGGAGAGCGGTGAACGCCATGTAGGCCCCGTAGAGCGCTGACAGCGCCAGGACTGTCTCACAGATGATGCGGAGAACCTCAATGCCCAAGAAACTCGTCCTCCGTGGGTGGTGTTTCAGCAGGCGTGCCGTCGCCCTTCTGTGGCGGTGTCCGGAGTGCGCGGAACCCCTCGTGAATCTCGTGAATCAGTTCTCGTCGTGCTGCCGGGGAAATGCTGGTTTCCTGTACGGTCACTTGGACGAGCAGTTGTGCTTCAGCTAACCGAAGGAAATTCTGGTACTGCCTTTGCCACGTGTCCCATAGATGCTCCCGGAAGATGAACTGCCGGATAATGTCGACAGCCTGAAGATAGTCGTGGATGTTCTTGGGACCAAAGTTGCCTGTTATGCCAGTTCGACGCAGACAATAGTGATAATAGGGCTTCTGAACGACGGCGACACTCCGAGCTCTCAGGAGGATTCTTGGCATGGTTGCAAGGTCCTCGTAGTAGATGGACGGGAAACGAATGTCCTCGGCCGTGAACAGTTCCCTGCGATACAACTTGTTCCACGCAAATGCTGGCAGCCGCAGCAGACTGAGCGAAGACTGCGCAGCTTCTTCCCCGGAGAGACTGCTCTGCAGTGTCAGCAGAGGAAAGGGTACACGGAAGCCACCTGGGAAATCCACGAAAAAATCGCAGATTGCGACATCTGCCTGGTGAGCTTCAGCAGCCGAAACCAGTCCTCCGACAAACCCTGGTTCGACGTAGTCATCAGAGTCGACGAGGCCGATGTATTTGCCGGTAGCCATTCTGATACCGTTGTTGCGTGCCGCCCCCAGTCCCTGATTCTGCTGGTGGAGCGTTCGAATGAACGGGTATTGTGTGCGATACCTATCAATAATGGCAGGGCTTCCATCTGGCGAACCATCGTCTACGATGACCACCTCAATTGGCCGGTAGTCCTGAGCCACAATGGAATCCAGGCAACGAGGCAGGTACTTCTCGACGTTGTACACGGGTACGACAATACTGACAATCGGGTTCGCCATGGTTCAGCGTGCTCCTCTTCCGGGAAGCTTCCTGTCTCCGGCAACCACGCCACGTGTACCGTTCCCGCGGTATGGAAGAGCCGGTCCTCTGTCTTGGATACCCTGCACCATTGTGTCACCGCTGCCGGCCGACGGCTCCGCAGCGCGGGCATCATGCGACCGGTCCTCTCGTTTCTAAAAGCTGGTCCTGACAAGCAAACAAAGTATACTGACTTTCTACCACGTCGTATGAAAGGAGTGTTTTCCGGTCGTGACAACAGGCGCAGCCGTTCGTCTTGTGTCTCTCGATATCGTTCTCTATGCTGTGTTTCAGACGATTCGCATTGGTACTGACCGGCTCCTTCCGGCCGGCTGGATCAATCCAGATTCCTGGTATTTCAGGACGAAAGCATGGGAGCGGGGCGGGCGGTTCTACGAGGACCACTTTCATATCAATCGATGGAAGGACAGGCTTCCCGCGGTCGACGGGTTCAATGCCGTCTCCAAGAAGAGACTTGGAGGCGTGTCGGCAGACTACCTGCAGCAGTTCGTCGTCGAAACATGCCGTGGGGAGTCTCATCACGTGCGAACAATCGTCGAGACGGCTGTCTTTGCCCTCTGGAATCCACCATCCATCTTCTGGGCAGTCTTCGTCATTGGGGGTCTGTCCCAACTTCCTTTCATCATGGTGCAACGCTACAACAGGCCGCGGCTTGAGGAACTCCTGGCAGAGGTCGCGCGCAGCAAGCGCGCCAGTTCTGTCCGCGTCTCTGCCTGACCATCGCATGTTGCTCCGGGGTGGAGTGCAGGCACTGCAATAGAGACCGCAGTATCCGTGCAGGAGAAATCCATGATGGATCATCTCCTCTGCGCTCGTGCCCAACGTGTTCGCGCATCATCTGAAAGCCTTGATGCCGCTCGCACCCGGGAGGTCACGACCGGGTGCGAGCATTCCCCCAGGACCCGCCGTTATGATGCGGGCCCTGTGATCGTAATGGTCTTCGTGGGCGCGTCCCACTGGACGTCGGCGCCAAGCTGCTCGGCGACAAAGCGTACGGGCAGCATCGTCCGGCCGCTCACGATCAGCGGTACGACTTTGGGGTTCATCGCATCGATCGGAACGTAACTGCCATTGACCCGGGCCTGGCTCTTGCCGATCCAGAGCTCGAGTACCGTACCATTCAGCGAGATCGTCACCTTGCGATCGGACGCGCTCCACACGACAGTCGCTCCGAGCGGCTCCGCGACCCACTTGATGGGCAGCAGCGTCCGGCCCTCAATGATCTGTGGCGCCACGTCGATGACCGTGGATGCTCCGTCGACTGACATCTGCGTGCTTGCCACGTGCAGCACGAGCTTCGTCTGGTGCTGCACAGGAGGCGTTGCTGCGCGAACCGCAAAGGACTGAACAGGCGACCAAGCAGAGGCAAGAACGGCGCCGACGGCACGCACCCGCCAAAACGTCATGCCTGATGTCGCGAGATCTGCACGGCCAAGCAGCGCAGACATTCCTGAGACACCGTGCTTGTCCAGGATGACCTTGCTGAAGTCCGCGCTGGCAGAAGTCTGTACGTCGAATGTTGTGCCACCAGCGGGAGTGGCAGACCAGGTCAGCGTGACAGATCCAGCATCGACCGTCGCGCCCGCGGCCGGCTGGGTTGGCACCGGTGACGCAGGTGTGACCAGATCGCTGGTCCACATGACGGTATCGCTGCTGCCGACGGCCACGAATCGATCCCCGCGCGCTGCACACCCGTACAGGATCTCCTTGGTCGGTGACGGCAAAAGGCTCCAGTGCATGGCATCGGAGGAGACGACGGTCGTGCCTTTGTCCCCTGCGGCCACGAGCAAGCCATCCTGCGACGCTACAGCAAACAGTGCAGTCGTCGTCCCCGACTTCTGCTGCATCCATGTCACGCCGTCCGTCGACGTCAGGAGGGTTCCATTCCCGCCGGCGGCGGCGAACCTACCGCCGACCCAGGCAACATCATTGAGGTCAGCCGTGACGCCTGTGGCGACCTGCTTCCAGGAGTGCCCGTCAACAGACGTCGCTGCGGCTCCATTCCGCCCGACGGCGACGAACACTCCGGCGCCGAAGGCCACGGCATCGACATCGATGTCCAGTCCCATCTCCCCGGCCGTCCATACCTGTCCGTCGTCCGATGTCACCACGACGTGGTCGTCGCCGATTGCCACCACGTGGCCCCCACCTGCCGCAACGCTTGTGAGTGTTTCGTCTGTCACGGGTTCGACCACCGTCCATGTCATGAGGTTCGAGGAGGTCATGACCAAGCCAAACTCTCCAACCACGACAGCGCCAAAGGGGGTGGAAGCGACATCCCACAGCCACCCTGAAGCACCGGTAGGGCGTCGCTGCCAGAGAACACCATCGTTTGATGTCTGGACACGCCCGAGCTCACCGACCGCCACCAGGCCCGAGGCGGTGTCCGCGACCGCCGTCAGCGTCACATCTTCGCTGGAGCTGTTGACCGTGCCCGCCCAGGTCACGCCGTTATCGTACGACAGCGATATGCCGCTCATCGATGTGGTCGCCACAAACGCACGGTCATCGCCGTAGACGCACATGTAGTCCTCGTGCATCAGCTGACTTGCCGCGGAGTTAGTGCCTCCGCCCTTGGTATTTCCCGTATTACCTGAGGTCGCCACATTCCAGGATGAGCCATCCTGCGAGACGGCGATCGTCTGAGCATCTCCGACGGCGACAAACACACCGTGGGCGAAGGCGACCGCCCGGGCCGGCTCTCCGGCGAAAACCGGAGCCGACGAAACCCAGGCGAGTCCGTCATCGGAGTACCATACCTTCCCGTCACTGTCCGCGACGGCAACGAAGCGACCGTTGCCGTAGGCAATCTGCGCGAGCCACCTCGACCCGCTGGGCTCGCCGATAGGGACCGGCATAGAAAGACTGATCGGGTCCACGCCCGCAAGCTGGGTTATCGGGATGCTCGTGACGATGGTCCTGGAGGACTTCTTGCCGATGTCTGCTCCCATGACGACGAGTGTGTCGCGCCCGACAGCCGCGCTCCAGTACATCAGGTTGGTTTGTGCTGTCACTCGGCGCGTCCAGACATGGCCGTCCGGAGATGTCAGGATGGTTCCGTCGTTGCCTACCGCTACGAACTGGCCGCTGACCCGAACGACGGCCATGAGCGAGTCCTGGGTGCCACTCTGCTCGACAGTCCACGTGTGGGCATCTTCTGATCTCAAAATGACCCCGTAGCTGCCCACGGCGACAAACACGCCGTCCCCGTAGGCAGCGCTGTACAGGTCATCCTGCCACTGCTCGAAGTACTCATTCGTCCGGGGTACCTGCGGATTGACCTCGTGCTGCCACGTCACGCCGTCGGGCGAGCTATAGACAGCTCCGTTGAAGTTGTCCTCGGTCCCGACACCGACATAGGCCCCTTCCCCGCTCGTCATGCCGAGGATCACGGCGTTTCGTGCGGACGTTCGGTTGGTCCACCGCATGCCGTCGGGCGAGGTCTGCGCAGATCCGCTGTCGCCAAACGACACGAGCAGCGACCCTGTCCACAACATGCCCCTCACCCAGCTCGAACGCTTCCAGATGTAGCTCTGCTGCCACTTCAAGTCCTTCCAGGACGTGCCGTCGGTAGAGCGGAAGTAGAACACCGCCCACCGTGTCGGAACGTCGTAGGTCTGCAGAATGGCGTCATGGTTGGCCGCAAGGATGAACGCATCGCCGGCATAGGCGACAGCGGCGAACGTCAGATCCTCGTAAGCGGCCTCCTGCCGGGTCCATGTGAGGCCGTCCGACGACGTCAGGATGAGCGATCCGCCGCCCGCCGCAACGAACTTGTCCTTGCCCCAGGCAACGCTGTATAGGTCTTCCTGAGCAGGAAACGTCCTGTCCTGCCAAGTGAGGCCGTCTGCAGACGTGACGATCGCTCCGTCCTGACCCACGGCGACGAACCGTCCACCACCCCAGGTGATGTGGTACAGGTTGCTATTCACCGGCGCTGTCAACACCGTCCAGGCGACGCTGTCCGTCGACCGTACGATCGTCCCATCTACACCCACTGCCACATAGACACCATTCCCATAGGCAATGCCGGCAAGGCCGACGTCAACGGCAATTTCCCGTTCGTCCCATGTGCGCCCATCGGTCGACACGTACAACGTCCCTTCATCTCCGACGGCGACATAGCGGCCCGCTCCCCAGCAAATACCATAGAGGTCCTGGCTTGTGAACTGATTGATGGACTCCCAGTGGACAAGATCCTTGGAAACTGCCACCGCACCCCTGGTACCGACGTTCACCATGAGGGCGCCGTTGGTCGCTCCATCCGTGTACGAGATGTTCTGAGCCTTCTGTCCTGCCAGATGCCAGACGGAAGCCGTGTCTGCAGCCCTCGCGACTGCCAACGGAGATATCATCTGGAACACAAGTGCGATCATGAGGAAAATCGCGAGACAGCTGTCTGCAACCATTTCACGATGCCTGTAAGGAACCATACCTGCCTCCCCTTAACGGATGCAATCGGCCATACTGCCAGCAGTATAGACAGGTAAGCGCTTACATCCAGACGCCGGGTTCAGCGAGCAGGAAACTCCAGTGTGAACATGAT
>DAONFE010000045.1:0-6923 GCA_035403525.1 Candidatus Cryosericum sp.
ACGGCCCGGTTCGGACTCTGGGGAGGCATGGCCCTTGCCATGCTGTTCGCCCTGCTCGGCGTCGGCGCCGCAGGCGTCCTCATGGAACGTGTAGCATACCGCCCTGTCTACCCGGCAGGGCGGCTTCCTCTCGTGGTTTCCGCGCTTGGCATGTCCATCTTCCTGCAGAACGCCATCATGGCAATCTGGGGAGCCCGCCCGCAGGCATATCCCGCTGATGTCGTGCCATCATCGCGGTTTGCTGTTCTTGGTGTGCCTGTGACGACGCTGCAGCTGGTCATCCTGCTGCTCTCGTTCGGTCTCATGCTCATCATCTGGTATGTTGTCGAGAAGACGACATTCGGCGCCGCCATCCGGGCGACGGCACTTGACCGCAACACGGCGACGCTCATGGGCATCGACGTACGCGTTGTCATCTTCTTCATCTTTGCTCTTGGTCCCGCCCTCGGTGGGCTGGCTGGCGTCATGAACGGCCTGTACTACCGCGCCATCAGCTTCAACATGGGCTGGACGTATGGACTCAAAGCCTTCACCGCCACCATCCTCGGAGGCATCGGCAACATCCCCGGCGCCATGCTCGGAGGCCTGCTCCTGGGTCTCATGGAGTCGATGTTCGCCGGGTACGTCAGCGGTGCATGGAAGGATGTGTTCGTGTTTGTCGTCCTGATCGTTGTTCTCCTCTGGAGGCCGACTGGCCTCCTGGGCGAGAAGACGGCAGAAAAGGTCTGAGGAGTCACCATGAGTGTAACCGAGACCCTTATCAACCGAGCAGAAAACGGCAAGAACCACGCACCCAATGGCAAGCCGGTGTCGCACCTTTCCGGAAAGCGTGGCTCCATTGTTCTGGGTGTCACGCTGGTCCTGCTTGCTGTCTATCCCTTCCTGCCCTTTATCTCGGACTACTGGATTGATGTCGCATTCTTTGTCGGCATCTATGCTCTGCTGGGGCTTAGCCTCAATATCGTGCTTGGAGAGGTCGGCCTGTTCGACCTGGGTCATACTGCCTTCTATGCCATCGGCGCATATGTGACGGCAGTTCTCAACACGACCCTGAACGTCCCCATCATCGTCCTGCTGCCCATCAGCGCGCTCGTGGCAGCGGGGTTCGCCTACCTCGTGACGTCACCTATCATTCACCTGAAAGGCGATTACCTGTGCATCGTGACAATCGGCATTGGGGAAATTGTCCGCCTGACAATGATCAACAACCCGTTCGGTCTGACAGGTGGACCCAACGGCGTCAACGGCATCGGCGGGCCCAACCTGTTTGGCCTCGCCATCAGCTCGTCGCGCCAGTTCTACCTGTATACATGGATCATCATCGGCATTGTCGTGTTCGGCCTGACCAGGCTTCAGCACTCGCGCATCGGGAGGGCATGGAACTATATCCGCGAGGATGAGACCGCCGCGGAGGCAAGCGGCATTGACGTGCGCTCGTACAAACTGCTGGCCTTTGTTCTCGGTGCGGCGCTTGCGGGCGTCGCAGGCAACATCTACGCCTCGAAGCAGATGTCCATCTCGCCGCAGAGTTTCACCTTCATGGAGTCATCTCTGCTATTCTGCATCGTCCTGCTCGGCGGTCTGGGTTCTATTCCCGGGACCATCCTGGGAGCCGGCATCGTCGTCGTGTTCCCCGAAGTCTTCCGCCAGTTCGCCAGCTACCGTCTGTTGTTCTTCGGGCTGGCGCTGATGGTCATGATGATCTTCCGTCCTGGTGGCATCTGGCCGCGCAGACGTGAGGGCGTGGGACTCTCGGGCCTTGGCATACGAGGACTTCCAGCCAACGATGACGACCTCATTGCCATGGGCAAGCCAGCTCCGGACATCCTCAAGCCTGCAACCAGCCTCGTCGTGGGTGGCGTCCGCCTGCCCCCCATTACGGTCAAGATGGACGACGACATGATTCTGCAGACCCATGGCGCAACACTCAAGTTCGGGGGTCTCACCGCCGTCAACAACTTCGACCTCAACGTGCAGACGGGCAAGATTACTTCCCTCATCGGACCCAACGGTGCCGGCAAGACGACGCTGTTCAACATGATTACCGGCATCTACAAGCCCACGTCGGGTCAGATTGACTTCATGGGGAGGGACATCACGGGCCTCAAGCCCCATACCATTATCAGCAATGGGATTGCGCGCACGTTCCAGAACATTCGCCTCTTTCCGTCCCTCACGTGTATCGAAAACATCATGTCCGGCCCGCACTGCCACGCCCGCTCAGGCACATGGGCGGCCATGGCTCACACCGTGGGCGAAGTCCATGAGGAGCGCGACATTGTTGCAACAGCTGCATACCGGCTCAATCAGGTGGGCTTGTGGGACTACCGCAACGAGCTGGCCAGGAACCTGCCATATGGCAAACAGCGCTACCTGGAAATCGCAAGAGCCCTTGCGACAGCCCCGCATCTGCTCATTCTCGACGAGCCATCCTCCGGTCTCAATGACAAGGAAAGCGAGGGCCTGATGACTCTGCTTAAGGCTCTGGTCCAAGAAGGGTTCACCCTTCTGCTCATCGAGCACGACATGCAGGTTGTCATGGGCATCTCGGACTGGATTACCGTCATGGACATGGGCCAGAAGATTGCAGAAGGACTGCCCAGGGATGTCTACAACAACCAGCGGGTCATCGAGGCCTACCTGGGCAAGGAGGAGGACTGACATGGGTACCCTGCTGGCTGTCAAGGATCTTGTCGTCAACTACGGCGCAGTACAGGCCCTCAAGGGGGTGACGCTGGAGCTGGGTGACCGCGACATCGTCGCAGTGCTGGGGGCAAACGGCGCCGGCAAGACGACACTCCTCAAGTCCATCTCTCATATTCAGCCTGTCAGGAGCGGCTCTGTGCTGTTCAACGGCACGGACCTTGCCACAGTCCCGGCGTTCCGTCTTGCCGAGCTCGGTATTGCGCATGTGCCCGAAGGCCGGCAGGTCTTCTCCACCCTGACCACGGAGGAGAACCTCAACGTGGGCGCGTATGGCGTGCGCAACCAGCCGGCAGGCAAACAACTCGCCAAAACCAAGGACTGGGTCTTTGACCTGTTTCCCATCCTCAAGGAACGGCGCAAGCAGTTGGCGGGAACATTGTCGGGTGGTGAGCAGCAGATGCTTGCCATCGGCCGCGGGCTCATCTCGAAGCCACGTGTCCTGCTGCTCGATGAGCCGTCGCTGGGACTGGCACCCATCATCGTCCAGGAGATCTTCCGCGTCATCCGCCAGATCCATGAGGAGGAGGGGGTGTCCATCCTGCTCGTGGAACAAAATGCGCGCAAGGCGCTGGGTGTCGCCCGCTTTGGGTACATTCTTGAACTGGGGAAGGTGGCCATCGAGGGCGAGGCCTGCGACCTGAAAAACGACGAGCGCGTGCGCGCCGCCTATCTGGGTGGGTCAAAGGTATCCTGCTGACAGACCGCACCTCTGACCGATTGCCAGCAGCAACCAGGGTGCACGGCCTCGCTATCTGCCGGCAGTCGGAGAGAGGCACAGGCATGGCTTGCCCACGCGGTCAATCGCACTACCATGTGAAGGGATTTGCAACGGAATGGGAGGCATCATGAAAACGGTTGAGGAAATGCGGCAGGCTCACAAGGTTCTTGCGACCTGGTCGTTTGCTCCGGGAGGCGTCGAGCGGGGGTACACCGACCGCAGGCTGATTGTCGACCTCACCACCAACACCTTTGAGGAACGGCCGATCGAGCCGATGGTCAAAGAAAAATTCACGGGCGGCAGGGGCTATGGCATCTACTATCTGTGGCAGGCTGTCACGCCAGCGACGCACTGGAACGACCCGGAGAACGAGATTGTCTTCTGTGCCGGCCCGCTGACCGGACTGACACAGTACCCCGGCTCGGGCAAGATGCACTCGGTGACGCTGTCACCGGAGACTGGCGCTCCTGTCGACAACAATGGTGGCGGGTTCTTTGCCCCGTTCCTCAAGTTCTCCGGGTTTGACGTCCTCGAGGTGCGTGGCAAGGAAGCAGCGGGCGACGTTCTCATCACCATCGACGGCGACACCGGGACTGCCACTATCGAGACCGCGCCGGAAGAGCCGGTCAACAGCTATGAACTGCCCGAGATCCTGCATGCCATGTACGCGAGGGATGAGGCGGACCGCAAGAACGTAAGCGTTGCGACGTCGGGCGAAGGGGCGGAGCATTCCCTCTTCGGACTCATCAACCTCAGCTACTGGGACCCGAAGCGCAAGCACACGCGCATCAAGCAGCTTGCACGCGGCGGACCGGGCACCGTGTTCCGCGACAAAGGCATCAAGGCTATCGTCGTGCACTTCAGTGGAACCAGTCCCACGCTCAACAAGCCCGCCGACCCTGAACCCATCAAGCTTGCCGGCTCCCGCATCAACAAGGAAATCCTGACCCTGGACCACACGCACAACCGGATGCGCGAGATCGGCACCGGCAACATGGTCGAAGTCCTCGACTCCGTCGACGTCCTGCCGGTCAAGAACTACCGCTTCGGCTCGGATCCGCGCACGAAGAACATCGCAAGCGACGTGTGGCTGCACCGCATGAGCCAGAACATGCCCGATGGCTGCTGGCTTGGATGCACACTGTCCTGTGCCCACGGCGTCGACGACTTTGAACTCACGACCGGGCCAATGAAGGGACAGAAGGTGCTGGTCGACGGTCCGGAGTATGAAACCATTGGAGGGCTGGGTTCGAACGTCGGAAGCTTTGACGCCGACTTTGTCCTCGAAGGCAACTTCTACTGCGACTACTATGGGCTTGACAGCATAGCGTTCGGGACAGGCACCGCGTTTCTCATGGAGTGCTACGAAGCCGGCATCCTGAACAAGGAACGCACCGGGGGTCTGGACCTGCACTTCGGCAACACTTCAGACGCTCTCGAGCTGCTGCATCAGATTGGACAAGGGCGCGGCTTCGGCAAGGTTGCCGGGCTGGGCATTCGCCGTCTCAAGAAGCTGTTCGCGGATGAGTACGGCGCCGACCCCGCCTTCCTGCAGGATATCGGCATGGAAGCCAAGGGAATGGAGTACTCCGAATACATGACCAAGGAGTCGCTGGCGCAGCAGGGCGGTTACGGGCTTGCCTCCAAGGGACCTCAGCACGACGAGGCATGGCTCATCTTCATGGACCAGGTCAAGGGACAGCTGCCGACCTTCGCCGACAAGGCCGAGTCCCTGTACTACTTCCCGCTCTTCCGCACCTGGTTCTCGCTCATGGGCCTGTGCAAGCTCCCGTGGAATGACACGGAACCAGCCGACAACCATGACAGATACAAGGGCATCGAAGCCGCCAAAGTGCCGGAACATGTGGAGAACTATCACCTGCTCTACCGCGGCGTCACCGGCAACAACATCGACGATGACATCATGCTGGCGCAGAGCAAGCGCGTCTACGACTTCCAGCGGCTGTTCAACCTGCGCATGGGCTTCGGCACGAGGAAGGACGACGTCATTCCCTACCGCTCCATGGGTCCCGTGACCGCCGAAGAATACGAATCCCGCGTTGAGCGGTACGACGGGCAGCTGCGCGACCTGCTCAAGGTTGACCCCACGGGCAAGAGCACGCAGGAGAAGATGGCGCTCGTGCGCGCCTACCGCGAGGACCAGTATCATAAGCTGCAGGATGCCGCGTACGCCCGCCGCGGTTGGGACGATGACGGCGTTCCCACCCTCGAGACCGTCCAGGTAGAGGGCATCGACTTCCCTGAGGTGCTGGACCTCATCGCAAAGCACGCGCACAGAGCCTGAGTCCACCGAGCAACCATCCACAGCCGCCCGGGCCAACCCGCCCGGGCGGCTGTACCATTCCCGGGGACGGTTCCGTTTTCCGCAAATGTTACACCTGGGGTGGCACGAATGCCCAACACGCGGCCTCTTGAAAAAAAACTCCACAGGACTATTACGCTCCTAGAGGTTCTTTCGGAATCCAGACGGCCGGAGATGTGTGGCTGTAAACGTGCCTGGCATGGCAACCTCCCTCTCATGGCAACCCAGGCACGGATGGGCATTCACTGAGAATACGGTCGTAATCGGGGCATCTCACTGTGCTGCCAGGGGTGGAGCCCTGGAAGGTGGTCTTCAGTATGACGGCACGGCGCCAGCTGAGCAAGCAGACAGCGCACGGACCGTGCTGACGAAACGGATAGGCTGTCCAACAGGAGGGACGGAGAAAATGGCACAAGCAGTGGATCTTAACAGCGACATCGGCGAAAGTTTCGGTGATTACAAGCTGGGAATGGACCGGGAGGTTCTGCAGTATGTGACCTCTGCAAACATTGCATGCGGGTTTCACGCCGGGGACCCTATCATCATGGAGAACACAGTCGCTCTGGCGGCTTCCGGAAAGGTTTCCATCGGAGCGCATCCTGGCTACCCCGACCTCATGGGGTTCGGCCGCAGGGACCTGAAGGCGACGCCGGCAGAGGTCAAAGCCTACGTCACGTATCAGCTCGGCGCCCTCATGGCGTTTGCTGCAGCACACGGCACACACGTCGCCCACCTCAAGGCGCACGGTGCCATGTACAACATGGCAGCGGTTGACTACAACCTGGCCAGGGCCATTGCCGATGCTGTTCACGCCGTGGACTCACATGTCATTCTGCTCGCACTTGCGGGCAGCCAGATGGTCAAGGCCGCCCATGATGCCGGGCTCATGGTAGCCGAGGAGGTGTTCGCAGACAGGGCCTACAATGAGGATGGAACACTCGTAGCCCGCAGCAAGCCCGGATCGATGATTGAGGACGAACACGTCGCCATCGCACGCGTCGTGCGGATGGTGACGGAGGGCAAAGTGCAAGCCATTACGGGCAATGACATTGCAATCCGTGCCGATTCCGTCTGTGTGCACGGTGACAATCCGCAGGCCGTCGCCTTCGTCCGGGAAATACGGGATGAGCTGCAGCGGCAGGGCATCGATGTGGTCCCGATGACACGCTTCCTGTA
>DAONFE010000046.1:0-6800 GCA_035403525.1 Candidatus Cryosericum sp.
AGTACCATGCCACCACGGTACCCGAGAAGGTCAAAGAGCGGCGTGTCTCCGGTACTGTGCGGCATGAATCCGTAGAAGTAGTTCGGGTGCTTGCCCAGGTAATAAATGTTGACGGTTGACTTGCTGCGATACCGCAGGAGTTCTGCCTTGTCATGCATCCCCAGGCTCTCCAGCAGCTGCAGAGCATCCCACTTGTACAACTCCTGCTTCTGGTACTCAATATCCTGGTTGACGAGCTCCCTCATGCGCTGTTTAAGGCGCACAATGTCTTCATCCGAGACCTCGTGCCCCGCGAGGTCGCAATACAGTCCCTGCCCCAGCGAATGCTGCACGCGGAGGCGGCTCCCGGGAATGAGGTCGCGGGCGGCGGCGTACAGGATAAAGACAAGTCCACGCTGGTAAATGCGGGCTCCGTCCTCCGTCGTCATGTCGATGAACTCAAGCGTTGCGTCATGACCGAGCGTCTTGAACAGTTCCCGAATGTCATTGTTCACCCGCGCCGCCATAATACGGGACGCATGGTACGAGGCATAGTCCTTTGCCACGGAGTCGAGACGAACCCCCCGTGGATACACCACGTCCTCTCCAGTCTCCACGATGTGAACGTTTATTGTCTCTGTCGCCATGATCGTGCCTCCTGATGCCTCAAGTCTATGCGCACACGGCCCTCGGGCAAGGCTCCACCCCGACAAGTACTATACTGTATTTGAACAGGGAGGTGCATGCGTGCCCAACGAGTCCGACCAAGCACTGCTCGTGGCGAGTCTGGACGACAGGGAAGCTGTCGGCATCCTGTACGAGCGGTATCGAGACCGCATTTTTCGCTGGCTCATGTGCACAGTGATGGATCGGGACGTTGCAGAAGACCTTACCGAGACTGTCTTTGCGCGCATGGTCGACAATCTGCCACGCCTTGCGCGCAGCAATGTTCCCCTCCTGCCCTGGTTGTACCGTGTCGCTCACAATGAAACCGTATCCTGGTACCGGCACAACCACTCGGCACAACGGTATCTCAAGACCGCGCGCCTCCCTGACTGCTGCCCTGATACCGACTATGACGAAGCCGTTGCCGACGCGGAGAACCACCGCGACGAACTTCGCGCGGCCGCGGGCCGTCTCACGCCCTTCGAGCGTGAGTGTCTGCATCTGCGCTATGTTGAGGACATGAAGCCCAGAGAGATAGCCCGGGTTCTTTCGTGCAGCGCGCGCCAAGCCAGCAACGCGCTCCACCACGCCCTCAGCGTCCTGCGCACCGCCATTTCAGACAATCTGCCCGGGTCGCGTTATCCTAATAGAGAGGTGTCAAGATCATGAACGCTGAAGAGCTGGACCATTTACTCAAGACCGCGGACTGGGACCCCGATGTTGACCCCGTTTGGGCCGAGGCGAGCAGAAATCGCCTGATTGCCTATGCCGAGCAGGCTGCGATTCACCGCCGCCATGTGCGGCAGTGGCGTCTCGTGTTGGGTTCCGCTCTCGCGGTCTCCCTGGTCATGCTCTGGTGGACCCAGACGGCACCTCTGCGCACAGCCATCCGTGCTACTGCGGAGGTATCGCCCAGCATCCAGCTGCTTCAGGAGACGCAGAAAGAGACGTCCAGCTTTGATCTGGTAGAGTCACCACTGCGCAAGACGTGGAACAGTCTGATTGCACTAGTCACTCCTGGAGCACGTTTGGCGGCGGTTACTGACGCGCGACTGGATTCTGCAACAGGATTGGTCCGCGCGAGCGTGCGCGGTACCGACGGATACGTTCTCGTCGATCCCCATCTGAAGACACTTGTTGGGGTCGTTGGCACCAAGATCCCAAGCGGATCACAGCAAGAACAACCTTCCCTTCCCCTCTTTGCTCGGTTGGAACTGGCCCGTGAGATTGCCTCGGTGGATGCCGCCGTTCGGCAGACACACAGCCAAACGGTGGCTGTTGCTCCACTTACGGCGTATCGTTTGTCTTCCCCAGACCGTGCATCGTCATCTACGGCGATGCGGCCGCAGGGCGAGTACCTCCAGGCAGGGACGTTTGTCGCTGTCCAACTGCAGCGATCCGGTGGAAACGGGCCTGAACTGACGGCCATCGTCAATACGGTCGAGCGGCGCGTCGTTCAGATCGTGAACACCGATCAGGTGCGTGGCATGGTCGTCGGCGAGGCAGCGGGATCCTACGCGATCATCGAGCCGGAGGCTTACTGACCGTCCAGGAAGGGATCGTCGGAGGGCCGCCAGGTCGTGCTGTAGGTAGCGGCGGGTGTCGCTTTTGGCGTGATCAGGTACCCAATGACGGACCAGACGTTGCCAGTACCCTGTCTTCCCAGCTGTCGCAGCCGGAAGACGACGACCGTGTCTGGCCGGGAGCTGAACGACGCCAGGAACAAGCGGTCTCCGTTCTCCGGATCCTTGCCCAGGTCCCCGAGGGATTGCAGACTACCAAGGCGCAGATCCTGGTAGGTTCCCCGCAGATCGAACGATCCATCCGGGTCGTCCATCGTCATGAACTTCCGCAGGGCCTTCTCCGGATCCAGCAGACACTGATAGTCAGCTGCTCCCTTGTCTGCCCACTGCTGGTAATTCTGGATCTCTGCGTGCGTGTACCGGATGCGGATCCAGGGCCCCGGTTTCAGAGCTGCTGTCCTCGTAAACCATGGTCGCCAGAGAAGAAGCGCAACTGCAAGGACGACAACAGTGGGCACAACCACCCACAGCAACTTCTTTGCCCTGGTGGTCAGATGCATATGCTTTCGCTGAGTCTCCATAGTTCGCCTCCTGCAGTCTAGCATGAATTCAAGGAGATAGCACCTCGGGCGGGCGCCAGGAGGGGCAGAGGATCGATCGGGATTCCGTCCCTTCGTACCTCAAAGTGCAGGTGAGGGCCCGTGCTGAACCCGGTGGATCCCGACAGTCCGATGACTTCTCCCGCGCCAATCAACTGTCCGGTACGTACACCAATGTGGGTCAGATGGCCATAGATGCTGGAGAGGTGAGTCCCATGACGGATCACGATACAGTTGCCGTACCCCAGCTTGTTTCCGCGCCAAACAACGACGCCACGGGCAGCTGCCATGACTGGCGTGCCGGCTGCTGCTTCCAGGTCAACGCCGTGATGTTCGAGCTCCTGGCCGATGACGGGATGTTGGCGCAGGCCAAACGGTGAGGTGACGACGAGCTTTCCAAGCAGCGGCGGTGCTAGCCGTGCGGGTGTTGGCAGCAGCAGGACCTGCCACTCCCGTGCTTGTGTCGTAGCGCGACGAAAGAAAGTGTCCTCCTGGACCAGTTCATGCTCCATGGCGGTCGGATCCCGCGCTGACACCGCATTCCACGTTGCCTGTTCGGCATCCCGTGCCCGCATGGAGGCAAGAGGATGCCAAATGCTGAACGGGGTGTTGAGTGCCGGAGGCGTGACGTCTCCGCGCGCAGACGCCTGCGACCGATACCACATCAGGGACCCAATGGCAAGGATCAGGACAAGGACAATGGTCAGGCATCCTCTTCTGTGCCGATGCGCCCGTTTCGAAGACTCGTTCAATTCTGAGTGAGTTCTTGGAACATAGAAGCCAGTTGAACCGTAGTAGGTGTCTGTTTTTCCTGGTTGTTTCTGATTCATGTCCGTCTTCAGTCCCTTACTTCTCTTCCTGGATTGCCTGCAGGAATGTCGTTTCCAGAGTATCCCGGTCCGGCGTGATGGACTCAATGCTGACCCCTGCCCGTATGAGATCACGAAGGGCATCAGGAACAGAAACAGCGGTGCTGACGGTTCCGCTTTGAGTCCCTTCCTTCTGTGCAAGGGTTGCCTGATGCTGCGCGGCCCACTGCTGCACCAGTGACCAGTCGTTGGCAGCACTGACCTGGAGATCAAACCCATGGTAAGGAATGGGGTCGTCTTTGCTCATCTGACGCAGGACATGACCTTGCTTGACAATGGCCACATGGTCACAGACTTGTTCCACTTCATTGAGGAGATGGCTTGCCAGGAAGATGGCAACTCCCTGATCCGCCAGATGCCTGATGTGCGTACGCAGCTCTGCCACACCCTGCGGGTCCAGTCCGTTGGTGGGTTCGTCCAGCAGGAGGAGGCGTGGTTTCTCCATGATGGCCTGGGCAAGCCCCAAGCGTTGCCGCATTCCCAGAGAGTATCTCCCCGCCGGTGTCTTGTTGGCCGGATCCAACCCCATGAGTTTCATCGTGGCATCGACCTCCGGAAGCCCGATGACCCCACGGATAGAGGCAAGCAGTTGCAGGTTGCGTCGGCCGGTGAGCTCGGGGATGAAGGAGGGATACTCCACAAGGACCCCGATCCCCGCAGGCAGTCGGGCGTCCCTGGCGGTCAGGTCTGTCCCCAGGATCAAGACCTTCCCTCTTGTTGGATGTACCAGGCCGCACATGATACGAAGCAATGTTGTCTTGCCCGCCCCGTTGGGCCCAATGAACCCAAAGACTTCCCCTGCATCCAGGGACATGCTAACATCATGTAAGACCTCATGCCTGTTCCTGCGTGATCCATACTCTTTGCAAACATCTACTATCTCGCACACATGTTCCACGGAATGACTCCTTTCGGGATTGTGTTTCCGACAGACAACTCACAGATCGTCATGCTGGACCAGGCCATTGCCTGTCAGCCAGAGCAGAATGCTCAAGCCCAGGTAGTACAGGACGGAGGTGAAAAGGGTATAGGCAGGCGTACCATTGATCAGAAAGGGTGTTGATGTCTGGTTGACGAAGAGATACGAAAGGCGTGTCTGCATCACCCAGGAATGGAGGGAAGGCCAGAGGCTTGATTTGGCAGCATAGAATTCAAGAAGTCCCATGCTGAACATGAGGAGAGCGGGTAGTCCCGGTTTGTGCACACGCAGGGACAGTATCAGAGCGGCCAGAGCATAGGCTCCGAATGACAGCGTGGAATACGGCAACAGGTGGAGCAGCAACAAGAACGGAGTTTCCTCGCGAATCACTAAGACAGTGTTGTCTCCGCCGAACATTACCAGCGCTTTTCGCGCCAGTTCAGGATGCAGCTGAAAGGAACTGAAGTGCCATGCAAATGGATAGAAGAAGCTTGAGACAACCAAAGAGATCAGGGAAAACAGCACCATGTACACGAAAGCACCAATAAACATGGACAGGACCTTGGCTGTCCACCAGATAGTGCGGGACTGAACGCGGGGGAAGGTAGCTGACATGGTATTGGAAGAACGGTCTCGCAGATAAGATTCACCGACGATAATCACGAGGAGAGGGGCAACCAGCACGAGAAGAAACAGCCAGGTCTGCGTTGACCGCACCACAACATCCCAGGCATTGAAAGCCAACCGATATTGACCCATGTACCCTCCGCGTTCATATGCGCCTAGCTCGCCTTGTGCAGTGATCACTGACAGCAACACAGCTACGACCGGCACTCCCCACCATCGCTTTGTGAAGAACATCTGAAAGCATTCATACCGGACCGCGCGGACCAGTCTCATGCATCCTCCTGCCGCAGGTAGATGAAAGCGGCGAAGCCAACGTTGAGGAGAAGGAAGATTCCCCAATAGGCAAACGATGACCGGAGAACAGGGGGACATGGAGTATTTTCGGCTGCGAATGGCCTCCACCACCAAAGCGCAAGCGCCCTGAATCCTGGGTCCAGGAACATCAGTGCAGGACTACTGCAAGCGTATTCGGCCAGGAGCCATAGCGCCAGGGTAGAAGTGACAGAAACCCAGCTGTTTCCACCCAACGCTGCGACGAGCAATGGTACACCTGCAAGTGCGGCCACGGCCAGCAGCTGCAGAAAAGCGATTGTGACAACGTAACGGCCAGGAGCCCTGTGGAATACAAGATTCTCGAGATTACCTTCGTAGGCACCTCCTGTCCCAGCCGCTTCAAACGATTGAACAATTGGATAACGAGCCAAGGCTGAACTGGCGATCCACGTCACTCCTTGGACAAGAACGATGAGGAGCATGGAGCATAGCATCATGGCAACCGCCTTGGCCAGCAGATACTGCCATTTGTGAAATCCCCGGGTCAGAATGTACTGTGCTATCTTGGCCTTGCGATCTATCGCAAAGGATGCTCCGACAGCAAGACTACATGCTACGGGGAAAATCAAGTTTGCGTTCTTAAAGGCACCAAGAAAAAGACCATATCGAGATCCCCCGGCAAGACCTTCCGCGTTGTGGAGAGAAGTTGCAGCGACAACGACCGACACAGACATGATGGCAATAATTGCTGCGCATACGATCCAAAAATCCCACGCCGCCAGAATGGACCTGACCTGCTCGCGAAAGAGTCTGTTCATAGTATCTCCCACAAGTAACAGTCCTCCCCTGGGGCATGGCCCCAGGGGAACAGGTGAACGTCAGAGAGCCTAGAACCACCCAAAAATCAAATCTCCAGTTGCATGAACGCGCACCGGGGCGGACGCCCCAAATCTGACCTTCACATACTTCGTGGTACCGGTTGTATTCGTCCACAAAGTCTGTGTTGTATCTTCTACGATGAATGCCAACTCATTCCCAAGCGGCTGCAGCGTAGACGAATCAACTACTGTCATATAGACGTTGTGCCCGCCCGAATTCTCCAGGTGTCCTTCTACGTACTTTCCCGCAGTCATGGTGTACGTGTCCGTGGTGTAAACGTACGCCGTTATCGGAATCGTTACATCAAATGGATACGTCAGGACGGAGTCTGGGACCATGACGATGGGGTGTGCATTCGCGTCGGTCACATCAGCTGCTCCGGTGTCCGTAACTGCAGGCAGTTCATCGGCCCGTACAAGAGCCGACTGACTTGCACCAAGGAGTGCAAGCAAAACCACAAGAACCA
>DAONFE010000047.1:0-6713 GCA_035403525.1 Candidatus Cryosericum sp.
ATCACCAGACGATGGACGCCCTCAAGGGCCTGACATCAGTCATCTCGGTAAAGCAACAGTGACGGACGGGAGTGTGGGAAGTTCCAGGGTGCGCCTTCGGTTGCCACGCATTGGGCCGTTGATTCCCAGGCATGCATGGTGATGATCGCTTGGTCCAGGCCCGCAGTGCGCTCTTCGCTTGGCAATTCATGATGCGCGGGCGAGAGCGCAGCCTGACCCGTCAATAGTCGGTCACCGTTACCGTTTCGCGCCGTGCTCTGTAGTCGATGAACCGCTTGACTCGTGGTCGGTTGTAGCGTTGCACGACAATGCACGGGAGATTCACGGCCAGCGCGTAGCCTAGCATGAGCCATGGTACTGTAGGCGGGGTGAAGAACCAGAACACCCAGAACGGGAAGATGGCCAACCAGTGGGTCAGTTCCGCCCGCGCTGATTCAATTAGAAAGCGTCGTAGAGTCTCCTCGGAAAAGTCGCTGAGCTTCTTCTTTCCAAAACCGTGCTTGTTCAGAGCTCTCCCGCCATCCGGTATCAAGTGCTTCCAACGGCTCACTCGGAAGAGGCGGTCATACAGCATGCCATCTTGCTCGAACCGGCGAGTGCGAAACAGCGGAGCTTCGGTTGAGTAGAAGCAGTCCGGAATGTGCAGGCAGACAATTGCCGCAGCCAGCTGCAGAACCGGCCACACCGCAAAACAAAGCACGACAGTCCAACCGTCAGACAGGAAGACTACTCTCACGAGGTTCCTCCGGGAGGAACTTCCCGTCCTTTCCAGGTGACATCGAGATGAAATGCTTTTCTGAAAACTGAAATGCCGAAGACACTGAGCGCGGCAGCCAGTGGAAGAGGGTAAAGCAGGTAGGTCCATTTCTGGAAACGCCCGACACGGCTCCCAACGAGGTACAACGAGAGCACCCAAGCGGCATAAAGACAGGAGCACAAGACGAACCCAGGAAGATTGCGCGAAACGGCGCACTTGGCTACTTGCAGCGCTACAGACATCATCGAAGTAATCCACAAGAACACCATCACAAACACAGGGGCCGAGGTCAGCGTGGCACCGGTAGCCATGTTCTTGATCCAGCCTTGTACCATGCTCCTGGGTCCCTGGGGGTACATGCGAAACGAGAAATCGTGGTCGCCGACGAACAACCGGAACTTCAGTCCCGCCTTCACCAGGTTTCTACCCAGGGCAATGTCTTCGGCAACACAGGTCCTGACTGCCTGGTGGCCTCCGATTGCTGCGTAATCCTCATGCGTGATGAGAATAACGGGGCCGAACAGGCCAACCCCACGTTCCTTGGGCAACGTTGCGCCATTAGCGGCTACCTCAATAAGGTTGAAGAACAGAGAGATCTGTTCATAGAGCGCCCTGGTCACGTGGTAAGGTTGTACAGAGATTGTGCACCGGTCTTGAAGGTAAGCCTCCAGAAGCGAGCGCAAGGCGTTTTCGCTCATGCGCACGTCCGCGTCCAGAAACACGAGGACATCCCCGGTTGCTTCATCTGCTCCGTTCTGACATGCCCAGGACTTGCCTATCCAGCCCTGTGGCTTGTCATCTGCTCTGACAAGATGTGCACCCCATTGTAGGGCGACTTCGGTGGTTGCATCCTCTGAGCTGTCGTCGACACAGATGACCTCACGTGGCTTTAGCGTTTGCCTGCCAAGGTCGGTCAACAGGCCGGTCAGATTGCTTTCCTCATTTCGCACCGGCACGATCACGGACACTTTTGGATATGATGCTCCGTCTCGCACAATGTACTCCGGCAGGCTCCTAAAGCGGTGGTACAGAATGCCTGTCAGTAGCAGACCGATGATGATGATTACCAGATCAATGCCGTTGGGCATCACTGCTATCTCCGCAATGACTTGTGGACCGCATCTGATGCAAGCTTTCCTGTAAGGATGGACACAGGTAGCCCTGAAGGACTGAAGGACCACTGACCACACTGATACACGTTGGGAATCGGCGTGTAGATTGCGTGCGACATCCTTTCGAGTCGGCTCTCTGCCGGCAGCGCAGCGTTCACAAATGCCCAGCCAGTGATCGCTCCCTCGGAGTTGCCAGTCATACGCCTGATTGTCAAGGGTGTCGCGCACAATGTAGACTCGATGTGACCTGCGAGATCAGGAAAGATCGAGGCGGTCAGGACTTGAACTATCTTCCTGGAACATGCATCCTTGAACGCTTCATAGGTACCTGCGAGCTCCATTGTCCTCGTCAGCTCATAGTCCATCAGTGTACTGACAATGACGCCTGTCTTCCCATCAGGCGCCAAGGCAGGGTCACGCAGGACTGGGCAAGATATCTCATACGTTGTCAACTCGAGGTAGCGACTGACCCAATCCTGGAGAAGTTGGTTCGTGGAGTCCAGGGCACTCCATGCCGGGAGCGACGACAATCCGACAGGGGACGCAGTATAGAACGCGTGTGGACCGCACTTGTCCTCAAAGTAGGCCGCGTCCAGGTTCACCTCGAGAAAGACTGAAAGCACAGAGTCGCTGCCCTTCGCACTGTTCACGGCGTCGCGCTGGCGACTGATTTGTTGCGAACTTGGACCTTTCAGCACTCGATACAGAGTCTTCTGGTCCGCGGCCCACACCAGCTTGGCGTATTCATAGGCTTGTTGCCTGCTGGTCCTGATTTGGCGATTGGTGGCGTCCAGCTCTGTTACTGCTTCGTCGGTCATAATAGTGCCGTTGTGGGCCTGAACGAACTCCGTCAGTCTTTGTGGAAGCACTCCGGTCCCACCCTTTGGATAGCAGTAGTCCAAGTACAGAGAGAAGTAGCTGAGCGCAAAAAAGGCGGGTGTGTTCTTGAAGAAGTGCTGGGTGACCATATCTACGAGAGCCCTGTTGTCCGTGAGCCTGTCCAGGTAGTGTTGTACTGGTTCTACAAGCTTGCCTACCTTGCTGATGGCAACACGATACTTGAGAAGCCATGGAAGCAGGGTCTTTGTCAGGTATTCCATGCTGGGCGGCCTCGCCATGAACAGTGGGTTGTCGATGCCATACAGGACATCCATGTAGCCCATCGTCGCTTCGATTGAGTCTGTCAGTCGCTGTATGTCGCTCGTGTTTGCGGGAAACACACGGGTCAGCATGTCTTGATAGTCCTCGAGACTGGCGCGGGTATGCAGCTTCGTCCACTCGTTCATGATGCCGATCGATACGGGATTAGGCAGGCACTCGACAGTGAGGCCAAGGTCGCGCAGCATCGGGAACAAGATTCCTGAGTTTTCGAATGCCCGAATTCCTGCGTCAAAAGCGTAGCCGCGATGCCAAAACGTGTGAACAAGCCCGCCCGTTTCATCAGACTGTTCGACTAGCAGTGTGCGGTATCCATCGCGGCTCAGGTACGCGGCACTGGTGAGGCCAGCAAGCCCGCCACCCACGATGACGACATCATACTTATCGGTCATGGCTTCTGCTGGTTCAGGTAGTCTACCACGGCAGTTATGTTGACTGGCATGCCATTTTCCCGAGATCTGGCGCATGCCTTCTGGTACGCCTCCAGCGCCGAAAGGTCTGCCGGGTGATCCAACCAGCACTTTCTTGCTCCGACGAAATTGCCAACGACGACCCGTCGCATTATGCCGCGTACATCGACTTCCGTGGTACAGGTCGGATGCTCACAAAACCTGCACCGCATGGCCTCTTTCATCACAGCCTGGGCAGCCCCGTCGTATCTCTCGAACAGACGCTCTCGTGTGAACGGCTTGTCTACAATGTGAACATACTGCTTGACGCCAGCTCTAAAGACATACGGTTCGTTTCCCAATTTCCTCAGAATGGCGTTGGCCGCAGCAACACCCGACGTAGTCACGGTGGGCGTCCCGGTTCCCATCACGGTGGACTCACCGCAGCACTAGAGGTTGGGCCACTCTGTCCGGGTATGAAGGCGATGCAGCATGTGCTGGCCCAGCATTTGTTTTGGCCCTGCGACAGCACCGTCATTCTTCAGAGTGTACCGCTCGATGGTCTTGGGACTGGCCAGCTCCTTGTAGCGAACAGCCTTGGATATCCCGGGAAACCGATTCTCAAGCACACTGAGCAGTCGATTGGACTCTCGGTCTTTCTTGGCAAGGTACTCCTTGCGACTTGTTGAATCCCAGACCTCAAACGTTGGACCGATGGCAATGACGGTGTGTTCGTCTCCGGCACACAGCGTTCGGTCGTCTATACTCAAGATGTACGCGGTCACCTCGCCCTCGTCGAGCTTGTCGGGATTAGTGGCTAGCATCTCTATCGGCGCAGTGTCCTCGGGAATTGCCTCTCGGTCGACAACGGCGTACAGCACGACACTCGCATAGGTTGGAACCTGTTTCATGGCCCAATCGCGGCGCCTACCCGTAGACTGCAGCGGGTCGATGAGTTTTCCATACAGGTTCCAGACGGTCCCCGAGTAGACGATGTTTCGTGCATGAAGCACTTGCCCGCTTGCAAGGGACACACCTGTCGGCTTGCCTCCTCCGAAAACGATTGACGCGACCTCCTGCCCCAGAAGCATGTCCCCGCCATGCTCCTCGATTACCTTTTCAAGCTTCCCAGGAAGAAAGAGAGTTGAACCGGCCGGATAGAAGCTCCCTCCAACGTGGTTGTCGACAAACATGACAGCCGCAAGTACCGCGGGGGATTCCTCCACTGTCGTGTAGCAGTACGTTGATGTCAACTTGTCGAAGAACTTGAAAATGTCAGGGTCCGAGAAGTACTGCTGAAGAAGCTGTTTCGCCGACCTGTTGAGAAGTCCCAGGAAGCGAATATAGGAACGGGGATGTCGCACGAAGCTTCTCAGTGCCTCCTTGACGTCTGTTTCATCAGGAGTCGTGTACGCTGGTGAGTCGATCAAGACATCTTGATAGAGCTTCAACATGTCGTGGTAGAAGCGATGGATGTTGGCTCTCTCTTGCGGGAAGACCTCCGACAGTTCATCGGCAAACCTCTCAACATCTGGCCAGAACCGAATGCGCCGACCCTTGTAGGTGATGCAATACAGCAATTCGTGCTGCACGACATCGATGTGTTCCTCAAGAGCATTGAACACGAAGCGATGGGCATTGAACCCGTGTTCACCGAAACCGTAAAGCATGGCGGCCCCCTGGTCAAAGGTGACGTCGTCGCGCCGGAATGCTCCGCACGAGCCACCAGGGTTGTAGCTCTTGTCCACCACAGCCACCGAGAGGCCTCTCTTGGCCAGAAGAGCCGCGGCTGTCAATCCAGAGATGCCCCCGCCGATGACGACTACGTCATACTCAACCTGTTCTGCGCCTGATGAGATCACGCCTTTGCGCTCCCCTGGCTCTGTTTCAAGCTCTCACGCATCTTCCTGTAGAGCACCACTGGGCCGTCACCAGTCAGCAGGTTCTCATGTGAGACGTAAGAAGAGGCTTTTGGGCGCTGGGTAACGACAACTCGTTTGTCTTGGCGTTCGATCACGCGGTTGGCGAACTTTCCAAAGAATGCTATGAGTGCGTTAATAGGGGCAATGCTGGTCACCTTGCAGTAGAAACGAATGTACAGGACTGTCCGCACATCATCTACTGGGGCGAAGTAAATGATCACCTTGATCCTAGAGCTGATATGATTCATCCAGATGTTGGGAAACTTGAACTGCAGATTCGTTTGCTTGATAACGCATTCAGAGGGCGCCTTGGGCAATTGCCCTCTGTCTACGTCGTTGTTGGCGCTGGTGACAATCGTGTTGTCCTCAAGAACCACCTTGGGCCCGTTCACGAGCGTTTTGTGCCCACGGCCAATCGTGTTGTAATGGACTATGGGGACGTGCACGACATCAAGCTGGTTTTCGATGCACCGTGAATAGTGAGCATTCCACAGGTCGCACATCTCGCTGTAGGAGTAGCTGGAATCGATGTCGACTGCAAAGAATGGCACGTTTGCCTCGACCTTGTCCTCGTCACCGTACCAGAGATACACAATGCCGTGCTCTTCCCTGACTAAGTAGCGCCTGACGTTAAACCGTGTCAAATCCTCTGTGGACGCTCTGCCATACGCTGGCACAAATGTGCATCGCCCGCTGACATCAAACTCCAATCCATGAAATGGGCACTGCAGGCAGGAACCTCTGATCTTGCCACCGCTCAGTGCTGCTCCCCTATGCGTGCACTGGTCGACAACGCAGCCAAGCTCACCATTCGCGTTTCTGAAGAGGACCAGGTCCATATTGAGCCTGCGTACGGCGAGGACGTGAAGAGGCCTTACAGAGCTGGATGGCAGAATTGCATACCATTGGTTGAATATCATGACTACCTCCCGGCGGAGCGCCGATCCAAGTGACTGCAACCCAGCGGGAAGCACCACGATCGACGTTAGATGCCATGCTAGCATTGGTCATCTAGGTGTCAAGCCTCGCATGTTACATTGCCAAATGCACTTCCCACAGGGGAGATGTAACAGTGAGTGTGGCAGCTTGCCAAGTCAGCATATGGGCACCAGAGAAAAGCTGGAGCGTGGTCAGGTGAAACACGAGGAAAACGCTGCAGCCATCGGGCTCCGCCCATGCAGCTGAACTCATCGGACGGACAGTGGCGCCGAGGGGTTCGAACTCCCGACCTCATGCGTGCGAGGGATGCGTTCTCCAACCTGAGTCACCGCCTCGGCAGGTCTGGTATGCTGGATTCGCTGCAGGGGTCAAAGAGCCCAGTGTTTGTGCGGCTTGCAGGCTGTTTCCAGGTTGACACGAGCTGCTTTGGAAGTAC
>DAONFE010000048.1:0-6654 GCA_035403525.1 Candidatus Cryosericum sp.
CACGGCGGCGGGCGAGCTCATCAATATCTGCACCATCTTCCTGTCGGTCGCGGTGGGAGCCTCGATGAACGCCGAGTCGTTCCTGAACCTGCAGACCATGTACATCATCCTGCTCGGCGTCGTGGCATTTGCTTTCAGCACCGCGGGCGGCATGCTGCTGGGCGACCTCATGTGGGTGCTTTCGGGGCATCGCATCAACCCGCTCATCGGCTCGGCGGGCGTTTCCGCTGTCCCGATGGCTGCACGGGTCAGCCAGAAGGTGGGGCAGCAGGACAACCCCGCCAACTTTCTGCTCATGCACGCGATGGGTCCCAATGTGGCCGGCGTTATCGGCACGGCTGTCGCAGCGGGCATTATGATCAGCCTGCTGGGCCACTGACCTCTCCCCGCTTCCTCCGCCTCGGCAATATCGGCCGACTTCGATATACTGAATGTGACGGCTGGCGTGTCTGTACCAGGCCTGCCAGACTGTGAGGCAGTGCCGGCGCATGCCGTGCCCGTCTGCGGAAGTACTGATCATAGACCCGCAGCGCAGGGAGGAGACCCATGGCGGAACCACGTGAAACGATAGCGCCCCGTGTGAGGGATGAGCTGGACAGCCTGTGGCAGGCTGTGTTCGACAACATGGAAACGACGCGCCGCGTTGCCTCTGACCGGTTCGCTTTTCTGCTGCCGGACGAGACTATCAGTCATATGGAAGAGGAGGAGGCGTGGAGCGCCTACGTTCGCAAGCGGCTGTTCCTGACCTATGGGATTGCGGCGGGACAGCGCAGCGGCCGTCCCCTTGAGCCCTTCGTCCGCGAGCTGGACCACATGGTGCGAGCGCTGATGCCGTTCACACAGCGCTGGCAGGCCGAGGCCGACGCAGGCAGGGAACCTGCCCTGCCGGTACTGGACGCCTCGATGTCAGAGGAGGAGCAGCTGGCGCTGGTGCGCCTTCAGGGAGCCGTACTCTTTCCCGGAGAGGACCAGCCCCTGCCCGGGAGACGGCTCCTGCTTGCGCCGTCGCATGGCAGACTCGCCCCGGAGGTTCTGCGTGCAGCCGGAACGTCGTTCGAGAGCTGGTCCGAGGTGGAGCGCGCTGACGCCGAATGCCGGGACGGGCTGCTGCCCCTGCTGGGGAGCGAGCGTGCGCAGATTGCGGTGATACCGGGCGCGGCCTCCCTTGGACTTGAGGTCGTCCTCGTGGCCGCGTCGTCGCCGGGCGGTATCGTGCAGGTACTGGGGCAGGGACCTCAGGGCAGGCACATAGCCCGCGTTGCCACCGGCCGGGGGCGTGTGGTCGACCTGCTGGAGGCTCCTGACGGCGGGACGATTGATGTAGACAGGCTCAAGCGGCATCTGCTGGAGGCGCGTCCCTCGGCGGTCGTGCTTGCTGCGGTGGACGCGGTAAGCGGTTCAACGGCCCCGGTGGACGCCTATGCCGAGGTCGTCCACGATGCTGCTCCCCAGGCGATGTTCATCATCGATGCCACGTGGTCGGCCGGGTGCATGGTTCAGCGCATGGATGCCTGGCATGCTGACGTCCTCTTCACCGACAGTTTCTCGTGCCTGGGCGGCTGCCCGGGGCTGGTGCTTGTGGCGGTGGGCGAGCGTGTTCAGGAACAGAAGGTGCACCACGAGGCGGCTGCGCCCCTGTACATCGAGTTGCGCGGGTGGCTGTCGCCTCAGGGCGCAGACGTACCGCCGAGCCAGGTCTTTGCTCTGCGCAGTGCCCTGCGGCTCATCTCCTCCGAGGGGCTTGCTGCGCGTGCGGACCGCTTCTCTGCTGCCGAAGAGGCACTCCGGAACCACGCTGTGTCTGCCGGTTGGACGGCGGCGGCACCCGCGGACCGCGCATCGTCCACGCTCACTGTGCTGCAGCCGCCGTCCGGGGTCGACCCTGCCAGCATGCAGCGGGTGCTTGCGCGGAAGGGCATCGATGTGGGGCTGGGCAGCGCAGGGCTCATCATCGCCCGCGCGGGGGACCTGTCCCGCGACGAGCAGGAACGCCTCTGGCGGGTGCTTGCGTCCGCGCCCCGGGACACAGGGCAGCAGGACTAGTCGCGAGCGGGCGCTCGGCTGCGGCGGGGCGCGGGGAGCCCGAGCGCCAGTGCCTGCACGGGGCACGCCTGGACGCAATCGCCGCAGCGGATGCACTCTGGACTCGTGGGGTCGCGCGATGGATCAACGCCCATGCGGCAGACCTCAGCGCACCTTCCGCAGCTGGTACACGTTCCTCTGTCGCAGGAGAGCTGGACCCAGCTGAAGCGATTGAACAGGCCGTAGATGGCCCCGAGCGGACAGACGAAGCGGCAGAAGGGACGGTACAGGAACACCGACGTGAGCATGGTGCCGGCAAGAACCAGCAGCTTCCACGCAAACAGCAACCCGGCAGCGCCGCGCAGTGAGGCGTCAAGCGCCAGCAGCGGCAAGGCGGCCTCCAGGGTTCCCGCGGGGCACACCAGCTTGCAAAACCATGGGCTTCCCACGCCTGTACTGCTTCGGAGCAGGACCGGCAGGGCGATGACGAGGACGCCCAGCACCACGTACTTGAGATAGCGCAGGCGCGTCTGACCCACTCGCACCTTCCGGGAGCGGATGCGGTACAGCAGTTCCTGGACAAGCCCGAACGGACACAGCCACCCGCAGACAAGCCTTCCCATGAGGACGCCGAACAGGGCAATGAGACCTGCCACATACAGCGAAATCCGGTCTGCCGTACGGGTGAAGACCGCCTGCAGCGAACCGATGGGACAGGCGCCCCACGCCCCGGGACACGAATAGCAGTTGAGCCCCGGCACACAGACGGCCTTGCTGGACCCCTTCCATACCCTTCCCCTCAGGAAGCCGCCCAGCCATGAGTTCTGGCCGATGGAGACAACTGTCTGAACGGCGGTCCGGTGCCTACCCGATGCCGATGCACTCGAGGCAGACATTGATGGCCTTCATGAGGACGGTGTGCGGCTCGCCCCGCAGGGCTCCCAGGACGATGGCGGTGACTGCGGCCACAGACAGGACAACGCGCAGGACTGCCGTCTTGCGGCTCACGACGCTACGGTGCCGCGGGCAGGCTGTCCAGCACGCTCTGAATCAGGGTTGTCCACTGTTCCCTGGTGCCCGAGCCCTCGATGGGGTCACCGATGAGTTTGCCGTTGCTGTCCACGAAGAAGGTCGTCGGGACGACGCTCACGCTTGGCAGCACGTGTTCGACAAGGACGCGGTCCGGAATGATGCTGGGGTAGGTGGCCTTTGCTGATGCGACCAGCTGGCGTGCGGTGGCATTCGTTTCGGCGTTGGCTGATGTGTTCTGATACGAGGTGTCGGCGACAATACCCACGAGCGCGAAGTCCGCAGGAGCAAACGCTGCCGGCAGCTGGGCCAGGTCGGGCATCTCCTGGATGCAGGGGCCGCAGAAGGTGCCCCACACGTTGACCATGGTCACCCGGTGGCTGGCGAAGAAGCTGTTGTCGATAACCTTTCCGTCCAGGTCCATAGCGCTGAAGGATGGAAGGGTCTGGCCGCTCTTGAGCGTGAAGCTGGTGCCACCGCCAAGCGCCAGGATGGCCGCCATGACCAGAACTGCGCCCAGGAAGATGACCAGGGCCAGCGTCCAGGCTTTCCCCGTGCCATGCGGCTTCTGCTGTATCTCTGCTTTCTTCATGTGTCACCCCAATCCTGTTTTCGCTATCATAGACAATCCTGGCCACTCTGCAAGGGGATACGTCAACAAGGGCGGTTGACAGGTCCGTGAAACCAGTGCCTCACGAAGCTGCCCGCGCTCCAGCTGGCCCTGTGACATTCCGTCCATGTGTGGGCAGCGGGATCGTGGGCCACACTATGGCGCTGGTGGCAGAGCTGTCCGACGGGAGATCAGTCCCCCTGCCCGAACTCGACAATGAGGTCTTCCAGCGAACGTTTCGGGACGTGGTGCACACCCTGTGCGTCGCGCCAGTAGCGGATGTCGCCGCTGGGCGGCACGGCTTCGATGACCACGGTTTCCTTGGGCTTGCCCAGGGCCAGCATGAGGACGATGTCATAATCGGCGGGAATATGCAGAGCCTCCGTGAGCTGGGGCCTGCGGACAGACATCATGATGCAGCCGCCCAGCCCGCGTTCGGTCGCCCCCAGCATGATGGTCTGCGCGGCGATGCCAGCATCCAGAGCGTAGCTTGTGGAAATCCTGCGGTCCGCAAGCATGACGATATAAGCGGAGGGCCGCTCGCCGGGAGCCGGCCCGCCCCACTCTGGCAGATACGAGGCCCACGCGAGGGTCGGGAAGATGAGCTCATTGCGGTCTCTCGTGCATGAGAGGATGTAGCGCAGGGGCTGCCGGTTGGTCGCCGAAGGGGTCGTGCGGGCGAGGTCGACGAGGCCCCTCAGGGTCTCCCGGTCAACGGGAATGTCTTCGTAAAACCTGCGATAGCTGCGGTTTCTGCGTACCAGTTCCTCCAGCATGGCTGACACCTCCGTTACAATGGCTCGTGCGTCTGCCGTCGCGCGAACCTACCTACGATATCGAGCAGTTCCTGCGACTGATATGGCTTGGGCAGGAAGGCCTGTACAAGCCCGCTGTCCACCATCTGACTGATGGTGTCCCCCGAAGTATACCCCGAGGTGAGGACAATGGGCAGCTCGCTGTCCATGTTTCGGATGGCGCTCACGATCTCGGCAGTTGTCATGCCCGGCATGGTCATGTCCAACAGCACCAGGGCAACCGTTCCTGTGTCGCTGCGCAGCACCTCGAGCGCTGATGCCCCGTCAGGTGCCCGGAGGGTTTGGTATCCGGCGCGCCTCAGCAGCGCCTCGGTGACCGTCGCGACCTGGGGCTCATCCTCCACCACCAGCACGGTCGTGCCAGTGGCATGGGCAGAGGGGGAGGGCGCGGGCTTGGAGGTGGCGGGGCGCTCGCTGCAGGCCGGCAGGAAGATGTCGAACGTTGCGCCCTTGCCCTGCTCGGAGTCCACGGTGATCCAACCCCCGGCCTGCTTGACGATGCCATACACGATAGAAAGGCCGAGGCCCGTGCCCGAGCCGGGCGCCTTCGTGGTGTAGAATGGCTCAAAGAGGTGTTCCCTGACCTCGGCGGGGATGCCTGGACCTGTGTCCGCAATGCTCAGGTGAACGAAGCGGCCCGCACGCGCGAAAGGGTATCGTCTCACATATGGGTCGGCAACAACTTCGTCGTGCAGCCCGACCGTGATGGTGCCCTTGCCCTGCATGGCGTCGCGCGCGTTGACGCCCAGGTTCAGGATGATTTGCGTTATCTGGGTGGGGTCCGCCTGCACCGGCCAGACCTCGGGTCCGACGATGCGCTCAATGCGCAGTGAGGCGGGCAGGGACTGCTTGAGAATATCCAGGGCGTCTGCTGTCGTCTGAACCATGTCGAGGGCCACGGGCGAGATGGGCGCCCGACGCCCGAAGGTCAGCAGTCCCCTGGCCAGCGAGGCTGCCTGTCGAGCCGCCGCCTCGATGGCGGACAGTCGCGCGGAGACCGGACTGTCGTTGGGCAAATCGCCACGGATGAGGTCCACGTTGCCCAGCATGCCGGTAATCAGATTGTTGAAGTCGTGGGCGATGCCACCCGCCAGCTGTCCGATGGCCTCCATCTTGGCCGACTGCTGCAGGCCAGCCTGCAGGGCCTCCTTCTCCGCCTGCACGCGCCGTGCCTCCGTGATGTCCGTGATGAACCCTTCCAGGTACAGCAGTTCGCCCTCCTCCGAGAACACACCTCTGCCGCGTTCCCAGACCCAGTGGTCCGGCTCGCCGCTCTTCACGGCGATGGGGTACTCATATTCATACGCCGTTCCGTGGGCCAGGGCTTCCTGCACCTGTTGCCAGATGACCGGCCTGTAGTCGGGGAGAATCAGGTCAGCGTACGCGAGCTTCGCGTTCTCCACCAGGTCGCCAGGCGGGTATCCGGTGACGGCCTCGCAGCCGTTGCTGATGAACAGCATCGTCCAGTCGGGGTCGTTCCTGCAGCGGTAGACAAATCCTGGCAGGTCATTGACCATGGTACGGTAGCGTTCCTCGCTCTCCCGCAGGGCGCGCTCTGCCAGCTTGAGCTGGGTGATGTCGCGGACAACAGTCACGGAGCCGATGATGGACCCGGCGCTGTCATGGATGGGGGTAGCGTTGACAAGGCGGTAGCGCACCTCTCCCGTTCCGGGGACGCGGATCTGCTCCTCGAGTCCCCGGACAACCTCTCCGCCCAGGGCACGGATGGCAGGCTGCTCGTCCGCGGGTCTTGGGGTTCCGTGCGCATCGGTGACACTGAAGGTGCGCTCCAGCTCCTCGTTGGAGACAGTGGTGGGGCCTCCGGGTGAAAGCGCCTGCAGCGAAGCGGGATTCGCAAGAGTCAGCATACCGTCCGGGCCTGCATACCAGACTTCGTCGGACATGTTTTCCAGGAGAAGCCGGTACCTTTTTTCACTTGCTTCCAGAGCCTGCTCCGCCTCGCGCTTGCGCCTGCGTTCCTCGGCCTCGCGCAGTTCCCTCTGGACGGCGGGGCCCAGGCGCGTGAGCCGTTCCTTCATGACATAGTCGTCGGCGCCGTTGCGCATCAGGGCAACAGCCGTTTCCTCGCCGATGCCCCCCGAGACCACGATGAACGGGATGTCGAGTCCACTGCTCTGAAGAATGGCCAACCCCTCCGTTGCGGAGAAGCGAGGCAGG
>DAONFE010000049.1:0-6519 GCA_035403525.1 Candidatus Cryosericum sp.
GGGCCGTTCCGCGAGGCGTGGCTTCACGCTCATCGAGCTCGTGGTGGCAATGGCTATTCTGCTCACCGTCCTGCTGGGCATCATGTCGTCGGTTGCCTTTGCCTACAATTCCTCGAACGACACGGAATTGCGCAACACTGCCAAGAACATCGCGGGGTATTCGCTGGAATACCTGCGTTCCCGTATCGTTACTCGTGGGACGTCGACGCTGTACAACCAGCTCAAGGGAGCTGCGACGAGCGGCACGTACGTGTGGTACGATAGTTCGGGCAATGCGACTGGCGCGCTGCCCGGCATGGTGGACATCACGGGACTTCCTTTGCAGCCGAATGGCTACCCGTGCAATTACACATCAACGTATGTGCAGACAAACTCGAAGGTCGATGGCAATAGGAATCCTGGAAGCGGGGGAGGCATATCAGCCGGGAACTCCGTCTTCTGGTTTTCTTCGCGCCATGCGGCGTCTCCGACGCAGACGTTTTCCCAGCAGCCGCTGGCGTTCACGACAACGTTGCAGGGCTACGCATCGCTGCGGGATGTTTCCACCGTTTCGGCGGATCAGAACCCTGCGCCCGAGGACGCCAACCTTGCCTGTCTCTACAAGAATACGACGGGTTGTCCGAAAGGGCAGTACAGGACCTTGTTGAGCAACGCGTGGACGAGCCCGGCGATAGTGTTCCCGGGCCAGTATCCCTCCGGAGCTGTGTGCATCCAGTCGTTTACCGCGCTCTCAGGCTACATCCCGAGGGTATACACAACAGATACGGCGAAGACGACGACAAGCAATCCCGAGTACAACCCGTACTACACCAACTCTCCTTCTGACCGGGCGGGGACGCAGGCCTACCGTGGATTCCGCGTGCTCACGCAAATCGTGGCGCGAACGGCCGACCCTGGAACGTACATCATGGTGCAGTACTATGATGTCACCATTACCGTCCTGTGGATGAACGGCAATCGCGAGGCCTCCTATGAACTGGTGTCCCGTCTCATTGCATACTAAGGGCCGGAACGCGCCGGGCGGGCGGCCGGGCTTTACCCTCATCGAACTGATGGTGGTCGCTGCACTGCTCGTCATCCTGACGACCATGGCGTTTGGCGGCTTCCGGTATCTGTCGGCGGTGACAAGCCAGACGATGGCCAAGAACAATGCCCGCCAGAATCTTGCGCTTGTCCTGGACCAGATGACCAAAGAGCTGCGGGAGGTCACAAGCGTCAGTACGGGAGGCACCCAGGATGGCGGCAGGCTAACGTACGGAATAACGCTTCCAGTTGCTTCTACCTCGGCAGACGCCACGCGGGGTATTCCGACGGGCACCTGGGATTACAACACCACCATTCTCACGTCCGGCTCGCCAAAGCCTGGTGCGCTGACGACAGGGCAGACATACACCTTCAACACATCGGTGGGAGCGTTGTCTCCGAACGGCAACGGCATCATACTCGAGTTCTTTGCCATGGATACCCAGGGTACGCCGGTCAAACACCGCATCCGCTACAGCCTGACTGCGCCGAAGACCGCTGGTGGCGTCTACGCCGGGCTGAGTCAGCGATTCTGGGCCTCCAGCCTGTATGAGCCCTGTCAGGTGACGTACCAGAACAATACGTGGAACGGTAGCGCGTGGTCGACGGAGCCAGCCGTGCCCATGACGGACCAGGTGGTCACCAACTTCTCTGTCACGCGACCGGCATGGTCGCCAAGTGTCGTTCAGATTGTGCTGGAGGCGCAGGTGCGCAGCTTGAGCGGAACAGGATACAGCACCGTCCGGCTGATTTCGCAGGTTACTGTACGCCAGTAGGCCGGGAAAGGAGTCCCATGAGAAGAGTTCATTGGTTCAGTTTCAAACAGCGGCGCGGCGTTGCCTTGTTGCTGGTGCTGTTCATTGCGTTTGCCTCGATTGTTGCGGTGACGACCCTGTTCGCATCCCTTGCTCCCCGGCGCCTGACAGTCAGCGGCGAGGCACAATCCGACCGCGCTCTGGCCATAGCCGATGGGGCCATCGACCGTGTCCTTGACCTGATCAACAACACGGGGCTGTCGTATGCGGCAGTGTCCCATGACTCCCAACAGGAAGTCGGGGAGGCTCTGGTCACTCAGCTTCTGCTGGGCATCAATGGGGGCAGCAGCTCGGACTCATATGAGACGGTGTCGGCGAACGTGCGGCAGTACTTCTATGACTCGCAGGCTGACGTGTACTATCGTCTGGAAAGCGGCACCGAGGACACCGGGACCCTGACGAACCTTTCCTCTGGCGCCCCGGTAAGCGGCGGACTTGCTGGACTGGACGCCAACTACCTGACGGACAACCGGTGGTTCGAGATGGACACCAACGCGCAGTACTGGATCAATCCGGGAGTTCCTGACACCTGGGAGATCAAGGCAACAGCATTCAACATGGCGACTCCGGATATCAAGCGCACCATCAGGGCAGAAGCCCAGCGCGGCGATGTGGCGCTGACAACGTCATCGTCGACGACGGAGCTGGCAGATGGAAACTGGTACGTCACCGGTACGACGAACACCAGTTATTTTTCGGACTATTCAGGGCTGTTCCACAGCCGGGTCTATTTCGGCAAGTTCGAGGTGACGACGGGCAAAGTCCGCAGCGACAGCGACCTCTATATGGGAGGCTGGGCGAAAGACCCGGTGTACGCGCACGGGACCGTGTATGACCAGGCGATCGATGACGGGAATCGCAGTGACGGCCGCTTCGGCGTGGATGCAGTGGGACTTGCGACTGCGCGGACAACCGGGCTGGCAAACAATAACCAGCCTGTGGCAGGCTGGCCGAATGGGACGGCTGCACTGACGACCCTGAAAACAAATGCACAGGGAACTCCATATTATGTAAGCGGCGATGCCACCATCGTCTTTTCTGTAGTTGGAGGCGTCGGCAAGGTCACCATCAACGGTGTCCAGCGTGACCTCCCTGCTAACGGGGCTATCTATGTGAGCGGTGACGCAACCGTGAGCGGAACCCTCAATGGCCAGGTTACCATTGGGGCGGGCGACGACGTGTATATTGGGGGAAACATCCTGTACAAGGATGCGCCAAGGACCGATTTCAACGCACCTCCTCTGGATCCGAGCGTTCAGGACAAGCTGGGCCTGATTGCCCAGGACGACATCATCATCCCTCCCTCGACGTACAACGCGAACCGCACGCTGGAGATCGATGCTGCAATGCTTGCTATCAGCGGGTACTTTGGACTGGACAAAAACGCAAGTTACAACCAGCATCCACTCAATTCGAGCCCTCACTGGGTCGGCATCTGGAACGGTTCGCAGTCCATCTACAGCTCAGACAGCGCACCTGCACTGTCAAATGGCGGCTATGTACAAGGGTATGAAGAGCAGCACACCAACTATGACTGGAATCTGACCAACGGGCAGCGCCCACCATGGTTTCCTGCTGCCGACGACTACGTAAACTCAGTCACGGTTTGGAATGTGTATGGCGGCACTGACCTTGCGACGCTGCAGGCAAAGAAGCGGACGGATCTGACGGCGTTGACTTCATCTGACCCTGCGTGGGCTCAGAACCTGAGATACAAGTACGTCCTTGGCGGCACCACCTACTACTACGGGAGTGTGTTCGATGTGAGTACGACGTACACGTACAACGGTTCTTATAGCGCCACCAAGAACTCGCTGTACCGTGTTTCGTGGAAGGAAGAAATAGCGCAGCCGCTTGAGGTGCCATGAGCATCGAACAGTCGAGTGGCACATGAAGACGAACCGGGGCGCGTTTACCCTGATAGAGCTGGTTATTGTCATTGCGGTCATCATTGTGCTGGCTGCCATGGCGGTTCCTGCGTTCGGGTCGACGCTTGCGCGGTCCCGGATTCAAGGATGCGGGACACAGGTGATGCAGGACCTGCAGCTGGTGCGCGACAGCGCTATCATCAATCAGCAGGATCTGTATGTCTATTTCTGCACCAACCCCGCGGGGAGTTCGAGCTACTTCTACGAGCTGTTTCAGAGTGACCCTCTCAACGAGGATCACTTCGATCCCACTGATGCGCCATCGTCTGGAAGATTCGTGGCGCGGACGCTTCCTTATGGGATCGGGTTCGGCACGCCTGTGCAGGGCGGCAACCCTTATTCGTTTACGCCCTTCAGCGCAGGGGGCAAGCAGTATTTTGTTCTCGTGTATCACTGCGGCAAGGGCAGCTACTTTCGTGGACAGCCGACGACAGACCTGACCGGCACTGTGTTTTCGAGCGCCATAGGCATACGTATTGTGGATTCCGGTTCGTCGCGCACGTGGTATGTCAGCATCAGCCCCTCTGGGAAACCCTCATCGGTCGCTGTCAGCCCCTGACAAGCGCCAGCCCGTTTGGCTGCAGCTGGAGACCAGGTTCATGCCATGCACCGCTCACCCGTTCGGGTCAGGCGGCAGGAGGTTAGTGTGAGTAGACGAGGTCATGTCGTGCGATCGTTCCTGGCGGCCGCGCTCGTTGTCGTGCTTGGTGCCGGTGCGTTCGGGTCTGTACCTTTGCGGACACGTGCCGCGGATTCTTCGCTATGGACCGAGCGGCGTCCCGCGGGAGACGTCAACCTCGAGTGGTACGGCCTTGCCAGCGACAGTCGGGGAACGCGGCTCATAGCCGCTGCATTCGGTTCCTACGGTACAGAGGGGTGGGTTTACACGTCTGCCGACGGGGGCGCGACGTGGACCCGGCGAGCGCCCATTGGCGCATCACAATACTGGCGTGCCGTTGCTTCGGACGCGAGCGGCCTGTTCCTTGTCGCAGCAGCATGGTCGGGTCGACTGTATACTTCGTCCGATGGGGGTTCCACGTGGACCGAAAGGACGCCTGCCGGCGCCATCGACCAGAGATGGCAGACGGTGGCATGCGACGGGGACGGCTCGGTTGTTGTTGCCGGCGCTTCGGCGGGCCGGCTCTGGGTTTCTGCGGACGGGGGAAAGACGTGGAGGGAGGCACGACCCGCGGGGAACAACGATGCAGACTGGCGAGGGCTTTCGTGCAGCACTGACGGCAGAGTACTGCTGGTCGGCAACTACAACGGCAGGCTGTACCGGTCTGCTGACACAGGCGTGACCTGGAGCGAACTGACTCCCGCCGGTGCCGGTGACAGGAACTGGCAGGCGACTGCGTGTGATGCTGGCGGGCAGACAATCGTGACAGGTGTCGAAGGTGGCCGCCTGTTTGTGTCCAGGGACGGCGGGAACAGCTGGACAGAACGCCGACCCTGTGGCGACAAGGATCGCAACTGGTCGCGCTTTGCATGCAGTGGCGATGGAACAACCGTTCTTGCGGCCGACCAGGCCCGGCTGTACCTTTCTGTCGATGCGGGTGTGACCTGGAGTGAACAGCAGCCTTCGGGAAACAGGGATGCGCGGTGGGCTGTGTGCATCAGTGGAAGCGGGACGCTTGCGCTCGTCGGGAATTACGGAGCCGGGCGGCTGTATTCCTGTGACCTGACGTCACTGTCGTGCGTGCTTGCCGTGACAAGCAGCGGCGAGGGAACAGTGACGCTGGACCCTCCTGGCGGCAGGTATCCTGCAGGCACTGTGGTCACCGTGACCGCTGTGCCTGAACCGGGCTTTGCGTTTGCTGGCTGGTCTGGTGATGTCAGCGGAGCGTCCAATCCCGCCAGGATTACGATGAATGGGTCCAAGACTGTGTCAGCCAGTTTTGTGCGGGCTTTCTCGATTCACGCGGCAGCCGGCACCGGCGGCAGTGTCAACCCTGCCGGTACTCAGTCTGTGGCAGCCGGCGGTTCAATGACGTTCCGGTTTGTTCCCGGCACTGGTTATCGTGTTGCCCAGGTCATCGTTGACGGGGCTTCGGTTCCTGCGGCGCAGTCCTACACGTTTACCAACGTGAGCGCAGACCATTCCCTGGAGGTTGCCTTTGCCCGGGACACCAGCAAGAGGCTCGTGCTCGCTATCGGCAGTACGACGCTGTGGCTGGATGACGGCAGCATGGTGCGTTTGGAGGTGGCACCCGCCATCATCAATTCCCGCACCTTCCTTCCGCTCAGGGCTATTGTGGATGCGATCGGCGGTTCCATCGCGTGGGATGCCGCTGCACGCAAGGTGACCGTGATGCGGAAGGGCAGAACGGTCATGATGTGGATTGGCAGCGGCACTGCCCAGGTCGATGGACAGAAGGTGTCGATAGACGCCGATCCCAAGGTTGTGCCTGTTATCGTGAGCGGTCGGACACTGCTGCCGCTGAGGTTTGTGGCAGAGGCGCTGGGACTGGACGTTCAGTGGGACGCAACCACGAAGAAGGTCACGATAACCTATGACCCCTAGTCCGGGGGCAGAGCCGGCTGAAGCAGGCTGGCATTGGCACGCTCTTGACAGAGTGGCCGCTCTGACTATTCTTTAGTCGTTCGCAACGCACAGGATTCGAGTGTGAAGACCATGCGCGACGAGAGAAGCGCAGGGTCTTGACTTTTTATGCGTTGTGGGCTAGCATAGTAGTCCGTCGCCCCACCCCCAGGGTGTCCGGCGACCCCGCAGGTGCAGCAGGTACCTTGAA
>DAONFE010000050.1:0-3983 GCA_035403525.1 Candidatus Cryosericum sp.
CGGATGGAGTTGACAGGATCCCGGACTGATCGACTCGATCGACCAGGAGCGTTGCTGCAAATTGTGGCACCGGCGTCATCAATTGGTCGACTCAATCCGAAATTGGTCGGCTCTAATCACATACCCCAAAATAGGGTATGTGATGAGAGTCCACCAATCTCGTGTCTGGAAACAAGCATTGTGCTGTTGGCATTCCGGAATTGGCCGACTTTCCGCCTTCAGGCGAGTGCGGACGATCTGTCGGAGTTGATCGCAGATAGCGGGTCTATTCGCGATCGGAAAAGCAACATAAGCAAGTCACAGAATGGTGTCATCATTGATCAATCGACTTGCTCAAAAATCGGCGAGTCTTGCAGGAAATATCTCGTAGGTTCAATGGCCGAAGTGCAACATGGTGTAGTTGCTGTATTAAGATTGTACAGCCTTGCTGTACTGGTGTCGTGCAATTGGTCAGGCTGATTTCACGGCACTTGGGAGCATGTTGGGAAGTGGGATGTGACCGGAAGCTGGCCAGTGTTTTCCAGCGGCACGAACTCCATTGGCGGTCAACAGAGATCCTCGGTGAAAACCTCATTCACTCTGGAAGGAGGCTCATGGCCTCGGTGAAGACCGGCGAAATCCGAAAAGGCTTGGCTCGAAAGCAGCGGAGCAGGACATGTGTCATGGTGTGTACATCAGGGACGCTAGCGCCTTGTTGCCATATGGAAGCGGGACAGTCCTATCTGATCTGCTTCTTCGTGTCTGGTTGTGCCTGCCAGGGTTCTACGACCACCTGCCGGTCGCCTTGGATGGACACGTGTAGCTGGGATTCCGCATGTCTGAGATCGGCCATCGAGAGATGTAATCGAAACGGGAACAGCGACTGGTCGTCGGAGAATCGTTCCAGAAAGACCACCTGGGGATCGTGCGTTAGACAGAGAGCCATCAGCAGGAGGCGCTGACTGTCCTTGCTGATGGAACGTCGTGGCGCCACGTGGTAGACCCCTGGTCGCTCGCGGACAATGACTCCCCAATCGACCATCATGCCAAGCACCTCCGAAATGGAGATGAGGGTTGTCCGCCCTCCGCCGTAGATGTCTGTGAGCCGGCTGGCAAATGCATGACTGGTAAACTTGGGTGCAAGCTCTGCCAGACGCCCGGTGACCGTCCATGCCTGAGCGACAAAGGGAAAGGCGACCAGGAACAGCGACCAGTAGATGGCAAGCCGATCACTGTCTGCAAGTGACTTGTTCTTGGCGAGAGCCACGGCCTGAGGGACAAGCGGCTTCGTGGCGGTACCGAGGAATAACTCCCGGATCTCAGCAACCGCCTTTCTGCGCCGATTGGCGCCGCCAATCTCAGCAGCCAGGAAAGTATCCAGAGCCAGCGATGGTACATCGCCAGAAGCGAGCATGTGCTCAAGGGCGAAGTCAAGATGTGCCAGGGGCAACTTGCGACTGAATCCAAGTTTGTGTTGCATTATCTCTCCTTCGCAATGCGGGCGAACGGGACCATGACTTCCAGAAGCGATATGCCACCGTGACAGTTGACCGCCTGATTCTGCGGTGCAAATGCTCGGTTCCCTCGGCACAGAGCAGCATGCACTCCTTCCGGCAGGCTTGCACTCTCCCACGCTTGGGTGAACTGGCTCCGTGCCTGCACGAAATCGTCGCGGACGACCTCCGACTCGAAGATGCGGGCGCGCCGTCCGTTGCTCTCCGCCAGAATGCCAGTCGCGCACGGTCCGATGCCCAGGGCAGCGGTGTTGCCGTGGTCGGCTGTGAGATAGATGTCGTATCCTGCGTCGAGAAGGGCGCCGAGGTAGTTCGCAAGGTCTCCGTCAGCGACCCATTTCCGAATCGCTGCAGCGAGCATCCGGGGCGTGAGGCCTTCGCCGTGAATGAGTTCGTCGACCTGTGGCACGACAGCCCCAAACACACGGACCGATGACAGAAGCGCTCGTTCCAGCGACTGATCCAGGCTGGATGTCGGTCCGACGACGTGCAGCAGCGCCTGTTCGGGTGCCAGGCCATTCCCGGTCCAGAAGCTCTGCCACAGCGACGTTTCGTCGGGAGTCGAACCCAGGTGGAAGTAAGACCGTGGCAGGCGTCCGGCGAAGATCGCTGAACGCGAGATGGATGTGATGGTGGGGATGCAAGCCAGAACAGACGCGAGGTCGTCGACGTGAAGGCCGTGCTCTTCCAGGCCCCGGGCCAGAATGCTCCATTGCCACCAGTTCATGCCGTCCATGACGATCAGAGCGATGCGGCCCTGTCTTGCCGCTGCAAGGTACGGGGCGATCTGGTGCACCGAGCTGGGGCGCGGAACGTAGGCCAGCGACAGAGAAGCGTCATAGTTCGTCCGCAGCCATGTATCGAAGTGCTCGTTGATGCTGCCCAGCAAGGTGCCTACGTCTGATGCCATGGTGCCGGTTGCATTCTGCATTGCGTAATAGCGTGCGAGCAGCAAACCAAGATCGCGCACGACGGCTCCCCACGCTGCAACATCCCATGACTGCCGCGGGTCGTCCAACATGGCGGTCAGCTTGTCGATGCGGCGGCTGACGTACTCGCCCTCATCCACCATAATGCCGCACCGGGCCCATGCCGGAATGCCGTCCCTGCTCACTGCGTGGACCGGCTCCAGAAGGCTCATGTCGAAGTAGTCGTCGATGACGGTTCGGACAGACAGCGATGCCCATGGAACGATCGGGGTCGCGCTGGTTGCAGAAGGACGCCTGTATGCTGCAGCAAGAGAAGCATCGGACACCGTGGACACTGACAGCTGACCGCCGAGCTGCGCGCTGGCCCATGCGTTCCAGTGCTGCTGCAAATAATCGAGGAATGCGCGGCGATTCCGAATCAGCCGTTCGAGTGGAATTTCAGCGTACCTGGCATCCTGGCGCCATATCCCGACCACATAGTCCGCCACGCATTCAGGCAACGGCTGCTCGTGCAGGTGCAGGCGGAGCAGGGTGGCATAGAGGGTCTCCTCCGACGAGACAGAGGCTGCAGAGATGTCGTAGCCCTTCTCCGCGACAATCCGGGCGGTCTCGCGCACGGTCAGGTCAGCAGTCTGCAGGTCCTGCGCGTCGTAGAGCCTGGCGAGGATGGCGTATGGGACCTGGCGCAGAACTTCTGTGGCGAGGTGTGGAAAGAACGTCGAGAGCTCAATTCTGACGACACGCGCACGGGACAGGACATCGGCAGGAACGCGGCTGATGTCCCCTTCTGTGAGGACGACGAGAACATTGCTGCCGTGACGGTATTGCGTTTCATACAGGTAGCGGAACTCGACGGGCGACTCAAATGGAAGCACGGCTGCATGCCGTGCCAGGAGCGCGGCAGCAGGTTCCTCCTGCGAAAGGATCCTGTCCGGGTCGGCAGCGACGAACAGGCGCACGTCCGGAGTGTCAACGAAGGCAATGACGCGGTCAGTCAGATGGCTGCTCATGCTCGCCTTCGATGCGGACGGCCAGGAGACATTCCAGCACCGGTGCGACATGCCGGTTATGTTCGACGTCGGCCTTCCACTTCTCCCGGACAGCGTCCAGATCGCGCTGTCTCCTGGCGCGGACGTTGTCCAGCGCAACGCGGTCGATGAGTTGCTGCTGGGCTGCAAACGCCGACTGGCGGGCCTCGTCGTCCCGCTCGACATCTTGCAGATGACGCTGGACAAGATTCTGGTAGACCTGATATGTCAATGGTTCGACCGCCGTGCGTGCAGCGTCGATGAGAGCTCCTGTCTGGTCGGGGGCAAGCGTGCGGATCACAGACGGTGCTGTGTCGCCGCACAGTGCATCCCAGATCTTGCGCCCGGAAGCAACCAGGGGGTGCCCGGCATCGTCTACCAGAATGGCCGCCATGGCCGCCAAATCGCCCGTCGCCGTCGTGGCCGTGATCTGCCAGAGAGACCAGAGACCGGAGAGCCCAGGAGCGAAGCCGGTGGCGGACACGACCGGGATGCCCCGGTCAGCTCCGAAGACGAACTCATTGTCGACGATG
>DAONFE010000050.1:4083-6458 GCA_035403525.1 Candidatus Cryosericum sp.
TGTGCAAGCGTGGGCAGAGCCGATGCCGTCGACTTGTAGTCGGCGAGCTTGTCCCGTACGGTTGTCAGAAACTCGTCGCTTGCTGTTCCCGACGCGTCAGGATCCAGAAGCGACCGCAGGTACAGATGTTCGACGTCGTCAGCGGCGATCGACGAGTCCAGGACGTCGCCCATCTTGTCGATCCCCAGTTCCGCCAGGATGGTCGCGAGTTTATCGGAGAGGACCCGCTGCACGCGGTCCTCGACGCTGCCACTCGTCACCAGGTTCACAGCTTCCACGTCATGCGCCTGGCCGATGCGGTCGACCCGCCCGATCCGCTGCTCGATCCTCATGGGATTCCATGGCAGGTCGTAGTTGAAGACGATGTGACAGAACTGCAGGTTGACGCCTTCTCCTCCAGCGTCTGTGGAGATGAGGACCTGGGACGTGCCTGCGAACTCCTTCTGCGCCGCCGTGCGTTCCTCGGCGGACATCTCGCCGTTGATGAGGACGACCCGGTAGCCCCGGTCGCTCAGAGCGCGCTTCAGCATGCGCTGCGTGGCCTTGAACTCCGTGAAGATGAGCACCTTGAGGTCCGGATCAGCTTCCTGTGCACGGAACTGGTCAATCTTGTTTGCCAGCTCCTCCGTCTTGGCATCCGGACCCTCTGCTCGTGCTGCGGTTCCCAGTGTGACCAGTTCCTCGATCCAGGACTTCTCCGAACGGAGGTCCGCGGAAGGGGCATCGATCACGACACCAGCATCGAACAGATCGTCGGCCTCGAACAGCCCGTCACGGGCGGCTCCCCCGCCAAGGACAGCCAGCCTGTTGGTCAGGCCGTCGAGACCTGCCTCGGTGGAGCTGTTGGCCATACGCACCAGGAGCAACACCAGGAACCCGAGCATGGGTTTGTGTTGACGAGTGGCCTTGGCGTACATCGTGCGCGCAAACTCCTCCATGCGGGCGCTGAAGGCCGCCTGCTGGCGATGAGACCCGTTGTCCAGCGCTACCGGGCACAGATGTGTGTGCCGGGCGTGGAACAGTGGCTTGCCGTCGTAGTCGAGCGCCTTCCGCTTCTCCGTGCGCAGGACGTACCGCGTGAGCAGGGCCCGGTCGACGTCTCCTCGGATCGTGAAGGCCTGGGGATCCAGAATGTGCAGCAGCCGCTTGAACTGCCCGGTCTTGCCCTGATGGGGCGTCGCCGAGAGCAGCAGGATACGCGGGGCGGCCTGTGCGAGGGCGTCGCCCAGGACGTTGCGGGCCATGCGGTCGCCATATCCAGCCATCTTGTGGCACTCATCGACGACGACGAGGTCCCATCCGGCCGTGACCAGTTCATCGAACCGCAGGCGGTTGTACTCGGCAACATCCGGGTCTTCCGGTCCGCTGCGGCCCAGGCGCGGCTTGACTGTATCGAGCGGGACGATGACCTGGTCGAAGAGCCGCCACGGGTTGGACGCCGTTCCGTGCTGGTCCTTGCTGTCCATGAGGCGGGCGACAGCGGACAGGTCGCCTGGCGTGATGATCTTGAAGTCCTCGTTGAAGCGCTGGGACATCTCGGATTGCCACTGTCCGGCCAACGCATGGGGTACGATGACGAGCACACGGCGGACCTTGCCGCGGAGCTTGAGCTCCTTCATGACAAGGCCGGCTTCGATCGTCTTGCCCAGCCCGACCTCGTCGGCCAGGAGAAACCTGGTGTTGCGTGACCCGAGAACCCGCTCCAGGACGAGTACCTGGTGCGGCAGGGGCAGCAGGCTGGCGCCGTACGCTGCAGCGATGTCCTCACTGTCCAGCTCCTCCCGGATGCGCGCGGCGAGAGCCAGGTACTGCAGACGTGCTCCAGTGAGGGTGTCGCGCTCCGACCTGAGTTCCTCTTCCGCCACGACGGCGACGGAGCCATCAGCCTGGAGCACTTTGCACCAGGTTGTGCCCCACAGCGTATACCGGTCGAGGACACGGACGACCATGTGCTACTTCCCCTGCATCATCTGTGCGTTGTCGTAGTACATGAGCAGCTGGGGGTCCTCCTCGATGACGTCGGTGGGCAGGTGCTCGGCCATGAGGATAATGACGCTGTAGGCGCGCTCCTCCCAGCACTGCCGGAAACCGGCGCGGATGGCCTCGATCCGGAACTCCTTCAGGCGTTTCTGCCCGTGCACGACCTCCTGATGGTACTGCTCGAAGTCCTTGAGCAGGGCGCGGTCGCGCAGCTTCTGCAAGTCGCTCTCCTTGTGCGGGTCCGGCACGTACCACTGTCCCCGGTCATCCTCGAGGAAGTTCTGTTCCAGCAGGACCTTCAGTTCAGGGATCCTCTCGTGTTTGGCGATGGACTGTGCCGCCTTCATGTACGGGCCGACGATGTCCGCGTACGTGCGCCGTGCATGTCCCAGCTC
>DAONFE010000051.1:0-6144 GCA_035403525.1 Candidatus Cryosericum sp.
GTTTCCCACGCGCGCAGCAGGGCGACCGGAAGCAGATCGGCGCGCTCCGCCAGGGTGGGGGAGCCAATATCGATGATGCCCGTCCGGAAGTACCAGAAGGTCGTCCTGAACCCATCGAGTTCACGTGCCGTCGTGACGTCCCCAGCGAGGGTGTGCAGTGCCGCCTCCGCGTCACCGCGCGCAAGGTCCCGAGCTGCGGCGCGCGCTGTGTCGTCGTCGATTCTGGCCGCAATGCGGTCGAGGTGCGTCCACGGGTCCAGGCCGGCGGCATCCGTCGCGGCATGGAGCGCCTCTTCCAGATGCGCCTCTGCACCCCTGCGCGCGAGCCCGCGCTGCAGAGCAGCGGCGTGCTGTGTCGACGCGACGCTCAGCAGGAGAAGGTTCATGGACAGCGTCCGCAGAAGGTGCAGGACGTGCACCAGTGTCGCCGTGGTTGTCTCGGGCCCGAGATTCTCGACATGCACTGTCTCGAGACTCCCAAGGTCAGCTCTGTTAGTTGACACCCAGTGATCCAGGCGCGGGACCGCCAGGCGGGTTGCCAGGCCTGCACGCACGAGGCCGACCGGGCGAGCGAACCATGGCGTCGTGGATGGCGTCTGGCCCTCGGTCATGCCGCCCAGGGAGACGTCGAGCATCTGGGGGGGCAACCCGGCCCGCCGCAGCAGCCCCTGAACAAAGGTGACGTCGACGTACAGCAGTCCACCTGTTTGCCGGACAACGTCCGCAGGCGTCGCCGGGGCGCTTCTTCCGAGGAGCAGGGTTCCCGCGTCCACGCATATGTCGTGCAGCAGGCTGGCTGCCACACTGCCGGCCATGGGGGACAAGGGCCGGGGATTCAGACGCTGCAGGACCCTGTGTGAGAACACGCGGGCCTCTGGCGGCAGCGGCACCGGCCTCGCGCAGAGAAACACCAGCTCCTGCCCGTCCCATTGCCAGTCGAGGGCACAGGCGCGGCCCACGCGCCGGGCAAGGAGGGAGGTCAAACGTGCAGACTGGGTGACTGGCGCTTCGTCGGCGGGTGGTGGGTCAGGGCGCTCGATGATGTGTCCGTCCCGCGCGCACTGCCACTGCCAGACAGGTTCATCGGCAGCAAGCGAGCATTGCACGGTGCAGAGGGGATTGTCCCGCGCCACGTCCGGGGACCACGTCCGCCCCGTCAGGCCGGGATGCAGCTCTGCAGCCTGGGCGAGCAGCGCCATGCTGACACCAGCCAGGTACTGATGTTCGGAGATGCCAGCTCTCTGTGCGGCGGACACGACGTCCGCGTCCAGCAGACTCAGCCATGCCTGGCGCACAGCGCTCTGAACTTCCTCCCGGCCGTGCGCGAGGACGCGTTCCTGCGGAAGCGCCGCGAGGGCCCACGTCCATCCGCGGGGCAGGGCGGGGGACGGCCAGATGGTAACATCGGGCCCGGTCTCATCGAGGAGGGTATCACACGGCACCATCTGTTCCACATTCAGGCCTTCAAGCACGCGGCGTGCCTCGGAGACTGAGCCAGCCCGAGCAACCAGATGGCGCAGGGCGGTACCTGGCAGGACATACGTCGGAGCCACGTTGAGACCTTCCGCGACCATCGCCAGGGTGAGCGCACCGGTTGTTCCAAGCCCGTGAGTCCCGGAAAGGCTGCGGCTTCGCAGTGGCAACCACCTCGTCATGATGCCCGCGTCCTGCTGTATACCGGTAGAAGCACCGCTGTCACCTCGCTTGGTTCACCATGGACCGTGCCTATTGTATGCGCTACGGGTTCTGCGGTCAACCCGCCCGCGGCAATTGTGAATGCCAAAGTGCCTGGCACCAAAGGCTTCACAGTTGGAGAATAGCGGCCAGAGCAATGAACTGGCGGAGAGGGTGGGATTTGAACCCACGAGGCAGGGGTGACCCACCTACTCGCTCTCCAGGCGAGTGCTTTCAGCCGCTCAGCCACCTCTCCGCAGGGGTATGGATGCGAACACAGCCAGTATACGGAAAACGGCGCGCCATGCAACGAAGTGGTCGCCTGGGGGCTCTACTGCGAGGCTCCGGCAGTCGTTCCCTTCTGCATGGACAGGTTGTCCAGCACGTAGATGGCATTCTTTCCGCTCTTCTTGGCCTGGTACATCGCGAGGTCGGCGAGCAGCAGCAGGTTCTTGGGGTCGGCAACACGGTCGTTGAAGCTGGCAACGCCCCCACTGATGGTCACGGTGCGACGGAAGTGGTGACGGTCACGGCTGCTGTTCCGTTCAACTGCTGCCCGGATGCGCTCTGCCGCTTTGCGCGCGTCCGCGGATGCCGCGCCTGGCATCAGGATGACGAACTCCTCGCCACCGTAGCGGTAGGCCGAATCGACGCTGCGGATGCCATGGCGCAGAATCTCCGCGATGCCCTGCAACGCGAGGTTGCCATCCAGGTGCGAGAAGGTGTCGTTGTAGTTCTTGAAGTCGTCGATGTCGAAGAACAGCAGCGAGAACACTTCCCCGAAGCGGGCCGTACGCTCGGACTGCTCCATGGAGTGGGTTACGAATGCGCGGTAGTTGCCCAGCCCGGTCAGCTCGTCGGTTACCGACAGCTCGTCGATGCGGCGCAGGTACAGCATGTTTTCGGCAACCAGGCTGCAGTCGGTCACAAACGTTTCAATCATGCGGAGTTCTTCATCCAGCAGCAGGACCGGGCGCGTGAACCCGATGTACAGGGCGCCATAGAGGGCACCCTCGATATTGATGCGCAGGGCGAGCTCAGTCCGGGCGGCAGCAGCGAGGAGAGGCGTCGTCCTGGTGCCGTCCGTACGAACCTGGACGACATCGGAAGCCGCGGCCAGCTCTGTCAGAATCCCGGGCTGAACGGCGGGGTCCGGGATGAAGCCGACGGCGTCTGCCTGCTCGAGGACAAACGTGGCGGCTCCGGCGTCATAGGGTACATAGGCGGCCAGGTCTGCCTGCATCGTGTCCTGCAGCTTGCGTGCCGTTTCGACGAGGAACTGGCGCAGGTCGCTGCGCTTGAACGAGGTGTCGAGCAGCTCTTTGGCCGCCATGCGGTACTTCATGAGCGTTGTTCCCCGCTGCTTGACAAGCACTTTCTGCACAAGTGACTCGGCGTAGGCCATGAACAGCTCGAGTGCCCCGGTGTCGCGCGCGGTGAGTGGCCCCTGTCCGGCAAGACCGGCAGTCACGAACCCGACCAGGCGCTGGTCCACATTGAGCTGGCGGATGGTGAGGCTGCGTTCCTGCGTGAGACCGCTCAAGGCGCGTGGCAGCGACTGCGTAGCTTCCAGGCGGGCGCGAACCTCGAGCTCGATGGCGCGGGCAAGTTGTTCCTCGTCCGGGCTGGTGGTGCGGGAGGCAATCCACGGGCGGGTTGTGTTGCCAGGGTTCTCCAGCACCACGACGACGCCGAATCCGGGGAGAATGCGTCCAGACAGAGTGCGCAGGTGCAGGACGGCCTGCTCGGGCGTCGAAACGCCGATGTTCTCGCGCTCCGCACGATTGATGGCCTCGCGCACATTGCGCTGGTCCTTGACCTCTTCCCAGATGAGCCGCCCCTGCAGGAACTCCTGCACCTCAGTCGCGATGGAAAGGATGTCGGCGCAGACGGGGCCGGAGAAGTAGCCCAGCTCGCCGCTTTCCATGTTGAGGACCGCCATGACGTCTCCCTCGCTGTTCTTGAGCGGAATAGCCAGCTCGCTGCGCGTATCCGCGTCACTCATCACGTAGTCGGGGTCCGCAGCCGTGTCTGGGACATTGACCATGGTGCGCTGATGAAGCGCCCGGTTCACAAGTCCGGCCCCGCGATTGATGTGTTCCACGATGTCTGCGGAGGAGCGCGCGCCGGCAGGGGACGGGACGGTGAAGAACCGCGTGAAGCGGTCGTTTTCTGCCAGCAGCAGGCTGATGCGGGAGAGTTGAAAGGACTCCTTCATGATGGAGAGGAAGCGTCCAACCTCGTCCTCCAGGGGACGAGGCGAGACGATGGCGGCTGACAGTTCGTTGGTGACGCCGAGCGTGAAGTTCTTGCGCCGCAGGTCTTCCATGATGGAGGCGTTGTCGAGCACGGAGGCGGCGATGTCCGCGAACGACGTGAACAGCGCCAGGTCTTCGTCACCAAAGGGGTGCGCGGCGCCTACGCGGCTTACCGACACCAGTCCGTACTTCTGTCCACCCTTGCGCAGAGGGGCCACCATCATCGACTCCGCCTCGTCGGGGGTTCCGTAGACGTGCACCGCCCGTGGGTCCAGCAGAGCATTCGTGATCAGCTCAGGGCTGTCGCCATCGTAGACCTGGCCCAGGATGCCCTCGCCGCGCCGGATACGCAGGCTCGAGAGCTGGTCCCTGTACTCGCTTCGGGCGGCTACCACGGAGAGGTGCTCACCGTCCGTGTCGATAGTCGCAATGAGCGCGTCGTCAGCGGAGAAGAAGAGGGCGGCCCTGTCAGTGATGGTGTCCAGTACCTGTTCGTACGCTTCCGATGCCGCCATGTCCCGGATGATTGCAGTCAGGAACGACAGCTTGTGAAAGGCGGACTGAGCCTGCTCCTTGTCCTTCTGCAGTTCACCTATGACGTGGTCCGCCCTGGCACGTTCACGCCCGCTGCGTGCAAGCATGGCATAGGCCAGCACACCGACAATGGCGATGGCCAGCAGTTGTGACAGAGTCGCCCCCCACGCTGCGCCGGTCAGTGCCTCCAGGGGACCTGAACCCGTCTGCCGCACGAGCCACAGGACGTGGCACGCCAGAGAGCCCAGCAACGCGGTAGCGATGTACAGCACAGGGTATCCGGCCTGCAGCAGGAGCGCGGCAATGAGCAGGAGAGCAGATGTTGCGGCCAGGGACACGTCGAAGGGAAGGACGCGCGTCCCGCCATACCAGGCGGGCTCCCCCAGCAGGGCGGAGCTTCCTGCGGCACCAAGGAACAGGTTTATTGCCAGGAGGTCGAACAACAGCTGATGGTCGAGCAGAACACAGGTTGCACGCGAGTCGGGCTGAAAGCGCTGGAGAAGGTCCAGCATGCCGTTGAACAGGATGCTCACGACCAGCAGAAGCGAAACTGGAAGGAAGCTGGAGACGGTCGAGGTCCGAACATGCGTCAGCGCCAGAACCAGCCACCAGGCAGCGCCGGCGGCGATGACTCCGTACCGTGCGAGAACAATGCGTCGAGCGGCCCTGCGCTTCTCAGGCTTCACAGACGTCAACCTTCCCCATGGAGAAACTATAGCGTCTGCGCAGGAAAATCAAACAGTCCGGGACGCATCCGGGGGACCGCAGCCCTGTCGGAAGGAAACGCCGTCAGAGCTGGAGAAGCACCTCCAGGGCTCGTGAGGATGCCAGGATGATGAAGAAGGAAACGCCCGCGAGCGCAAATGCCAAGCCGGGTTTGAGATATGCGGCACTCCCTCGTTCACGCGCGTGCTCGAGAACGGTCTGCAGAAGCTCCCGGGAAGGCTGCGCCCCATCCAGGGTGCTGTGGTAGTACGCCCTCAGCGAGCGCTCGAGTTCGCTGTCATTCGGCTGTTTGGTCATGATGTGCCTCCAGAAAGCCCTTCAGTTCTTCCTTCGCGCGGAAAAGGCGCGACTTCACCGTTCCCACCGGCTTGCCGATCAGGCTGGCAATATCCTCGTAGCGCATGTCCTTGTAGTAGAAGAAGTACAACACGTCGCGCAGGTCGCCATCCAGGTGCTGCATACCCGCGGCAATGTCCGCCACCGTCTCGTCCAAGGCGGGGTCGTACCCCGGACCGTCCGCGCCGGGCAGGGGCAGGTCTTCCGCCGGACAGGACAGCGTCAACTCCCGCCTCGACCGCGAGCGGAAGGTGCTTGCCTCGTTGATGGCGATGCGCATGACCCACGTCTTGGGGTCCGAGTCGCCGTGAAATCGGGCCAGGTTGCGCTGCACCTTGAGGAACGTTGTCTGGAAGACGTCATCCGCGTCAAAGCGGTTCCCGAGGCGGGCGGTGAGATACGCATACACCTCCTGCGCGCAGCTGGCCATGACCGTTTCAAAATCGAGTGCCACGGGCGTCAGAAGAAGTCGGTAAACCTGGGCAGCAGTGCGTATCGATAGAGGAGGACGGCGCCCACCGCTCCCACCCAGCTGATGACCAGGCTGACCGCAAGAGCCAAGCCCCACCACGAGACCGCCTGCCAGAACGGCAGCTTGAGGACCGCGGATGTCACC
>DAONFE010000052.1:0-5768 GCA_035403525.1 Candidatus Cryosericum sp.
CCTGAACGCTCCATGGTCTGCGTCATAGTGCCGCGCCACATGCGCCAGGCTCCCTTGCCCGTGCGCTTGATTGCGTACATTGCCTGATCGGCGTGGGTGATGAGCTCGGGACCCTCCGTGCCGTCCTCGGGGAAGACTGCAATGCCCACGGATACACTCAGCGGGATGGGCCCCTCCGCTATCACAATCGGCTGGTCAAACGCCCCGACCAGTTTGCGTGCCATCTGCTCGATGCTGCCTTCCTTGCGGAGGCCAGGCGCCACCACGACAAACTCATCGCCCCCAACCCGTGCAATGTGGTCGGCATCGCGGAACACGCTGACCAGCCGGCGGGTAATCTCTACAAGGGCCCGGTCTCCGGCGTCGTGGCCCCAGGTATCGTTCACGCTCTTGAAGTCGTCCATGTCGACGAAGAACACGACCAGTCTGCTGTTGGCAAGCCTCGCCGTCTTGATGCTTTCCTCGAGGATGCGTTCCAGAACGCGCCTGTTCGAAAGACCGGTCAGACTGTCGTGGTCGGCCATCCAGGAAGACGCCAGTGCTTCGCGCTCTACTTGCTCCTTTTCACCTGAGATTGCTCGATTCAGTTCGTTGAGCCGAATCATGATGCGAGCATTCTCGACGGCGATGGCAGTGAACGAGGCGACGGCCTCCAGCAACTCGATGACGTCGCTCGAATACGCATGTTCCCGCTCGCTCTGGACCGTCAGCACGCCTACAATCTCATCCTCGCGGAACAGAGGGAAGTACATGATTGTTTCCACCGTGGCTGGAGCGTGTTCGAAGGTGATGAGCGAGGTCGTGCCCATCGCCGCGCGCGCCTCGGCCGAGGTCTGATACGACAGAACCCGCTTCTCCCGCACGCACAGGGCGGCAAGACTGAACTCGTCATTGACAAAGACCGACGAGGCCGGACGCATCTCCCCCGCCTCGATCAGTCCCGGGAACTCGATAACCCCTGACTCCGGACTGTAGATGCCGATGCCAAGCCAGGTCAGGTCGATGGCAGCGGACAGCTCCCTCCACATGCGCATGAGAATGTCCCTGGGCTCGAGACTCTGTGTCAGGCTGCGGCCAATGCGGGTCACCAGACGCATACGCTCCACGGCAGACTCCAGCGCCTCACGGCGGATGCGCTCGACCTCCGCCTCGTGCTGGACTTTCTCGATGCGGTAGCCGGTCGACAGTTCGGCAAGCTTTCGGGCCGCCTCAGAACTCGACCAGGCGCGTGCCACAGTGACAGACCTCAGCAGGAACTGGTAGGCCTCATCGAAACGTCCCGAGGCGGCCTTGGCTGACGACAGGGACTCCAGCGCGGGGGGCAGCAGGTCACCCATGTGGTGGCTCTCCGCAATCTCCACAGCCTTCTCAAACTGCGCGGTGGCATCCTCGAGGCGCCCCATGGCTTGCTCGATGCGCCCGCACTCCAGCAGACACGAGACCTCCTGCAGGGCAAAGCCACAGGAGCGGCTGAGCCGCAAGGCTTCGTATGTGACCGCCAGACCCTCCTCCTGCTGACCGCGGTCCGCAAGAATCGAAGCCAGGCGCACCCGTGCCTCCACCTCCGAGATGGCGTTCCCGCACGCCGTCGCCGCGTCGAGACTGCGGCGGTACGAGCGCTCCGCCTCCTCCATGAGGCCATTCTGGGCCTGCGCCTGCGCCAGATTGTAGTAGACGTCGATGGGAAATCGCTGTTCATCAGGCAGCTGGGCAATCATGGCCTCGGCCTGGGTTTCCAGGGCCAGCGCCTGCGCAGCATCCCCCATGAGAAGGGACGCCTCGCCAAGATTGACAAGGAAGTGGGCAACATCGCTTGTGAGACCCATCTCGCGCGCGAGGTTCAGGCCCTCGCCGAACTCCGCTACAGCCTGGTCGTAGTGGCCAAGCCGTTCGTATATGGCGCCGTAGCCATTATGAAACTTGATGACCAGGTTCTGCAGGCCATGGTCCTGCGCAATCTGCTGACCATGCTCGAACTCCTGCATGGCGCTGTCATACTCGCTCACGTTGTAGTAGCAGAATCCGGCAAGATACCGCGACAACGCCTGCCAGTACGGAAGGCCACGCTCCTCTGCCATCCTGTAGAGGTCGTCGGCCAGTTCCTTCGCAGCCATGGCATCTCTGTCCGACAGGACGAACGCCTGTTCATACAGGTCGCCAAACTCGGTGTCAGGGAGAGCTTGCGCACCCCCTGCGCCCTGGTTCACCCCGCTGTTCCTCGTTTCTGCTTCCATGGGCTCAGTATATCCCCGGCGCAACTTTTTCCAGCGTCTGCGCGGGGGCAGCGTCCCGCCCCCGCTGCGAGGTCAGATGTTCATGATGAGATGACTCTTGGTCTCCATTTCGTCAGTGTGCGGCCCGTAGGAGATGTACGTAATCGGAACGCCCACCTGCTGCTCGATGAAGGTCATGTACTTCAGGAAATTGACGTCTTCCGTCGTCTGCCAGCCGGCAAGGTCTTCGTAGACGGGCTCGGCGGCGAAGAAGTCATGCGTGGTCGAGGGCACGTCGTGCACGACTCCCCCCAGGCGGTAGCCAGTGCAGACGCGCACGTGCTGCAGTCTGTTGAGCACGTCCGCCTTGGTAATGACCAGACTGGTAAGGCCCGAGCGCAGCGCCGCGTAGCGCAGGGCTGGCAGGTCGAGCCACCCGATGCGCCTTGGTCTGCCCGTCGTTGCGCCGAATTCACCTCCCCGCTCGCGGATACCCTGGGTGACGGGGCTGTCCTCCTCCGTGGGAAATGGCCCCTCCCCGACACGCGTGGTGTAGGCCTTGAGAACCCCGGCCACATCGTCCAGCTCGAAGGTCGAGAAACCGACGGACGACACACCGTGGGCCATGCAGGAGCCGGACGTCACAAACGGGTAGGTCCCAAAATCCGGGTCCAGCAGAACGCCCTGCGCCCCCTCGAACAGCACGGAGGTGCTGCGGAAGACGCGGGCCATGTCCACAGCGCCGGTTACCTGAACCCCCAGCGCGAGCAGGCGGTCCCGCTGTCTGAGGAGCATGGCGGCCAGTTCCACGGGCGGTACGGAGAGACCTCCGCGGTACAGGTTCTGCTTGATGGTCCAGGAGTTTTCAAGCCGGTCCATGAGCATATGTTCGTCGAAGAGGTGGCACAGCTTGACGCCTTCGCGGGAAGCCTTGTCCGTGTAGGCCGGGCCGATGCCCCTGCCCGTCGTCCCGATGCGGTTCGAGCGCATCGCCTCCATGAGCTGGTCCTGCTGTTTGTGCCATGGCAGGACCAGGAAGACTTCGGGATCCACCGCAAACCGTGTGCCGATGCCAGGAAAGTCCGCCGCCAGAACCTCAAGCTCGGCCACCAGCTGTTCAAGGTCGACGACCATGCCTGCTCCGAGAAACCCCCTGCCGCTTCCTTCGGGCAGGATGCAGGGCAGCAGGTGGTTTACGTACTTCCGGTCGCCCACATAGATGGTGTGGCCGGCGTTGGCACCCCCTGCGAACCGCACGATCCACTCAAAGTCCTTTGCAAAGTAATTGACAACCTTGCCCTTGCCCTCGTCGCCCCACTGGGCGCCGACCACCGCTAGCCGCCTCATGACGCCACCTCCCTGTCCAGGCCAAACCGTGCGTAGATGGTTCCGATGTTCCGCAGATAGTACTGCGGGTCAAACAGCTGGTCCAGCTCGCCTCCGGCAATGCGCGCAGCAATCTGCGGCTCCCCACGGCACAGGTGACGGAAGTCCTCCCCGCCGTTCCACGCCTGCATGGCCAGGCGCTGTACAAGCAGGTAGGCTTCCTCGCGGCTCATGCCTTTCTCCACAAGGGCCAGGAGGACCCGCTCGGAATAGACCAGATGGTGCGAGGCCTCGAACGTTCGCTGCATCGCCTCCTCGTCGACGACCAGTCCGCGCATCAACCAGATGGCGCGGTCCAGCATGTAGTACAGGGTCATGGTGCTGTCCGGCAGAATCACGCGCTCCACGGAGGAGTGTGAGATATCGCGTTCCTGCCACAGCGCGACATCCTCGTACGCGGCCGTCATGTTTCCGCGCAGGAGGCGCGCCATGCCGCACAGCCGCTCGCAGACGATGGGGTTCTTCTTGTGCGGCATCGCCGACGACCCCCGCTGATGGGCACCGAATGGTTCCTGCGCCTCACGCACCTCGGTGCGCTGCAGCAGGCGCACCTCCGTCGCCATGCGCTCAATCTGGGTTCCGGCGAGCGCAAGCGCCGCCACAAATGCAGCGTGCTGGTCGCGCGGCACAATCTGGGTGGAGCACTTCGACCGTGCCAGCCCGAGCTTTGCCAGGGCCGTTTCCTCGACCAATGGCGGGATGTTGGCATAGTTGCCGACGGCACCGGAAATCTTGCCACAGGCCACGTCCCAGGTCGCGCGGGCCAGCCGCTCCTGGTTGCGCTCGGTCTCCGCAAGCCACGACAGAAACTTGAGGCCGAAGGAGGTCGGTTCGGCGTGAACGCCGTGCGTGCGTCCCACGGTGACCGTGTTCCTGTACCTCACCGCCTGGGCCGCCAGCACATCGTGCAGCTCCGCTAGCTTCGCCAGAAGCAGCTCGCCGGAACGCTTGAGCGCAAGAGCCAGCGCAGTGTCCACGACATCGGATGAGGTCATGCCCAGGTGCACGAACCGCGCCTCATCTCCCATCGGGCGGGTGATGGAGCGGAGGAACGCGATGACGTCATGGCCGACCTCCTCCTCGATGGCGTGAATGTCCTCCACATCGATGACGGCCGCCTCGCGCACGCGCTGCACCGTCCCGGGAGGGGCAGTACCCATCTCCTCGTACGCCTCGGTGACGGCGCATTCGACCTCCAGCCAGCGCTCATACTGCGCCTGCTCCGTCCACAGCTCACGCACGGGTGGGAGCGCATACCGTTCAATCATGTCTGGTCACCTCCCGGACAGCAGAAAGCCCGGCTTCCTCGTACGAGGCAGCCGGGCTGTAGTTGGTCTGAACTGGTTGAGGTGGGAGTCGTCGTCGCAGGAGCAGACAGACTCCGCCGTGTCATTGCTGAACTTCCTCCCGCATGGGGACCTGGTCACGTCTCATGGCTTACGCCTTCTTCTCCTCCATGACCAGCGTCTCGATGATGTCGTCGACCTTGAAGTCGTTGAAGTTCTGCAGGCCGACGCCGCATTCGTACCCCTTCAGCACTTCCTTGACATCGTCCTTGAAGCGCTTCAGCGAGGAGATGCTGCTGTTTGCGTAGACGACCACGGAATTGCGGACCACGCGTGCCTTGGCCCCCCGGACAATCTTGCCGTCTTCCACGAGGCAGCCGGCGATGGCCCCGACGCCGGTAATCTTGAACACATCCTTGATACGGGCACGTCCCTGCACGACCTCCTCGAACACCGGCTTGATGAGGCCCGCAATCATTCTGTCGATGGAGTCGCCCAGCTCGAAGATGAGGTCATAGGTCTGAATCTGCACCTTCTCGACAGCAGCAACCTTCAGCGCCTCTGCCTGGGGAACGACGTTGAAGCCGACGATGACCGCATTGCTGGCCGATGCCAGCAGCACGTCGGACTTCGTGATGCCGCCGGTTCCCTCGTGCAGGATCTCGAGGGGAATGGTCTTGGTCTTTATCTTCTTCAGCTCGTACTTGACGGCGTCCAGCGTGGAGAGCGAGTCTGTCTTGAGGATAAGGGTCAGCTTCTTCTTTTCCTGCGCCTCCTCCTCGGTGAACAGCTCGTCAAGCGACAGAGGCTTCTTCTGGTCCTGCGCAAGCATGGCCAGACGCTCTTTCTGCCTCTTCTCGTCGATGACCACGCGGCATGACTC
>DAONFE010000053.1:0-3836 GCA_035403525.1 Candidatus Cryosericum sp.
ATCATCCTGCTCCTGCAGTACGGCATTCGGTTCGTCATCTCCCGCGTATTGCGGGTCAAGGCGTGAGGAAGGTGGCCATGGAAGAAGTTCCTGTTGTTCTCGAGACAAAGGACATCAATGCCTGGTTCGGCAAGGATCAGGTCCTGTTCAACGTGTCCATGCAGATTCCCAAGAAGAGGGTGACGGCCATCATGGGCCCTTCCGGCTGTGGCAAGACGACGTTTGTCCGCACGCTCAACGGGCTGCACCTCATGACACCCGGCGCACGCTCCTCGGGCACCGTCCTGCTCGAAGGAGTCGATACCTCGACCATGGACATTGTTGATGTGCGCAAGCACATCGGCATGGTGTTCCAGCGCCCCAACCCCTTCCCCACCATGACCGTGTACGACAACGTCCTCGCGGGGTACCGCCTCACGGGTCAGCACCTCTCACGCGAAAAGGCCGACCAGATCGTGGAGACCATGCTGACGAAGGTCGGATTGTGGACTGAGGTTCAGGCAAAGCTGTTCAAGGCGGGAACGTCGCTCTCCGGAGGACAGCAGCAGCGGCTGTGCATCGCCCGCACTATCGCCATGGAGCCGGATGTCGTCCTCTTCGACGAGCCCACGAGCGCTCTCGACCCGAAATCCACTGCTATTATCGAGGAGCTGCTGTCCAGCCTCAAGACGGACTACAGCATCGTTTTTGTCACGCACGGTCTGCAGCAGGCCGCGCGTATCTCGGACTATGTCGCATTCTTCATGACCGGTGAGCTGGTCGAGTTTGGTGAAACAAAGAAGGTATTCGTCGGTCCGCAGGACAAGCGCACGGAAGATTACCTCTCCGGCAAGTACGGATGAGGCGGAAGGAGCCCCCATGAACGAAGAGAAGCTTCAGGAACTCAAAGACAAGCTGTTTGCGTTCAGCGCGCTCGCCAGCTCCATGATTGACAAGAGTGTCCGGGCCATCGTTGCCAAGGACCCGGCGCTCGCCCGTCAGGTTATCGAGGTGGACGAGCTGGCGGCAAACGAATATGATCATGCGATTGAGCGCGAAACCATCAACTTCATCGCGCTCTACCAGCCGGAAGCCCGGATGCTGCGCAGTGTCTACATGTACGCCAAGATCGGCTCGGACCTTGAACGCCTCGCCGACCATGCCGTCAACATCGCTGAGAGCGCCGAATACCTCATTGAACGCCCTGACATCAAACCGTATGTCGACATTCCGCGCATGAGCGAGCAATCCCAGACGATGCTCGCCGATGCCATGACCGCGTTCTCGACGCAGAACACCGGCCTGGCCCTCGATGTGGTCGAGCGCGACGACACGGTGGACAGCCTGAGCCAGCAGGTGCTGCGCGAACTGCTGACCTACATGATGGCAGACCCGACGACCATCGACCGGGCCCTTCAGATCCTCCGCGTCGCGGGCAACCTGGAACGTGTCGCCGACCTGGCCACCAACATCGCCGAGGATGTCGTCTTCACCACGACCGGGCGCCTTATCCGTCACAACCGCCTCAGCCGCGAGGAACTGGACCAACTGCGCGCTCAACAGCATTAGTCAAGCGAATTGTTTTGCCGCGCCTGCCTTGCCGCCCTTCAGGCGGCGCACCGGCTGTCGTCATGAACTGCCACCAGCGTGCTGCCTGCCCCCTTTGAAATTCACAGTTGCCGAGTACAATGGCAAGCAGCTTGCTTGACGCGTTCACGAAGGGGTCGCATTCCGCCGCTCACGAACTGCGGAGAACTATCGACTGGAAAGGGCTCAAAGGAGGTCATAAACTGTGGGAGAAACCGGGCAGTTTGAGAAGCTCTTCACCCCCATCACTATCCGGGGAGTCACAATCAAGAACAGGGTGGTCTTTCTGCCACACCTGACACTGTACGCAAACGCCGACCACACGCCAAGCCAGCGCGACGCGTACTATTACCGGGAGCGGGCGCGAGGCGGCGCAGGGCTTGTCGTTGTACCCAGCATGATTGTGGAACCCAGTGGCTCGTACGTAAACACCATCCATGCCTTTGACAGAAACAGCATCCCCGGAATGCGCAGGATTGTCGATGCCGTGCATGACGGTGGCGCCAGGATCTTCGGCCAGCTGACGCACATGGGGAACCAGACGCGGAGCGTCGAGATATTCCAACCCCTGGTCGCACCATCCAACGTGCCGGACCTGACCGTCGGCGAAGTGCCAAAACCCATGACCACCGCAGAGATTCACGAGATGGTCGCCGCCTTTGCGGATTCGGCCGTGAATGTCGTCGAGGCGGGCTTCGACGGTGTGGAAATCAAAGTCGCCCACGACGGTATTCTCGGACAGTTCCTCTCCCTCACCAAGAACATCCGCACGGACGAGTACGGCGGCTCACTTGAGAACCACTGCAGAGTTGTCATCGAGATTCTCCAGGCCATCCGCGCGAAGATCGGGGACAGGCCGCTGGGTGTGCGCCTCGGCATCAACCGGTACGTGCAGGGCGATTACGGCGTCGATGAGGCGGTGGAATACGCCAGGATGATCGCACAGGTTGCCGACTATATCAGCACGGACTCCGGCACGTGGGAAAGCATCGACTGGCTGGTCGCGCCCATGACGACACCGCAGGGCTTCCTGCTCGATTCCGTCGCTCGCATCAAGAAAGCGGTGGACATCGTGGTCATTGGCAATGGGCGTATTGTCTGGCCAAGCATGGCAGAGGATGCTCTTGAAAAGGGCGACTGCGACATGGTGGGCCTTGCCCGCGCAATGATTGCTGACCCCTACTGGGCCAAGAAGGCGCAGGAAGGTCGGTTTGATGAGATCCGCGGGTGCATCGGGTGCAACCAGAAGTGCATGGGAAGGCTCCTGCAGAATCTGCCCATCAGCTGTGTGCAGAATCCGACCTCGGGCCATGAGTATGAGTACGGCGAGGATGTGCTTTACACCAGGACGCTCGAGCCCAGGAAGGTCGTGGTCGTCGGAGGTGGTCCTGCCGGCATGAAGGCAGCGGACATCCTGGCGCGCAGAGGGCATCACGTTACGCTGTTTGAGAAGCAAGACACGCTGGGCGGCCGTGTCAACTGGGAAAGCAGGCTCCCCGGCAGACGCGAGGTCTCCGGTGTTGCCCGGTTCCTCATGCGCGAGATGGACGTGCAGCACGTGGATGTTCGGACGGGAACGGAGGCCACGGCCGAGCTCGTCGGTGCGGAGCATCCGGATGTCGCAATTATTGCCGCAGGGTCGACCATCATCAGCGGGGACGTTGCCGGAATGCCGAAAGACCGTGTGTTCCATACCCTCGACGCACTTCAGGGCACCGTCACGGGGACGACGGTTCTCGTCGTCGATTACGACGCCACCATCGAGGGCGTTGGAGTTGTGCGGTCCCTGCTGGCCCAGGGCAAGAAGGTTGTCTGGACGACGCCGTCCTTCGTGAATGGGCAGAACGTGACGCCCCCTACCGTCATGCCCCACTACCAGCAGATTGATGGAAAAGACGTGGAACTCCACCCCATGAGCATCGTCCTCGGCATTGAAGCGGGGACCGCCACCCTGCTGAACCCTTACTACGGGCGTCAGGAGAAGGTGCAGGGGATCGACAGTGTCGTCGTTGTCGGCATCAAAGTACCGGCCAATCGGCTGTTTGACGAGCTTCAGGGCAAGGTTCCACAGGTTCACCTCATCGGAGACGCTGCAGCTCCGAGGGACGTGGCGTCAGCACTCGAAGACGCTGTTGGTCTCTGCAGCACTATACAACTCTAGAGGAGGCAGGAATGGCTGAACAAGCGAAGAAGTACCAGTGCAGTGTCTGTGGCTACATCTATGACCCCGCGAAGGGTGACCCGAGCTCCGGGGTAAAGCCCGGGACAGC
>DAONFE010000053.1:3936-5417 GCA_035403525.1 Candidatus Cryosericum sp.
TACTATGGCAACATCGCTCTCGTCACTGTGATGATCGTGCACGCCATTCTCATGGCGCCCTACACCGGATTCTGGAACTGGCTGTTCTTTGCGCTCATCGTGTGGATGGGCTTCGCTGGCATCATGCTGAAGTTCTCGCATATCAGCCCACAGGCGAAGGCGACCCTGGCCAAATTCCACGCACGCTGGTACATGATTCTCCTGGCACTTGTGCTCCTCATTGTGTCGCACCTTGTCTCTCTCGGCAGCTTCCCCTTCCCCCTGGGATAGCATCCCACATACAGAGGAACACACACGGAAATCCATATCTGCAATCTCGCGACAATAGGAGGCACGTATGAAGAAGTATCGTTGCACTGTCTGCGGTCACATCTACGACCCCGCCGAGGGTGACCCCGCATCGGGCATCAAGCCCGGAACGGCGTTCGAGGACCTGCCTGACGACTGGAAGTGCCCCGTCTGCCACTCACCCAAGAGCAAGTACGTACCCGTCGAAGAGTAACTGCCTCGACGACTGCCGCAGTTGCAGCACACGCCGCCTCCCCTTCGTTCGAGGAGGCGGCGTTCTGCACCGCGGGGGCAGTTGCCTCCCGCCTCGATCTCTGCCATACTGAACGTGAGGTGTCCGCATGACAAGAAGCCTTACATGTGTGAACTGTGGCACGACCTATGCACTGGAGGACAGGCGGCTGCGCTGTGCCTGCGGTGGCCTGCTTGACGTCCAGCCCGACCTCCGTGAGGTTCCCCCGGCGGCTGTTCTGGCACAGCAGTTTTCCTCCCGCGCTTCCTCGATGAACCCCGAAGATCTTTCAGGGGTATGGCGCTACCGTGAGCTTGTCCTTGACCTGCCATCAGACGAGCTGGTCACGTTTCCCGAGGGACGAACGAATCTCTACCAGCTGGACCCTGCTCCGCTTGGCCTGTCCGCCCTGTGGGCCAAGCATGAGGGCGAGAACCCCAGTGGCTCGTTCAAGGACCGCGGCATGACCGTCGCTGTCAGCTGGGCTCGCCATCAGGAGGCGCGAGCGCTCATCTGTGCCTCCACCGGCAATACCTCGGCCTCGCTCGCTGCCTACGGGGCACGGGCACATCTCCCCGTCTTCGTGCTCATTCCGGAAGGGAAAATCGCGCTGGGAAAGCTCGCCCAGGCTCTTGCCTACGGTGCCCACACGCTGCAGGTGGACGGGAGTTTCGATGACGCCATGCGCATCGTGGAGCAGCTGGCCGCCGACCACCACCTGACAGTCGTCAATTCTCTCAACCCGTTCCGCCTCGAGGGGCAGAAGACGATCATCCTGGACAGCTGGTTTCAGCTGGGAGGGCGCCTTCCCGACTGGATCATCGTGCCTGGCGGCAACCTGGGCAACACCAGCGCCTTCGGCAAGGCCCTCATGGAAATGAAGGCCCTGCAGCTCATCGACCGCGTTCCGCGCCTTGCTGTCATCCAGGCGGATGGCGCCGCTCCCTTCGCCCGTGCGGCA
>DAONFE010000054.1:0-5101 GCA_035403525.1 Candidatus Cryosericum sp.
AGCAGCTTGCCAAAGTCGTCCTTCTGTTCCGCCATGGCGCGGACGCACTCCACCATCGCCTCTGCATCACCGAAGTGCAGCGGGAACGGAGCATCGTCCCCAGGCATGTAGCCCTTTTCGTACAGCTCCATCGCGCACGCGACTGTCGAGCCTGCCGATATCGTGTCGAGGCCGTACCGGTCGCACAGGAAGTTGGCCATGACGACCGCGTCCAGGTCAGACACGCCGCACATGGCGCCAAAGGACCACACCGACTCGTACTCAGGTCCACCCCCGTGCTCCCCTTTGTACTTGCCTTCTCGAATCTCAGTAACCCGGCCGCAGGCCAGCGGGCAGTCAGCGCAGCCCTCGTTGCGCACCAGGTTGTGGTCACGCAGGCTTTCGCCACTAATCTTGCCAGCATCTGGGAAGAAGGACTCCTGCGCGTTCCGTGCCGGCAGCGACCCAGTGGAGTTGATGATGTTGACCAGTACCGCCGAGCCGTAGGTGGGCAGGCCGCCGCTGGCCACGGGGTTGGCAGCAAGGATGGAACGGGTCGAGCGCACTGCTTCAAGGAATGCATCGTGGTCCGCAACTGTGACGCCCAAAGTCCCCCGCACAGCAATGCCCTTCAGGTTCTTGCTGCCCACGACTGCCCCGACTCCCGTCCTGCCCGAAGCCCGATGTCCGCTGAACATCACACCGGCAATACGGGAGAGCTTCTCCCCCGCAGGCCCTATTACCATGGTTTCGGCCTGCAGATGCGTCTCCTCGCGCATGAGCTGGTCGGACTCGGGAACGAGCTTGCCCCACAGGTGGCTGGCGTCGCGGAACTCGACTCTCCCCTTGTTGATCCAGAGATACACGGGCGTGGCTGATACCCCCTCGATGACCACCATGTCATATCCGGCCCGCTTGAGCATGGGTCCGAAGTATCCACCGGCATTCGAACTTGCGATGGCGCCGTTCAGCGCCCCTTTCGTAATGACCATGACCCTGCCGGAGGAAGGCGCAGTCGTCCCATCCAGCGGCCCTGTCGCAATGATGACCTTGTTCTCCGGCGCCAGAGGATCGACGCTGGGGTCGACCTCCTCCATCAGCATGCGCGTGCCATAACCCCTTCCCCCGATAAACTCCCTCGCCCAGTCTTCGCGAAGCGGCTCCTCACGGACGCTCTGGTCCGTCAGGTTTACCCGTAGAATCTTGCCCTGATATCCGCCGTCGATCATGGGTTCACCCCCCGGGACATCTCTTCGGCAATCTTGCGGTACGCCCCTGCGACACCTGCCTGCTTGCTGGCAACCATGTCCTCAACTTCGACGTACGTGAGCGCCTTGGGACTGCAGACCTTTACGCATGCAGGGTCTCCGTCACAGTGGTCGCACTTGATGATGTCCTTGCCGAGGTGATTGAGTCTGATGGAACCCCACGGACATGCAAGAACACACTGCTTGCAGCCAATGCACTTTTCCCTGAGGAAGTCTACGCGTCCTGTCTCGGCGTTCTTGACGAGCGTTCCAGTCGGGCAGACCTGCGCGCAGTAGGGAACCTCACATTGCGTGCAGACAGAGGGAACGAACGTCAGGTCCTCGTGAAAGGTCGTCACGTTGATGCGTGCATCGAGCGGGTTGAAGACGCCCGTCTTTTCAAACGAACAGGCGTCCATGCACGCCCGGCAGCCAGTACATTTTGCCGGCTCGAGCACAAGTACTCTCATACCACCACCTCCCTGGTTCGATTCCCTTTCCAACGGTGGGAGGTATAAGAGTTTCCCCTTATGCCCTATCGGCTTCACTCCGTAGCTGCTGCTGTAGGCCATGAAGCTCGGGTATCTTCCTTGTAGTCCCTTCCGGAAAAAAGTCAACTACCCTGGTTGCCGCGGCCAGACGTGCGTCGGGGTTGCCCGCAGCGTGCCTGCAACGGGGTGCGGCGTCTCCTCTACCTGGGACCCGCGCGGTGCGCTCTGGGACGGATGATGATGGTGTGTTCAGGCACGCCGAGTGTGTAGCGATACTTCAGCACGTGCCGCGCTTCATCCTTCAGGAAGGTGCCATCGGTCATCCAGACACGATAGCCATCCGGATACTGCAGAGGAGGCACGAAGATTTCGGTTGGCTGAACGATGCGAGCGTCATGGCGGAAGGTAAAACGCATGACTCTGCGACGCATGTCGAAGGAAAGATGCACCGGCTCGCCGGCCACAGCGATGGGGTAGGGACGCACAACGGCGCGCAGAGCGCGGCCTCCGCGGTCAGGCAGGCGCGTGTCCCGCCCCTGGTCGCGGCTCCAGATGGACAGGTCCTCGCCGTTCCACCCGTCGCCTCTCGCATTGGTGTTGCTTGCCGTGTAGTTCCAGATGGCCGCAGAGCACAGACTTGCCTCGACAGCGCGCAGGCTGTGGTCCAGGAGCTTCTCCTGCTCGCGGTAATCTCCTGATTGGAAGGCGCGCCCACCTCTCAGGTCAAACGGCACCCCGATCTCGCCGATGACGGTCGGAGCCCCCAGGCATGCCTGTCCCCTGGACCTGAGTTCGGCCAGCTGCGCCGCCGGACCACGCCGCACAGCCCAAGGACCGACCAGCATGCGATGCTGCAACGCATCGTAGCCCACCCAGTCGCTGCGCCGTTTGAGCATCAGCGGCATGGCATCATACCAATGGGGCGCGGAGACAACTCCCGGGCAGTCGCCCTTCACAACCGGCAGCGGCTCCATGGGCTCCCCCTCCACGAAGATGAGCGCACCACTGTCGACTGCATGAACAGCTGAGGCAACTCGCAGAAGAAACGGCGTCAGGTAGTCGGCAGCAAAATCCACCTTCCGCCCCCTGACCTGTGAAAAGTAGTCGGGCCTGAGGACCCTGGGCACGCCATCTGGACCGATGTCCCAGACTCCATGCTGCCGCCAGATGCAAGGAACGCCGTCCTGCCACGCCCGTACGTGTCCGGTGTTCACCCTCTCGTGCCCCTGCAGACGGGGGCCGCGCGATCCCATCGACCAGACCTCAACCTCCTGCTCAAGGCCGTCCCCCAGCGCAAACGACTGGAGGGGCGTGGGTTGGAGGCCCTGTTTCTGGTCGCCCTCGAGCGCCGTCAGGTCACTCCAGCCGATATAGCCATGGGAGGGTTCGTTGAACGTGTCGTACCCGATAACGCAGGGAATTCCCCTGAGACGTTGCACGAGCTGCAGGAGCGCATCCACGTAGTGGCGCTGCAGATACTCCTGGACACCCTCGCCGTCCACGGTGACGCCCGGAGCAAAGTCATCCCCGCCAAAGAACAGGGTGAACGTTGTCGCACATGCCAGGCGTGTCGTGTTGGTGGACCACAGCGAACTGGGGTATGGGTCCCCGTGCGTCTGATGAACGATGGCGGCGCAGGTGTCCGCGAAGTGCGTCATGTCCAGACCGGCCGCCTCCAGCGTCCATCCCGGCGCCCCGTCACCGCCGGTGAACCTGCTCCAGACGTCCTGATGGGGATCGATGAACACGGTGAAGCCCATCTCGTCCGCGAGACGCATGATGCGCTCGACGTAGTCCAGGTACTCGGTGTCGTACAGCCCGGGTCCGGCATGCTCGATGGCTTCCCATGTCACCAGGAACCGCAGCAGCGTAAGCCCCCACGATTTGAGGCGGGTCAGGTGCTCGGCGGCTTCATCCAGCGGAAAGGGTCTTCCCACGAAGGATACCATGCGGTGGTCGAAGAATCCCTCAGGGTTGTGTGTGACTCCATCCGGAACGGTCGGGACCTTGCTGTCTCCGCCCAGATTGACGCCACGCAGGAGGACCGTCCTCCCCGCCTCGTCCTTCAACCAGCAGCCGTCGGTGTGCAGCATCGTACCTTCCCCGTGCTCAGGGCAGATGAAAGCGGAGGCGGAACTCATCCACGACGGACCGGAAGCCTTCCGGCAGCATTGCAAGACACGGCTCCGCCAGGTCTGCTGGAACGCCGTGATAGAAAGCTTCCGCAATACTCCCGGCGACTGCCGCCTGTGAATCGGCGTCCCCCAGCAGGTCGACTGCGCGCTGAAGGCTGCCCGCAACATCGGTGGACTCAAGGAAGCAGATGATGGCCTCAGGCACGGAAAGCTCTGCTGCCTCGAACCATCCTCCGCAACAGTCGGACAGAGAACGGTGCAGGTCGTAGCCGAAGCGAGTCTCGAGTTCGGACCGGATGGCTTGCTTCGAAGCACCCGTACGGGCCAGGAAGATGGCGGCGGCTACCGCCTGCGCGCCGGCGATGCCATCGGGGTGGTTATGCGTGGGTTCCGCACTGCGGCGGGCCTCCTCGAGTGTTTCGTCCAGCGTGTCGAATGCCCATCCGACCGGGCTGACCCTCGCCGCAGCTCCATTGCTGTAGCTCAGCGGCAGAGTGTGTTCCGGGTCGTCCAGCCACTTCTGAAAGCGCGTGCTGTACCGGCGACCCGGATTGGCAATGGCCCATTCCCGCAGGGTCTCGCCATAAGGACGCCGATGCAGGACACTGTCTGCTACCGCAAGTGTCAGAACTGTCTCATCGGTGTAGGTCGAGCCGGGCGCGAGCAGCGGACGCTCGCCGCTCACCACTGCATGGTATTCGTAGACCGAGCCGACGATGTCGCCGACGATGGCTCCGAGCATATGCTGACCTGTGCGCCAGGGTTACATGGAATCCAGGTACAGCCGCTGCATCTGTTCGGCAGACGCCACCTGACGGGGGTTGGTCTTGCCGACCAGCTCCTCCATCGCCTGCTGGGCAAGCTCCGGCAGGTCGGCCTCCTTGACGCCCATCGCAGACAGCCCCGGGGGCATCCTCAGGCGACGGTTCAGCTCCTCCACTCCGACAATGGCCTTCTCTGCGTTCTCACGGTCCGTGCGCCACGGATGTCCCACGCCCATCGCGACAGCAATCTTTGCCATCCTGCTGCCGACCAGCACCGAGTTCCACCGCATGACGGCAGGCAGAAGCACCGCGTTGAGAACCCCATGCGGCAGGCCGTACTTGCCGGTCAGCGGGTGGGAAAGCGCGTGCACGTAGCCGAGGCCCGAATTGTTGAATGCCAGTCCGGCGAGGAATGCTGCGTTGCACATCCCGTGCCGAGCCGCAATATCGTCGCCCTTGTCGAACGCACGCGGAAGCCACTGGTA
>DAONFE010000055.1:0-4831 GCA_035403525.1 Candidatus Cryosericum sp.
GCAGTTCTGCGACCGCGAGCAGGAGCGGGCCGAGCTTGGAAACCTGATGCGGGCGGGGCAGAGTGCCGTGCTCCTGTCACCTCGGCGGTATGGCAAGACCTCTCTTGCGCTTGCCACTCTGGGTGACCTGCGCAGTGCAGGCCTGCTCACGGCGTATGTCGACCTTATGCCGGTATCGTCTCAACGGGAGCTGGTGGAGCGCTTCGCGCGCGGCGTCGCCCAAGGATTTGGCTGGGGTTTAGGCCTCGCCCAGCTGCCGACGCAGCTAGGCCGCCTGTTTGGCCGTGTTCATCTGGAGTTCGGCATCGATGCCGAGGGACCGCGCGTCTCAGCCAGCGTGGACCCTCAGGCGAGCGTACCCGAGGCACTCGAGGACGCTGTGGAGCAGACGTGCAGGTACGTGGAGGCGCAGGGCCGCCGCGCGTGCATCGTCCTCGATGAGTTTCAGGAGATTACACAGCTGCCTGACTCACGCACCATCGAGGCCACGATGCGCTCTGTCATCCAGCAGCATCAGAGCGTTGCATGGTTGTACGTCGGCAGTCGCAGGCACCTTCTGCGCTCAATGTTCACGGACCGCAACCGCCCCTTCTTTGAGAGTGCGTCAATGATTGAACTGCGCGAGCTGCCAGTCGAGGCGGTCGTGCCGTGGGTTATCGACGCGTTCGCCGGGAGTGGCAAAGTGTGCAGCGAGGCGACGGGCACACGCATGTATGAGTACAGCCGGGGCTGTGCGTACTACATGCAGCGTCTTGCCTCTGCCGCATGGGACTTGACTGACGAGCTGTGCACCGACGAGACCGTCAACCAGGCCCGGACGGTGCTGCTCCGTGAGTTGTCCCCCGGCTTCGAGATGGTCCTCGCCGGGCTGTCTGCAGCGCAGAGGCGCCTTCTGCAGGCGCTGGCACAGGCGCCTAGCGACCAGCCCTACAGCACCGATTTCCTGAACCGCAGTCAACTCTCAGTTGGCGCGATTCAGAAGGCCATCGGTGTTCTCATCGACTATGACCTCATCGAACGCCGGCCCGACCGCACCTACCATCTTGTTGACGCGCTTCTTGCTCAGTGGCTGGTCCAGCGGCCGGAGGTGTGGTAAGGGTCGCGACACAGCCGGAAGGGCACTAACCGGTGTTGGGGTTGGTTCTCCAACATTATCGGAAAGACGAACCAATCGATAACAATCCAGGATTTGCTGTTCACTGTTCTTGTAATCGATAGCAACGTCTCGAAGAAGGTCGGATACTATTGCAAACTGCCATAAAGCGATAATAATCGGGTCCGAGAGGAGTCGCCAAGATGGAGACTGAGAACCGGGGTCGGGCTGGCAGATACATTCTACAACCACAGGGGTACCGCGCGTTCGTTCCAGCGCCTCTTCCTCCGATACCGCCGGTACGTATGGACGACGAGATGTGGGCACTACTATCTCAGGCGGACCGGGCTCTTGGCAGGCTGGATGGCGCTACAGCAATCCTGCCGAATCCTGACCTCTTCGTTTCGATGTACGTACGTAAAGAGGCTGTCCTTTCCAGCCAGATCGAGGGGATGCAGGCCTCTCTTATCGATGTTGTCGAGTATGAATCCAAAGCTGTGAAGGCTGGCTTGCCCGGTGACGTCGGTGAGGTCGTCAATTATGTAGGCGCCATGAACTATGGGCTGGCAAGGCTCAAGGAGCTGCCTGTTTCACTGCGCCTCATGCGAGAGATCCATGCACGTCTGCTTGCGGGCGTGCGTGGATCTGACAAGAATCCGGGGGAGTTCAGATCCTCCCAGAACTGGGTAGGCGGGGCGAACTCTCGACCCGACACGGCGCGCTATGTACCTCCGCCGCCGTATGAAATGCAAGCAGCCCTCGACAATCTCGAGAAGTACATGCACGATGACGCACCGGTGCCCCTGCTTGTCAAGGTGGGGTTAATTCATGGTCAATTCGAAACGATTCACCCGTTTCTTGACGGGAATGGCCGCATGGGTCGGCTCTTGATCACATTGTTGCTCTGTGAACAAAGGGCGCTGCAGCGCCCACTGTTGTACCTGTCCTACTACTTCAAACAGAACAGAGCAGAGTACTACGACAGGCTGCAGGCTGTACGGGACGCTGGTGACTGGGAATCTTGGCTCAAGTTTTTTTTGCGCGGGGTCGCCCTCGTTGCAGATGAAGCTGCCGTCACGGCTCGGGGGGTCGAGGATCTGCGGGAGAAGGACAGGCGGGCAATCACCGACCATCTCGGTCGCAGTGCAGGGAACGGACTGGTTCTGCTGGAACAACTGTACCAGTCGCCAATCGTGGACGTCCCCACAGTGGCCCGAATACTGCAGCGGTCCGTTGCCAACGCAAACCTCCTTGTTCATGAGATGGTCGAGCTGGGTATTCTCAAAGAAACATCCGGGAGGAAACGAAACAGGCGGTTTGCGTACGCTGCATATCTGGTTCTGTTTGCAGAAACAGGTTCTGGAGTTGAAGACGAAGGCAGATAGCCAACCATGGCTTGATTCTGGCTGTTGGGCATGCAGGAACCGGGAGGGGAGATGACATTTCGAGGGGGAGTGGAAAAGTACCTTGCTGCAGTCGCGGCACAGGCGAAGCGTGGAGATGCTCGGGAAGAGTCTTACTATGACGCACTCAAAGCATTGTTCGTGGAACTGGGCCCCCAGGTCAGCAACGCGCATACATCACTGACCGTGCTGCCCCGCGAGACAGAGGCCGGCAACCCCGACATGCGTGTCTGGAGTGACGATCAGCACGTCACCGGCTACGTCGAGTGCAAGGAGCCAGGAGAAACCAACCTCGACCGAGTTGAGGCGAGTGAACAGCTTCAGCGGTACTTGGGCGCGTTCCCTAATGTCATTTTGACTAACTTTCTGGAATTCCGGCTGTACCGGAGTGGAGAAGCGCTTGGTTCGCCAGTCGTGATTGCCAACGGGCAGCTGCTGGGGATGGGTGGACGACTGCCTTTCCAGCACGAGGAAGAGTTTCGGACGCTTCTCAAACAGTTCTTTGACTTTGCACTGCCGCAGACGTACACCGCGCAGACGCTGGCGGTCGCCCTAGCCGTTCGCACCAGGTATCTCAAGGACCAGGTGGTTGGGCAGCTGACGGAGGATGAGGAGCAGGGGCATGGCGGCGAGCTTGTTGGCCTCAAGGACGAGTTCAGGCAGGTGCTCATCTCAGATCTCACGACTGACACATTTGCAGATCTGTATGCACAGACGATTACCTATGGTATGTTTGCAGCGCGCATGCGGGCCAGCGGTGCGTTTTCGCGTGCCGCAGCACTCGCAGGCATCCCCGCGCCGATCGGCATCCTGCGCAAGCTGTTTCGCTACATCTCAGCAGGGGACACTCCCGAACGGTTGAGCGTCATTGTCGACGACATTGCGAGCGTCCTCGCTGCGGCGGACACCTCGGTCATCTTTGGCGAAGCAGACCGGGACGGCCGAGACCCCGTAGCCGATTTCTACGAAACGTTCCTTGGCAAGTATGATCCGGCCAAGAAGAAACAGCATGGCGTCTACTACACGCCCAAGCCCGTGGTTGAGTATATCGTCCGCAGCATTGACGGAATTGTTCGCAATACGTTTGGCAAGGCCGACGGCCTAGCCAGCTCTGGCGTAACGGTCCTCGACCCGGCAGCAGGAACCATGACATTCACGGCTGTCGCGACGGAGCTTGCAGCCAAGACGTTCACGGACAAGTACGGGAATGGCAGCATCGCCGGATGGATCGATGACCACGTGCTCAAGGATTTCTACGCATTCGAACTCATGATGGCGCCCTATGCCATGGGACACCTGCGCATGGATGCGCTGCTTGGTGAGCTGGGTTATCAGATGAAACTGGAGGACCGTTTCAAACTGTACTTGACCAACACGCTCGACGTGACGACAGCAGCACAAGGAACACTGCCCGGGCTGTCGCCTCTTGCCGAGGAATCACACATGGCCGAGATGGTAAAGGTGGACGAGCCGGTCCTTGTCATCATGGGCAATCCACCCTATTCCGGCGTCTCCAGCAACAAAGGACCATGGATCAAGAAGCTTATTGAAGACTACAAGAAAGTAGATGGCAAGCCTCTTGGCGAGAAGAACCCCAAGTGGCTGCAGGATGATTACGTCAAGTTCATCCGCTTCGCCCAGTGGAAGATCGACCAGGTGGGTGAAGGCGTCCTTGGCTTTATCACCAATCACAGCTATCTCGACAATCCAACCTTCCGTGGCATGCGCCAGTCGCTGATGGCCTCCTTCGACCAGATTCATATCCTGAACCTGCACGGCAACGCGAAGAAGAAGGAGCAGGCACCCGATGGTACCAAAGACGAAAACGTGTTCGACATCCAGCAGGGTGTTGCCATCATCCTTGCCATCAAGAAGCAAGGACTTGCAAGAGGTGTGTGGCAAGCGGATCTGTGGGGCACCCGTGAGGCAAAGTACAACACTCTGGCACGCACGGACTTGCAGACGACCGAATGGCACAAGCTGACGCCGCAGCAGTATCAGTACCTGTTCGTGCCGCAGGATGTCACCGGGCGGGAGGAGTACCTGAGCTGGCCAAAGGTCACGGACATCTTCCCTGTCTCGAGCGTAGGCATCGTGACCGCTCGCGACAGACTGACGATCCAGTTCACCGAGAACGATGTGTGGCAGACCGTCAACCGCTTCATCAGTCTGTCACCTGACCAGGCTCGTGAAGCATTCCACCTTGGACCTGACGCGAGAGATTGGAAGGTAACTCTTGCCCAACAGGACATCCGTGACAGCGGACCCGACCGCAAAAACATCGTGCCCATCCTCTATCGTCCCTTTGACGTACGATACACCTACTACACCGGTC
>DAONFE010000056.1:0-4691 GCA_035403525.1 Candidatus Cryosericum sp.
TTGAGTCGACCAATTTGGGATTAAGTCGACCAATCCCGCTAATAAGTCGACCAATTGATGATGACCTTTCCAGAACTTGTACTCATGGATGCCGCTAACACCGACGCAAGGCGAAGGACGTACTAAGAGACCGTCCAAACCGTACTCGCTGGCATCGCTTTCGGACTCCAACCGTTGCTTCCAGGAGAACCACCGGCGTAGTCTTGGCGTACCGCACTTCTCACACATGGCTCTCCACACGATCATTCCGAATCACTGTCACTCGTGTTTGCTGCCGCATCGGGAGACTGGCGTCGATCGCATACTTGCTCATGCCGTGCGAAGGACTAACATGATTTGTTGACGGCCTGCTGTCAATGACAACGAGTATCGCACACGGCGACAGCAGAAACCGAGGGAGGCGTGGATGAACCTGGAACAGGCGGCGGAAAACGTCATCAACTACGTTGATGAGTTGATCAGCCAGCCGGCACGCTACAAACTGGTGCTCATTGTCGGACAGGATGAGACAACAAGGTCCGCAGTCATTGGCGAGGTCACCAGACGTGCCGCATACCCAGTACTGGACGTGGGGATCGAGCTGAGCAGAGAGCTCATGCTCATACCGGAGGCGCGACGACCGCTGAAAGCATCCTCCGTGTTCAAGGCGCTTGTCGGAAAGTGCTCGCAAAGCTCGGCCGTGGTCGTCGACAACATCGGCCTCCTGTTTGACAGCTCCTTGCAGCTCAGCCCGCTGGACCTCGTGGAAGACGTCTCGCGAGTGACACCGCTGGTTGTCTCGTGGCCTGGCGCCGTCACGTTCCATGACGATGGCACCGTCCACACCCTCAGCCACGCGAATCCTGACAACGATGAATACAGAATCTACAGTCATGTCCAGACGGCCGCAGTCGTGAATCTGGACACGGAGGGAGCGCAATGAAATACAAGGACCTGGTTCAATTTGAGCCCATCACCAGCGTCATTCAACTGGCTGGCTCCACGCAAGACGCAGAGCGCATGGTGTCGACCTACGTCATCTCAGATGGCATGGCGAGGCAGCTTTGTGACATTCTGGCGCCACAACTGGAGCTTGCCACTCCAGCCGAACACAAGGGTGTTTTTGTCGTCGGCAACTATGGCAGTGGAAAGTCACATCTCATGCGTGTTGTCTCTGCTGTGGCCGAAGACGCATCGCTGCTGGACAAGGTGCGCAGCGAGAAGGTGAGGGAGAAGTTCAAGCCGTTTGCCGGACAGTTCAAGGTCATCCGCAGCGAGATCGGCGCGACACAGATGTCCTTGAGAGACATCGTCACGGGGTATCTGTCGGAGGGACTTGAGGAGATGGGCGTTGCATTCGAGTTTCCGCCCTCCTCCACAGTCAAGACAAACAAGGCAGACCTGACGCGCATGATGAGCGCCTTTCAGGACAAGTATCCTGGAAAGGGGCTGCTGTTCGTCCTTGATGAACTCCTTGATTACCTCCGGGCCCGTGACCATCAAGCCCTCGTGATGGACTTGAGCTTCCTGCGGGAAATCGGCGAGGTCTGCAGTGCGACACGGTTCCGTTTCGTGACCGGCGTGCAGGAAATGCTGTTCGGCAACCCGTCGTTCCAGTTTGCAGCGGACCAGCTCGTCCGCATCAAAGACCGTTTCGAGCAAGTGCGCATCGTCCGTGAGGACATCGCCTATGTCGTCGAGAAGCGCTTGCTCCGCAAAGACGAATCGCAGAAGTCGATCATCCGCGACTACATCACGCGGTTCGAGAAGGTCTTCCCGGACATACCGCGCCGGACGGAGGAATATGTCGAGCTCTTTCCCGTGCATCCGGAATTCCTGAGCGTTTTCGAACGTGTCCTGGTCGGCGAGAACAGGATGGCCCTCCAGACTCTCAGTGCTGCCATGACGCAGCTGCTCGACCAGGACGTTCCCGAGGACCACCCGGGACTCATTACATACGACGCCTACTGGTCCACACTCTCCAGCAACCTGTCCCTCAAGGCAAATCCCGCTGTACGCCCGGTCTTCGACCGGGTCGGCACCATCCAGGGCAGGATCGACGGCTCCTTCCCTCAACCGTTGTACAAACCGCTCGCAGTGCGCATCGTCGATGCTCTTGCAGTACTTCGCCTGACCACTTCCGATGCAGACAGCAAGGTCGGCGCAAGCAGCACGGAGCTGCGCGACGACCTGATGCTCTATCTCCCCGACCTGCCGCAGCAGGATCCGGACTTCCTGAGGATCACGGTGGAGAAAGTGCTCAAGGATGTGCGGACCACGGTTGGGCAGTTCATCATGCAGAATGCCGAGAACGGCCAGTGGTATATCGATGTACGCCCCGGCGCCGTCGACTACATCGCGAAGGTGGACGCGAAGGCCGAGATCCTGAGCGACGATGAGAAGGACCAAGCTTTCTACACTATGCTGGCGAGCGCGCTGGAACTGCCGGACGCGACCTATCGTGATCACTTCAGGATCTGGCAGAGCGAGATCGAATGGGCTGGACACAAGGTCAAACGGCGCGGGTACATCTTCCTGGGTGATCCCAAGGAACGCAGCACAACTCAGCCGCCACTCGACTACTATCTGTACTTCAATCATGTCTACACGCACAAGCATGTTGTCGACGACAAGAAACCTGACGAGCTGTTCTTTGCCTTCCACGGACGGACCGAGGACTTCGACAGCCACTTGGGGACATATGCCGCCGCCAGCGACCTGGCGAGCCGGAGCAGCGGAAATGACCAAACCGAATATCGGAACATTGCAGACAAAGCCCGGCGCTGGCTGGTGCAGCAGCTGCAACAGACGTTCTCCAGCAACTTCGAATTGACGTACAAGGGACAGAAAGAAGCATTGGGCGCCGCCTCCGTGGGACCCGTGGACACCGTCCGCGAACTGGTCGAAGCCGTGGCTTCGGCGAAGCTGAGCACGTACTTCGAGGAGATCTACCCGGACTATCCCCGGTTTACCATGCTGAATGCATCTCTGACGCACGAGAACATGGCGGGTGCATGTGCCAACGCGGTCAAGAGACTGGCAGGTTTCACGTCGACAGAAGGTTCTGCCATCCTGGCAGGCCTCGGTCTGCTGAAGGGTGGCCAGGTGGACGTCACGGACTCACCATACGCCGCATGGGTGCAGGATATCGTGGCTGCCAAGCCGCAGGGCAAGGTCATCACCCGCGACGAGCTGGTGACGGACATTTCCCAGGAGTACCGCATCGCGCGATCGCGCCGATTCGCTCTGGAATCTCCCCTGCTGGTCGTCGTCATTGCAGCGCTCATCCATGCCAAAGGAGAACTTGCCATCGTTCACCCGCTAGGGCGCTTCGATGCGACGAATCTCAAAGAACTGGCCAGCATGCCGGCCGATCAGTGGGATAGTTTCAAGCACCTCGAGAAGGTCCGCGTCCCCTCCCCGGAACTCATCAAGACAGTCCTCAGGAGCCTTGGGCTGCCCGAAGGGCTCTATGCCGCCAATGATGCAGAGGCCGTACGGCAGATCGTGGAGCATGCCACCGCAGGGGCCAAAGACCTGGCGACGCTCGACGCGCAGTTCGCAGGAGGAATCGTATGCGGCAGCCTGAACATCTACCCTGTCGAGGAGCTCCGCGACACCAGGGCGAAGATGCAGACGCTCAAGAGGCTGCTCGAGGAGCTGGCGCACTATGACACGCCCGCGAAGTTCGCCAACCTGAACATGACGAAGGACACCATCGTCGAGGCTTTTGGCATCCAGGGCGAGGTCCAACGCCTGAAGCGCGTCGTTGACACAGTCAATGAGTGCGGGCCGCTCGTCAACTATCTGGACGCTGCGATGAACCGCAGCACGGTGGACGAGTGGAAGCAATCCTGGTCAGAACTTCGGCAAAGCGCGGTGACGACACTGCGCTCAGAAGACGCCGCCAGCGCCCAGCGCTTGAAGCAGGACATGGAGTTGCTCAAGCACCAGTACGTCAAGTGGTACGTGCAGCAGCACACGAAGGCACGCCTGGGCAAAGCCGACGACAAGAAGAAACGGGCGCTCCTGGAAAGCGACACGATGCAGTGGCTCAAAGAGCTCAAGTCCATTTCCGTCCTGCCGCAACAGAAGTACGCGAGCCTTATCAATGGTCTCGGCAGCCTTCGGACCTGCTCAGAGCTTGACGTGGAAGAGCTCGCGTCTGCCCCGGTGTGTCCGCATTGCACGTACGATCCATCTGAGGCAGGTCCGCAGCGCAGTCTGGACGACCTGCAGGACGATGCCGAGGCGTTGCTCGGCGACTGGCTGAAGGGGTTGCAGACACAACTGGGCGACCCCACGGTCGCCGAGCACGTCGCTCTCCTGGACCAGGGCCAGCAGACACTGCTGAAGGAGTTCGCAACAACCGGTGAACGGCCGGAGGATGCGTCCGCGTTCGTGCAGGCAGTTCTCCTCGCCCTGAAGGACATGACGAAGGTAATCATCACGTCAGCCGAACTGGTCGAGCAGGTGGGACACAACCAGGCGCTGACAATCGACGAGTTCACGAATCGGGTGCAGAGTCTGCTGGAGCAGAAGCTTGCCGGCAAGGACCGCTCGACTGTCCGCATCATTGTGGAATAGTCCATGGAGGAAAACGTGTTCGAGGAGAGGAAACCAGGAAAGGTTGTTGTCCTCGGCAGAGAGTTTGCATCCGACGACGAGCGCCGGGAGTGGTACCGCGCCGAACTGCGCGCAAAGCTGCCCGA
>DAONFE010000057.1:0-4461 GCA_035403525.1 Candidatus Cryosericum sp.
GCGCTGACAATGGCGTCTGACACCTGCTGCAGGTTGTACCCCGTCTGTGCTTTGACGTGCAGCAGGGGCAACCCAACCTTGGCAAGGACGTTGTCGACAAAGATGTCGCGCTCCTGACGGTCTTCTCGTTCATGCGATGAGTCATCCAGCTCGATGGCCAGGACGGGTGAGATCGTCGATCTGTCAAAGAGCACGAAGTCGACTGACTTGCGATCGATCTTGTTGTGCCAGGTCTGGTACGCTCCTGTGTCCTTCTCGACGTAGACAAGCGAGGCGAGTGAAACCTGTGGAAAGATGTAGTACTTCGACTGGTCGGTCGCCTGTTCCAGGACACCAAAGAACGAACGCTCTGCCTTGGACATCAACCAGCTGCGAAGCGCGTAGGGCAGTTCCTCTTGCCCTCGCCCGGAACTGCTCTTCCGTTGGGGCCCCTTCAAGGACTGAAAAGCAACAAAAGCGCCGATAACCAGGACAACCCACCAATACTGCTTCAACAATGTCGCCATTACGTCTGCCCCCCTCAATAGTATTGAACAATCGTCCGAGGCATCCCTCCGGTGCAAGTGGACGTGTCATCAAGACTCACACTCTCCATTCTGCGGAAGCGGATTTCCCAGTGCATCGAGAGATTCGGAAAAGCCCTTTCCTCGCAGGCTAACGCCATCACTCTAGTCTGCAGAATGGTTTGTCAATGCAAGTTGCCAGAACCGGCAGTCCGTTACATTCCACACCAAGAGCTAACAGCGCTGTGATACCAGTGAGGACTGGCAGGACTTCGAGGCAGGACCTGCCACATCATGCACTTGCAGTGTCCATGGCTTGCTTAAGTCTGTCCAACACCTTCTCAACGACGCCCGGTTTCTCAAGAGCATCTGATTCCAAGCGCGCCCAGCGCTCGAGTATGGAGTCCGGCAGGCCCACCCCCGTGATACTGTTGATGTCATCGAGCAGCGCCTGTCGCTCCTTCAGATCAGACAGAATGGGCATCGACTTGAGGTACTCGAAGTAGATGTAGAGGACTCCATTGGCCGCCACCTGCATGAAGGGCGTCTCATGTCCCGCAATGACGGTTCTGACTGACAGTGAGGCCAGCTGTCCCCTGCCGCAAACCACCGGGAACTTGTTGGCGCCAGCCCAGTCGACAACCTTACGGGCAACCGCTGCCCAGCTTCCTCCGGAGCGGCGCTCGGCATCGGCCAGGACTTCCCCTACAGTCCACGTGCGTGTGGTGCGGCCCGGACTATCGGCCGCACTCTTCACCTCGGCACCGAAGACGTGCGGTATGAGGATCTCGTAGGATTCGTGCTGGTAATACTCAAGCTCAACGGCATACAGCCGAAAGTGACTGTTGGCATTGAGGTAGGAGACGAGATCCCGGAGACCATCATGGACCTGATCCATCAGCACCATGAAGACGAACGTCCCGTCCTCAAGGCAATCGGCCATCGCCTGCACCAGCTCGGACGCAGCCTCTTCGTCCTTGTCAAACGCCGTCGCAATCTGCTCCTCCAGTGTTGTGTCGTACTGGGACTTTACATGCTGCGCCAGCGCGACCCTGAACTCGCCGAACTCCGACGAATGTTTCCAGAGAGCAGCGCCATAGTCCAGGACCTGCGCGACGACATTGCGTTTGTCGGGGTTGCGGTACAGCTTCGTTTCGATGACGTACAGCGTGCCCAACTCATCGACGGCAAGAATGTCAATTGGGCCCGCCTGTGTGGGAAACTCCCGTGCGAGCACAAGGATCTTTGTACCTTCCCGAATCTGGTCTACGGGCAGAGTCTCCGGATTGACGCTCAGGTACTTCTGAAGATCGTCTTCCTTGTTGAATACAGAACGTTCCACCTTCCTTGCTTCATGTCCGTTCTTGGAAATGATGATCGCCATCTATCCTCCGCCGGTCTTCGTCGTGACCGGCTAGCCAGTCCAATACAGCATGTGTCACACTACAGCCTCACCCACAACGCATCCAGGACACCCGACGGTCGCAGGCTCACGCGTGCGCAGCCTTCCATAGCACAGTTCTCGCACATGGCCTTGGCCACAGAGCCGCCTCGTGAGGCGCGAAACCGGGGGATGACTACGTCTGCTGCTTCAGTTTCACTCCCGTCCCGTATGCGGTTATAACCTGAACATCGTTATCCCGTGCAAAGTCGTAGTCAAGGTAGATTACTCCGTCGCACCCTTTGGCAGATGCAGCCTCTCTTAGTTTGTCATTGACCTGTGGGAGGAACTCCAGAGTCTCCCGTCCCCCAGACCGCACGAAGTGGCTCCTGACCACCTGAACGGCGAAAACGATGTCAACGATCTCATACTCAGTCTTGATGTCGCCCGTGCTCAGTATTACTCCTTGTGCCATGTACCCCTCCTGGAACGATCTCCTCGCGATCTATGTGCATCAGTATTCTAGCATCCTCATGGCACTGTGCACACCATCGGGCATGCAGCGCAATCTCCAATCAAGGGCTGGTTCCAGATGGCGGTGCCCGGACACGTTTCCATGTGGCGTTCTTTCTTGCCGGAAGCATGCATGGCATCCAGTGCTATCATGTTCTAGTCTGGCACTCGAACTTCGATGACAACGCTGGCCAAGCACCTCGCCCAAATGGGGGACGCGGGTTGCGGCGCGTGAGGTCCGCGAGCCGGGTCGGCTGAGCCGGTCTTTGCGAAGCTGCGCGGTCGGTCTATTTACGTTGTCGCGATGCTTGCGCCCGACGCAGCGGGAGCCCAATGGATGAAGACCTCGCAGCGCTCGGGGGCGTGCTGGCGACCAATCTGACCACGCCCCCTGCATCCAGCCGGTGAGTCGCACTGTAAACCCCACTCAGTAGAACACAAAAATCGCTGCCGACCAGCGCAACGAACGGGCGCGGTGACCTTGACAGTCGTATTGTTTTGCTCCAGTATTATGAAAGAAGTTTCATAAAAGTGGAGCAGAATATGGACCGCACACTGGCGCAGAAGGCACTTGCAACAATGCCTTACGTAACCAAGCAAAACCTGGGCGTGCTCCTTGACGTCTCTCCAGCGACACTCGACTACCGCGTGCGACGGATGCAGGCCACGGGGGAGCTGATCCCCCTGCGCGCCGGACTTTACGTTCCCGCCCAATCGTGGCAGGCCGCCGGTGCGACACCGGACGGGCAACGACGGCTCCTGGAGTATCTTTCGGGCATCGTGCGCTTCCCCTCGTACATCTCCCTCGAGTATGTGCTCGAGCGGGCTGGCCTGATCCCCGAGTCTCCCTTTGCCATGACGTGCGTGACGCAGAAGACACCCCGCACTTACACAACACCCATCGGCACCTTCATCTATCGGCAGATTCGTCGCCCGGAACTGTCCACCGGCTACGATACCATACAATACCGTGGACTTGCAGTGGCCATCGCGTCGCCAGGAAAGGCTCTGTTCGATGCACTGTATCTTCGGCCCTTCAAGAGTATGTCAGACACACGGACGTATCTGCTCGAAACAGGCCGGTTCAACTGGGAAGCCCTTTCACCCGCAAGCCGCAAGGTCTTCGTCACGCTGGTCCGGTCGACGCACATTCCCAAGATGCAGCGCATTCTAGCAATTCTGGAGAAGGAGAACATCCTATGATCGAAGAACAACTGGCCGAAGTCATACGTGCCAATCCAGGCCTGGGCCCCCTTGTGCTGCGCACGAAGCTCAAAGAAGCACTGCAGGGCTATGTCCTTGAGTTCGTCTACAATCATCCCGTCTACCGTGCCTTCCTCTTCACAGGCGGAACGTGCCTGCGCCATCTCTATGGCCTGCCGCGGTTGTCTGAGGACTTGGATTTCGATGTCGAAGGCACTGTTGACGCACAGGCATTCGCGAACGACGTCCAGACGTACGTCGAACGCTCATTGCACTACAGCCACCTTCAAACAAGAGTAAGTGCAAGCGGGATGTCGGTGTCCCTGAAATTCCCCGTCCTCCAGCAGTTGGGGCTGGTCCACAGTTCCTCCGACTCTTCCATGCTGCTTCTACGCTGTGATCTGGCTCCTGAACGGACTGGGTTCTACGGAGATCAGCGAGCACCGATCAGCACAACACGATCGATGTTCTTCGTTCGGGCCTATGACCTGCCAACAATGTTTGCCAACAAACTGGCTGCGTTCGTAGGACAGGTGGACCGCAGGGGAGGGGCGCAGACAGTTCCCTTCAAAGGTCGCGACGTCTTCGACCTGGTGTGGTTCCTGCAGCGGTCACAACGCCAGAACTGGAGCCTCACCCCTAACTGGCCGAGAGTCCTGGCTCTTCTTGGTGTCCCATCGCCCAACGACGTCCTGAACACCGCCGCCGCAAAAGCCAGGGCACTGAGACCGGCCGAACTGGCCACGGACCTGCAACCGTTCATTGAAGATCAGCAGTCGCTTGAAGGATTCCTACTCAACGCGTCCGATGTCCTGCCGGCGCAGCTTGCCGAACTGGGCAGGCACGCAGGATAACAGGGCC
>DAONFE010000058.1:0-4427 GCA_035403525.1 Candidatus Cryosericum sp.
ATCTCCAGCCGCATTGGCAGCTGGTCCATGAGCTGCGTATACCCGCTGAGTGCCGATGCGTCGTGCGAGACGGTTTCGGCCGTCACTGGAACAGCATCCTCAAAGATCGAGAGCTTGGTGCTCGTGGAGCCCGGATTCACGACAAGTATCCTGTAGTTCAAGATGTCCTCCACTGAACTGTCTGCACCAGAGTAAAGGGAAGGCCCTCGGGCCTTCCCTTTGCCATGTCCTACGTCAGGCTACCCAGCCGCGAGTCTTAATGGCCTCGCCGACCCGTTCGACTGCTACCATGTCCGCTGCCATGCGCATGGTCACCTTGTCGGCTTTGTGCCTCGAATACATCTTGTAGACGCGCTCGAATGCTTCGGTCATGACACGTTCGAGCTTCTCATTGATTTCCTTCTCGGCCCAATAGTATCCGTAGTTGTTCTGAACCCACTCAAAGTACGAGACAGTCACGCCACCCGCATTGCCAAGAATGTCCGGAACCACGAAAGCGCCATTCTTCTCGAGGATCTCGTCCGCATCGGGATTAATGCCACCATTCGCGAGCTCGATGACGATCTTCGCCCTGACATCCTTCGCATTCTCCTTGACAATTGCGTTCTGCAGAGCCGCCGGAATGTAGACGTCCACGTCGAGAGCGCGAAGCTGCTCGTTCGAGATGTTATCGTGTCCCTTGTACCCTTTCACCGTGCCATTCTTGTTCTCATATGCCTTGAGGTCGTCAGGGTCAATGCCATCAGGATCGTACACCCCACCGTTGACCATCGTGATGCCCACGACCTTTGCTCCGTCCTCGTCGTGCAGAATCTTTGCAGCGTAAAACCCTACGTTGCCAAATCCCTCAATGGCCACGGTCGCTCCCTTGAGATTGATGCCCAGTTTCTTTGCCGCAATGCGCAGGCAGTACACCCCACCAAGACCTGTCGCAGCGGTACGCCCCAGGGATCCGCCAAGGATGATGGGCTTGCCAGTCATCAGTGCCGGCGTGTTGTGGCCTGTCATCTTGCTGTATTCGTCAACCATCCATGCCATGATCTGCCCATTCGTGTTCACGTCAGGAGCCGGCACGTCCCGGTCAGGCCCGATGAACGTTCCCAGCGCACGCACAAAGCCGCGTGAAAGACGCTCAAGTTCGCCGGTGGACAACTTGGAGGGATCCACGACGACTCCGCCCTTGCCGCCACCGTAGGGAAGACCAACAACCGCACACTTCAGCGTCATCAGCGTCGCCAGGGCCTCAACATCCTCGAGGGTTTCGTCCTGATGGAATCGGATGCCACCTTTGGTCGGACCAACGGCATCATTGTGCTGGCACCGATACCCCTGAAACACTCTGGTCGTTCCGTCGTCCATGCGAACGGGAATCGACACGGACAGTGTCCTCTGAGGGCTGCACAGAATCTCCGTGATCTCGGAGTTCTGACCAAGTTTGGCGCCTGCGATCTTGATTCTGTCCTGAGCTACCTGGAACCAGTTCTTCTCGCCTGCCATAATAGCCTCCGTGACATGTGGCGCTGGCTCTCCACAGTGGCGGAGGGCCGTCCCGTTATGGGGCTTTCAAACGCCATAATCTATTGTAGGCCCACGGGGGGACATTGCAAGCGGTTGTGAAAAAAGCAACAACTTTTCTCTACAGTGCACTATTGACTAGCTGCAGGATGGCGTCCCGGTGCTCGAAGATATCCTCCTCGAACACAACCTTGGGATAATGCCACCCTGCATAGAACTCCTCGTACTGTTTGTTCAAGCCTTCAAGGTACTCTCCGCTGATGTTCTCGATACTTCTGTTACGCTTGCGTATGTTGGCAAGCAGCGTGGGTACATCCCGACGCAGGTACACCAGCAGGTTGGGATTCGGGAGCCTGCGCACCATGAGTTGATACAGCTTGTCGTAGGTGTTCCACTCGTCAGGCGACATCAAGCCATCCCGCACCAGAGCCTTGGCAAAGATTTCGCGGTCCTCGTAAATCGACCGGTCCAGAATTGCTGGAATCTCGCTCATAAGGACATGATTGAGCAGCTGCTCGTACCTGAGGGCAAGGAAGCTGATCTGCGTGGCGAACGCCCACCGTCGCATGTCCTGGTAATAGCTCGGAAGAAAGGGGTTCTCGCCGAACGCCTCAAAGTACACCGAAAAGCCGAGTTCCCGCGAGAGCATCTGCGCAAGCGAGGTCTTCCCCGCTCCTATGTTGCCTGCAATCACCAGATACATCGTTTCCCCCAGAGGTCCTGTTGTGTACCCGGGAATCCTTCATACCGCCACTGCTTCTGCACGGGCGCACTGACCGAGCATCGAAGCCCCGGCGGAGCCTTGTGCACCGCCTGCGTCCGCTCCCGCATGTCCCCGGTACCGTCAATAGTAGCAACAATCTGCTCCCTTGCAAAAGTGGCTCGCTCCCTGTACTATAGAAGTCGTTTCAAGCCACGAGGAGGAAACCTTGTACCTGAGCAAAATTTTCGCACCGCGTCTGCGGGAAGTCCCCCAGGACGCTGATACGGTCAGTGGCCAGCTGATGCTTCGCGCGGGTCTGCTCCGCAAGTCTGCTTCTGGCATCTACACCTATCTGAACCTTGGCCTGCGGGTCAAGCAGCGCATCGAAACAATCGTGCGAGAGGAAATGGACAGTCATGGCGCACAGGAAATCCTGATGCCATTGCTGATGCCGGCAGAGCCATGGCAGGCGACCGGACGGTGGGATCTGTACGGCGACGAGATGTTCAAACTGACAGATAGAAAAGGACGTCCGTTTTGCCTTGGGCCAACGCATGAAGAGATGGTGACATCTATCGTTGGCGCCGAACGGCACTCCTACAAGGAATTGCCATTCAACCTTTATCACATTACAAACAAGTATCGTGATGAAATCCGGCCACGGTACGGCCTTATCCGCAGCCGCGAGTTCGTAATGCTGGATGCCTACAGCTTCGACCGTGACGAGACCGCCGTTGAAGCAAGCTATGCGCTCATGGTTGAAGCCTACAACAACATCTTCCATCGTGTCGGCCTTACGTTCAGGCCGATTCAGGCAGACTCGGGGGCCATCGGAGGTTCGTCGTCGCATGAGTTCACCGTTCTCGCCGAGAACGGCGAGTGCACATACGCTGCGTGCGATGCCTGCGGATATGCAGCCAACCTTGAGATCGCGAGAGCCCGGCGCTCCGGTGCTGTACCTCCCGCCGAGGATACCGTCAGCGCCATGGAAAAGGTTGCGACGCCAGGCATCCACTCTATTGTGGAAGTGGCCCAGTTCTTTGGCATTGACGCCGCCGCGACACTGAAATCCATCCTCTACATTGTTGACGACAAGCCGGTGCTTGCGGTCGTGAGCGGTGATGACGACGTCAACGAAACAAAGCTGCTTAAGGTCGTCCACGGCCGAGAGGACCGTCTGGCCACAGACGACGAGCTCATGGCGACTCTCGGCGTACATGCAGGATCAGTCGGGCCGGCAGGCGTCAGCATTCCTGTGGTTGTGGATGAGTCGGTACAGCAGAGAGCGGCCTACATCGCGGGAGCAGGAACCGATGGATTCCATGTTCGCAACCTCGTCCCCGAGCGCGACCTCAAATCCGCGTTGGTCGCAGACATCAGGACCGTTCGGGCTGGCGACTGCTGCCCTGTCTGTGGCAAGCCGCTGCACACGGCAACCGGAATTGAAGTTGGCCATACGTTCAAGCTCGGCACGAAATACAGCGTCCCACTTCACGCCAGCTTTGTAGACGAAGACGGCAGCGAAAAACCCTACGTCATGGGATGCTACGGCATCGGCATTGGACGGACAATGGCGGCCGTCATCGAGCAGCACCACGACGACAAGGGCATTATCTGGCCTACCGCGGTGGCGCCCTACGAGGTCATCGTGATTCCGCTCAACAAGGGAGACGACGCCGTCTGGCATGCAGCTCTCGACCTTCATGACGCCTTGGAGAAGGCTGGTGTCAGCACGGTCATCGATGACCGTGAGGAGTCTGCAGGCGTGAAGTTCAACGACGCCGACCTCCTGGGCTTCCCGGTCCAGGTTGTGGTAGGGAACTCATTTCTCAAGACAGGCAACTTCGAGGTTGCGCTCCGCGGGAACAAGGCCGACAAGAAGAGTGTGCCAGCGCCCGAGGCGCCGGTATTCATCGAGAATCTTGTTCGAACGAGCCCCTGACGCGCAGAATTGACACGTGTACCTGAACCGCTAGAATAGCACTACACCTTTGACTCAAGGAGGAACAATGAAAGCGACCATTGATCAGGAGGCCTGCATCGGTTGTGGAGCCTGTGTTGCTTTGTGCGACGCCATATTTCGGCTCAATGACGAACTTGGCAAGGCTGAAGTTATCGAGGGAGCGGACTGCGGTGCCGCCGGATGCTGCCAGGAGGCGGCTGAGTCGTGCCCCGTAGCAGCAATCACTGTTCAGGAGTAACTGAGGCA
>DAONFE010000059.1:0-2037 GCA_035403525.1 Candidatus Cryosericum sp.
CCGCCGGGCCAGACGTGGCCACCGCCGTCGGTGCCGTAGAGGATGACCTTGAGACCGTTCTCCCGGTTCGTGCACTCTTCCTTCCAGGTACGGCTGGTTCCGGTACCATCCTCCCCCGGCAGGTACGCTGTGGGCAGCATGTCGGTGCAGCCGTCGTGCCGTGCCCAGAACTGCATGGTGTCCGGCACCGACAGGACCCTGCCGCGTTCTTCGCCGAAGGCCTGAACATCGCCGCCAATCCAGGGAACGATGGGGTCCTCCGTGCCATGTATCATCAGGACGGGGATGGGGCGCAGGGGTATCGTGTGCGCAAGGTTCTGGGGCAGGCTGCCTGCAACCGGCGCGATGGCCGCGATCCTGTCGGAAAGCTCACATCCCAGCCGCTCTGTCATTATTCCGCCATTCGACATGCCGGTTGCGAAGACGCGGGTCCGGTCGATGCCATACGACTCCTCCAGATGGTCAAGGAGTATACTGATGAAGAGAACATCGTTCACCCGCTCCGCCGAGGAGCGCGAGGTGGCATCGTTGCGTCCGTCGTTCCACCGGTGATACAGGCCATCCGGATACGCGACAATCCACTGGTCCCGTTCGGCCAGCTCGTCGAACTTCTCGCGCGTCGTCAGCTTCTCGAACCACAGACCGGCACCACCGCCGCCATGAAGGGCAATCAGGAGCGGCGCATGTCCGTTCGGAACTGGTGGAACGAACAGATGGAAGGTGCGCTCGCGGCCCTCCACCACGATGGACCCATCCACGTGGCGTCCTGACCGGACATGCCACTCCCCGCCTGTACGGCCTCTCCACACCGATTGAAACCGACCGCCTCTGAACATCTCCATGAGTCTTCCCCTTTGTCCACGGACTCGCTGGTTCGCACGCCTCAGGCCGCGAACGTCGCGGCCGGTCGTCGGCTGTGCTGACCAGCACTGGGGTTAGACTGCGGACGCGGCAGGATTGTTCACGCGACCCGCAATTGTGAACCCCACAGTGCCAGGCACTAGGGGATTCACAATTTGGTGTTGCGAGGAGATGTAGCTTCTCCCGCCAGCTGCCCGCAGGCAGCGCCGACGTCGCTGCCAAAGCTCACGCGGCGCGTCCACGGGATGCCGCGGGCGGTCAGCGTTTCCTCGAAGGTGGCAAGGGTACGCTCGGTGGGGCCCTTGAATGCGTCCCAGTGGCCGTAGGCGTCGCGGGTCGGGTTGTAGGTCATAAGGTTGACGAGGCCCAGACGTGAAACGTTGGGCCACGCGCGAAGCAGGTCTGCAAGCTGGAGTGCCTGGTCTGGAGCGTCATTGACACCACCGAGGAGGAGGTACTCGAGCATCAGGCGCCGGTTGGTTGCGTCAACGTAATGGTCCAGCGCAGGCATGAGCTTGTCCAGCGGATAGGTCTGGTTGATGGGCATCAGCTGAGAACGGAGGGCATCGGTCGGGGCATGAAGGGAAATGGCCAGGTTGACTTGCCAGCGCTCCTCCGTGAAGCGTTCAATGCCGGGCACGATGCCGCTGGTGGACACGGAGATGCGCCGCTGTCCGAGCCCCAGTCCGTCGGGGTCGTTGAGCAGGAGGATGGCGCGCCGCACGTGTTCGTAGTTGAGGAAAGGTTCGCCCATGCCCATGAAGACGACGTTGGATACCTTCTCGCTGGTCGCCTTGAGCTGACGCGCGAAGAACAGCACCTGGTCAGCAATCTCAAAGGGCGTCAGCGCACGCTGGAAGCCCAGGTGCCCTGTGGCGCAGAACGTGCAGCCGATCTGGCAGCCTGCCTCGGTGGAAACGCAGACGGTGCGGCTGCCACTTTCGTGAGGAATGAGCACACTCTCGATGGCCAGGCCGTCCTGTGTCAGGAACAGGTTCTTGGTGGCGCCATCAGGTGAGCGTCGGGACGTTTCCAGCCGCAGTTCATCGAATGGCATCCTGGCTGCGAGTTCCTGCCGCAGTGGGCGCGGGATGGTGGGGATGTCCTCGTACCCCTGCGCCAGGTCCCGGTACACCGCCAGCTTGATCTGCCTGGCGCGGTAGGCGGGTTGTCCCA
>DAONFE010000059.1:2137-4345 GCA_035403525.1 Candidatus Cryosericum sp.
CGCCGCCGCTTCCATACAGGACTTCTACCCATACTTGTCCAGGAGGACTGGGAGCAGTCAGGATGTTGTCCTTGGGTGGGTCACTCACGTCTGGTGACTGCCACATGCTCTTCTGCATTGCTGGGGGAGGAGTGTGAATCACAAGACCGTTGCTCGATGATGGTGCCGTCGTCAGAAGCGGCAGTCTGCTCCTGGAGCTCCACTGCTGGATGACGACGATGGACGTAACGGGCGAAGCAGGTAGCCAATACAGCTTCACTTCTCCATCGATGTTGTCTGCATGCAATACGATCGTTCCAGGACTCTACAGGGTGTTCCTATTTCATGCCTCCAGGGCATGTTGCTGAGTGTCTGTTATTCCGGTCACTGATCCTCGTCGTCGGGAGCAGCATTATTCAAGCGCCTGTGGTGACGCAGTCTCTCCAAAGCGGTCAGGAGCAGTCCTCCAACACACCAGATGCTGCCACAAATAACCCACAGCATTGCAATGATTGACGAAGTGCTTGATGGGTTGAAGATGAGCCATGTTGCGGCGCCAGCCAGCATTGCGGCACCGAGGCACAACGCGAGAGTTGCCATCTTTGTTTCCTCCTTCGGTCGGAACTGCACGTGCAATGGTTACGGTTTCTCCCGCTGACATTATAACGCGGAGCGGATTTACTTCTCTCCTGATACAACGCGGGCTGGAGTCGTTGCCTGCACCGAAGCCTAACAGTCTCAATGTCAACGCTTGGCCCCATGCGCCAGTACCCATTTCCATGCCCTCGCCGGCAGCACGACGTACAAGATGCTCAAAACGACCCACAGCCAGTAGACGGGAAGGGCGAGGAAGTGCGGGACGATGAGGAGGAACAACAGAATGGGAACCGAGGTCATGAGCGCATACGGAGTGAAGATTGTCCATCTGAGTACTGGCACGAATGCTGGAAGTCCGAGAAGGATTCCAGCTATGCCTTCTGTCTGAATCTTCGTGGTCATCAGGCCCTGGGCAGCCCAACGCGCCAATTCGTAGAAACCACGAGCGTTGAACACTAGTCCAACAACGAGAAACATGCACAGAAAGGGGCGCATCTCTGCGCGTTTCTTGATGGCCATGAGCAGGAAACCAAAGCCAATGAACGGAGCAACATACGGCGCGATGGCCAATATGATGTCTGGACTGCCGATTCCGAACATGGCAAGCATGTACCCCAGCACAGTTGCCACAGCTGGCCACAACCAGAACCATGTGATGGCTCTCCTGCAGGCACTGGTCATGTTGCCACTTTCGCGCTACGTTGCATCGCGTCCATCCGTTGCAAGGGTCCCATGGATCCTGCGTGAGAACCCTTGGACGTACGCGAACGGAAGGACAAATGGCACAACCAATGCGGAGCACAAGAGCTGGGGTGTGCCATTGGGCCGCCCGTACATGATCATCGCGTACCCAACGTCGCTCTGTGTCATAACCCAGCAGTAGCCCCAGGCACCAAGAACGAACATGCAGGCCAGGATGATCACGCGTACGGATCGCACACGGATCCGGGACGCAAAGAGGACACCTGCGTGGATGATGCAGAGCAGAGACAGCCGTGCCATTGCTTCGCCGGCGCAATCCCTCAGGATTATCCCATTGAGGTCGGCTGGCGCGAGATACGAGAAGAGAGAAGCCTTCGTCGTCAGATAGTACATGAAAGAAGACGCACAGGACCAGGCAAAGGCCAGGACGATGAGAAGGGCAAACGACAGGGACGGAACAAGAACCGATAAGAGCCTGGGAGGCAGTGATTGCCGGGTCCGGTGTGTCGATTCCGTCGCGGTGTCGGCAGCAGTGAGAGCTTGTCGGTCGAGGGAGAACGTAGGTCCTGCAATGAAACAATCCACGAGACCAATAAGCACGACACCACCCACATTGTCTTGCCCGACCGACCACAATCCCGCAACAAGAACAAGTGCCATGAATACATGCGCAGCATAGAGCAGACCGAGGGAATTCCGAAGGAAGCCGGCAGCTGACGCATACAAGGTAGAGCGGGATGCGACCGCCAGAAGGACCGTTACCCCAAGAAGGACTGTGACAGCAAACCACAGGTACCCATGCCACGGATCTGCTCGGTGAGAAAACTGGCAGACGATGCCTTCCAGGATGAGGAACCCGAGACTGGTCAGCGCAAGAGCAACAGCGATCATCTTGCCACCGTCCCGGTTTTCACGCCCGTTCCGCGCGTC
>DAONFE010000060.1:0-4036 GCA_035403525.1 Candidatus Cryosericum sp.
ATGTGAAGAGGGAGAGGACGTCCACCTTCCATACCAGGCTGATCATCAGCTACGCAGTGCTGATCACGCTGGTGATTGTCCTTTCCATTGGTGTGGCGGACGTCCTCTTCACGCGTGTCTTCGAGAGTTTCCTGGCTGGACGCTTCGGCGTTCCCTTCGCTCCTGGCATCATGGCAGCCGAACCAGGCGCCTACCTGATGACCGCCACCTATCTTCGCTTCCGGGAAATCATGCGCCTCTCCGTCTGGATCGGTGGGTGCGCGGTCATGCTGGCAGCGCTGGGTCTCGCGGGATGGTTCACGCGCAGGTTCTCGCGTCCGGTTGCCCAGTTTGCCGGATTCGCCGACCGCATCGGCCGCGGCGACTACGGTGTTCACATCTCGGACAAGCAGGGCCTTCGTGAGTTCGAGGAGCTGGCGGATTCGCTCAACCGCATGGCGCGCCAGCTGAAGTGTCGCAACGAGGTGGAGCAGGAGCTGTTTGCAAACCTCTCGCACGAGCTGCGCACCCCGGTGACTGTGGTCAAGGGGTATACCGAGGCGCTGGAGGCGGGACTCATTGCCACGCCCGAGGAGCTTCAGGCAGCGGCTGATGCCATCGCGCAGGAGACAGCCAACCTTGAGGACATGATTGACGAACTGCGCGAGTTGTCGCAGATTGACGCCAACGCAGTGCTGCCCGAGGCGTCTGACTTTGACCTGGACGACGCGCTGTCGGAGATGTGCCAGAGGTACGCCGCGGCGGCGCAGGCCAAAGGTGTTGCGCTGTCCTGCCAACTGGAAGCAGGCACAAGGGTGCACCTGGACCGCCAGCTGCTTGAGCGGGTCGTTGCCAATCTGGTGCACAACTCGCTGACCGCGACCTCGCCAGGCCACTCGATTTCCATCGCGAGTGCCCTCGACGCGAGCGGCAAGGTTACTATCACCGTCCATGACACGGGGCGCGGCATCCCGGAGGCCGACCTGGCCCATGTGTTCGACCGCTTCTTCCGCGGCGACCGGTCTCGGAATCGGAGCAGCGGCGGGTTGGGCCTGGGGCTTCCCATCGCGCGGGACCTTGTGGAGGTCGAGGGGGGACGCCTGGACATCATGAGCATCCTGGGGGCAGGTACTGCGGTGACCATCACCTATCCAGCATCCGTCGTCGTGCGTGAACCATCGCTGATGGCATCCTGAGCAGTTCCACGGGAGCAGGGCTGCGGTCGGCAATTCCCCGCGGGGAAACAGGAGGAGACACATGGCAGAAGTAAAGGCACTGCATGCAGAGGTTCGCCAGGCAGACGGCCTGACGTTCATTGCAAGGGGAGCATCCAATCACTGGGTGACCATCGACACGTCCGAGGCCGAGGGCGGACACGCAGCGGGTTCCGGCCCCATGGAACTGCTGCTCATGGCACTGGGGGCGTGCACGAGCATGCACGTGGCAGGAACCCTGGGCAAGATGAAGCAACCATTTTCGGGCTACCGGGTGGAACTGTCCGGCGAGCGTCAGGAGGAGCTGCCGCACCGCTTCACACGTATCTTCGTCGACTATTTCGTCACCAGCGATACGATGCCTGCCGCGGACGTCGAGCGCGCGATCAGGCTGTCGGCTGAGAAGTACTGCTCGGTCGGCGGAACCCTGACGCCGTGCGTGACGATCGTCCACCGGTACCATATCATCAGAAGCTCCGGCGAGGAAACTGCCGAGGTCATCACAACCGGCGCCTGACCTGGTCTCCCTCAGCGCTTGACGGGCAGGACGGGGCCGTGCCCCGTGACGACCCGGTCGGCCATGGCAAGGATGCGCTTCCTGCTGTCGGCAAGCGCCTGCGGGTCCTCGGCTATCGTGGGTGCATTGGGATCCAGCGATTCAGGGAACAGGTCGCCTGCGACCACGGTGACTGTCCCATCTTCCTCGTGGAAGCCCAGCGCAAGGTCGCCGGACGTGTGCCCGGGCACGCGGAGCAGGAACGTGTGGGCCGATAGGTGCAGGGTCGACGGATGGCGGAACTGAAACCTGCTGCCAGTCATGACGCCGCGCGAGGTGACAAGAGGCGTCTGCGGGAACAGGGCAAGGGCCCCTACGTGGTCGACATGCATGTGCGTCAGCACCACAGCATGTATGTCCTGCGGCAGAAGGCCGCGGCTGGCTAGTGCCTCAAGCAGCGCCTGCTGACAGTCTGCTGCTCCCAGGTCTACCAGAAGAGCAGTGCCCTCGTCACGGACGAGCGTTACATTCGAGGACACGTGCCACACGCCTGAGGCCTCGCGCCACGAAAAGCCCTGTACCAGAACTTCCAGGCTGTTCATGGTGCAGTGGCCGCAGCTGGTGCCCGGCCTTTACTCGGCGGCGTCTGCGCGTATGATAACGGCATGGCGACGAGACGGCACAGGAACAAACACCAGGACAAACCGCGGGCTGTGGCCCAGGCAGAACACGGGAAGGCTGCTGTCAGCCAGCCTGAGCCGGCGGACACCATCCTGAACGTTGCGCGGGAGCGGGACCCCTCGCTGGACGCGTTCTTCGACCCGTCCCGGGTTCGCCTTGGCACGGTTATACGCCGCCAGTCGGAACTTGCGGCGCTGGCGTGGCACTTTGCCATCGCCTCCATTGTGGTCCCGGTCGGCGGCATTGTCCTGGGCCTGCTTGCCGTGCTGTTCGCGCGTGAGGCACAGGACATGTTCGACCTGGTTGGCAGCGCGGCCTTTGACCGCGAGCGTGCCCACCGGTCCCTCATCATAGGGGGGACGATGACGGCGGTGTGGCTCATCGCAACGATTGTCCTGATAACCGTCGTGGCATCCCGCAGTCCCTAGAACTTATAGCCGAAGCGCCGCAGCAGAGCCTTCCTGTCCCCTGCGTCCTTGTCAGTTTCGACGCCCTTCGGCTTCTGGCCGTCGATGACGCCCATTACCCCGCGTCCTGCTCCGTCGTCGGCAACGATGACCTTCAGCGTGTTTGCCGTTGCGGCAAAGATGGTGCAGACCTCCGGGACCGCCTTGATGGCATTCAGCACGTTGATGGGATAGGCGTTGCCAAGGAGCAGAACAAAGATGTGCCCCGCGCCGATTGCCAGCGCGTTGTCGCGGGCCAGGTCCACAAGGTGCGCGTCCGTGCCAGCGCACCGCACCAGGCACACGCCCGACGCCTCATTGAACGCGAGTCCGAACTTGATGCCGGGGACCGCACTCACGACCGCCTCGTAGATATCCTCGACACTCTTGATGAAGTGTGTCTGGCCAATGATGACGTTCATGTCCTCTTCCTTCGTGACCTCTACCAGTTCCAGCTGCATGCGTTCACCTCCCTGACCATTGTAGGCTGTCTGTGGGATTGAGCCAGAGCGCCAGGGCCGCGACCCTGGTGGCATGGCTGGTGAGGCACGGCGCCCTAATGCTTGACAACGAGCGTGCTTTTCCTACGCTTCAGGCAGGGCCCAAGGGCCCATGTGTGTGGAGGTGTCTGTGCGCTACCGAATCCTGTACCAGCCTAGTCATGCCCTGCTTGAAGTGCAGCTCGACCCGTCGGAAGCTGTTGTCGCTGAGGCGGATTCCATGGTCAGCATGAGTTCCACCATGCGGATGGATACGGGAGCCAAGGGTGGTCTCCTGGGGGCTCTGAAGCGGTCCGTGGGTGGCGAGAGCATGTTTCAGAATACCTTTACGGCGGAGAGCGGCGGCGGCACGCTGACGCTTGCGCCGACCATGGTCGGCGACATCGCCGCACGGGAACTCCGAGGCGAAACCCTGCTCGTGCAGTCTGGTTCATTCCTTGCGGCGACGCCGGGCATCGAGCTGGATACGTCCTGGGGCGGGGCGCGCACGTTCTTCTCCCGCGAGGGCTTGTTCGTGCTGAAGGCGACGGGCGTGGGGACGCTGTTCCTGTCCAGCTACGGGGCTATCCACGCGGTCACGCTGGGTCCCGGAGAGGGGCTTGTCATGGACACCGGGCACATGGTGGCGTTCGATGCGACCATGGGATACCGGGTGCGCACGATCGGGGGTCTCAAGCAGACGCTGTTTTCGGGCGAAGGCCTGGTCGTGGACCTGACCGG
>DAONFE010000061.1:0-2675 GCA_035403525.1 Candidatus Cryosericum sp.
CGCGTCCTTTCCTGACGCCGTAGAGGGCGATACCTACACCGTGACGGCGGTAGACGAGCAGAACGTCACTCTCGCCAAACAGTAGACCTATGGCAGACGAAACGAACGGCAACGCTGCAACCCCCGTCGATCCCGAATCCTTCTTCACGGACACCTCGGAGCAGACGGCCCAGCAACCGCAGCCCGCAGACGCTGAACAGAAGCCCCCGTCATCAGACGCAACGGCGCAGACGCCGACGTGGAACGGCGAGGAGTGGACGTTCAAGGCCAACGGGAAAATGGTGACGCCCAAGAGCAGGGACGAACTCATCAAGTACGCCCAGCTCGGCGTCAACTACGACAGCAAAGCACGAGCCTTGAACCAGCAGAAGGCGGAACTCCTCAAACTGAAAGAGGAGATGGCGCAGCAGAAGGCACAGCCTGTCGCGGAACCCGCGAAGGCTCCCGACCTGTTCGCTTCCCCGCCTGACCCTGAGCTGGAATCCTTGAAAGCCAAGATTGCGGAGCTGGAAAAGGGTGTGTCCTCGAACATGAGTTACGCCGAGCGGCAAGAAACGGCGCAGTTCGAGCAAGCCCTGGACAGCGGGAAGGAAGCCCTTGCGAAGGAGGGCATCGACCTCCCTGATACCGAGTGGCAGGAACTGCTCCTCGAAATCATGGACAACGCCGACAACCTCCCCGATACCGCCATCGACAGCCCCGACAAGGTGATGAAGCTCCTGCGGCGCACCTACTACGAACTGCACCCCGACGCGGTGGACACCATCGCGGAGAAGCGTGCGCAAGCACGATTGGAAGAACTCAAAAAGTCCCTCGGCGCGAAAACGGTCGTCGAAGGGGCTTCCAACGGCGCGGCGAAGCGGGCAGAACGCCCCCACGATTTTCGTGAAGCCGGAGACAAAGCTTTGGAGGCATTTGACGGCCTGACGTAACGAAGGACATGACCCTGCGAAGGAGGAGTCATGGCAATTATTGAACAACTGAACGCTGCAACTACTTCTTTCTATCTCCCTCTCGTCAACAACATCTACGAAGATGAGCCGACCATCAAGCGGTTCATGTCCAAGACCCGCAAGGTGGGCGGGGGAAGTACTATCAAGGTTCCCCTCGTCAACTCTCAGACCTGCTCCGGCGGAGCGTATGAGAAGAACGACACACTCACCATCACCCCCGCCGATGTCCTGACGGAAAACCACTTCCATTGGGCGCACTACTGGAAGGGGAACTCGCTCAATAAGATCGACATCATGGAGAACTCCGACAAGGCGCAGATCGTCAACCTGCTCACCGTCACCATGCAGGCTATCAAGGACGACATGCAGGACACCCTTGCGGGCGACCTCTGGTCGGCGGGCGGGACGAACCACATCACCTCCGTCCACGAGTATCTGGACTACACCAACCACGCCACCATCGGCGACATCGACCGCTCGAAGGCGGAGGGCGCGTTCTACCGTTCCAACCTGACCGCCAGCGCAGGGGCTCTCACCTACGACCTTCTGGCGACCAAGATGAACGAGTGCAAGAAGCACGGCAAGAAGTACCCCGACTTCATCGTCACCACGCAGACCCTCTGGGAGAAGTATTGGAGCATGACCTTCAACAAGGTCGGCATGATGAACTCCCAGCAAGCCATTTCCGACACGGCGGTCAAGTTCTGGGGCGCCGATGTCATCTGGAGCGACAAGATTGCCAACGGCGAGATGTACTTCATCAACACTGACCACATGTACCTCGCCGTGCACCCGAAGGACAACTTGCAGTGGTCGGGTTGGGTCGATCAGGAACCCACCAACCGCAAGAAGACGCTGGAAGGTTCCGTTGGCATCACCCTCCAGCTCATCTGCGACTTCCCCATGTCCTGCGGCCTGCTCCAGGGACTGTCCTAACCAGAACGAAGGAGCTTCATGAGGGTACGGAACGACTCTGACAAGGACATCACCCTTTCCATCAGCGGGCGAACCGAGGAATGGAAGAAGGGTGAGACCCTGGAACTCACGGAGGGGGAATACAACCTCATCATGGGTTCAACTGACTTGGAGAAGCAGTCGGCACGGACGTTCTGGGAAGGCCTGTTTCCTGACGGCCTTCCCCGCCTTGTGCCGCTGCGTGGCAAACCGAAGGAGGAGTAATGGCAACGATTTATGACTGCAAGAAAGACCCTCGGAGAAAGACTGTCTGGGGTTCACCGCAGTACGGCGTAGAGGAGACGATGGTGCTCCACTACAGCTTCGATGAGCTGGGCGGGGCGCAGGGGGATTACATCTTGGGCACCCTGCCCGCAAACTGCATCGTCAATCAGGTCGCCTACATCTGCACGACCGCGTTCTCTGGGTCGGGCGACGCTGAAACGCTGGGAACGACCTCTGGCGGCACACAGCTCTGCGCTGACATGGCGGGGGTGAGTGCTGACACGGTGACGGCGGGTGTTCCTGCCATCAACAACGTCACCATGAGTTCGTGGATCAAGATTACGAGCGACACCGACATCTACTTCACCATCGCGTCGGGCGACGCCACGGCGGGAGAGGCCTACTTCTTCATTCGCTACATCAACATTCCTGCGGCCTAGGCGGTGATGCATGGCTAGGACGAAGTTCCCATTCTTCGCATCATCTGAGGTCGCCGCTGCTACGGTAGGGGAAGGGGCGATTACCGCAACGGAACTCAATACC
>DAONFE010000061.1:2775-4012 GCA_035403525.1 Candidatus Cryosericum sp.
GGTTCCGGCGCGTCACTTGACACGACCATCACGGGCGTTGCCGCTACGGACATTGTGCAGTGCACGTTCAGGGTTGCGCCGACGCAGGCCGCGTATATCGCAAGCGCAATCCCTTCCACCAACCACCTCATCATCACCCTGTCCGCAGCCAACACCTCGAACCAGGCACAGATCGACTACGTTATCTTCCGGGCGACTTCATAAGGACGTGGACGCTCGGCTCGCCTGCCTTGACAATCCTGTCATGTCGGTGGAGGAACCTCCCGCAAGCGAACCGCCGTCCGCGTAGCACATTCGGGGGCTGGTATCATGCCAGCCCCCACCGTTAGGAGGGCATGATGCTGACGCTCTATTCTGCAACGATTACGACCGCACTCACGGGGGCTGTGGGTTCTACCTTTGAACCGCGAAAACTCTTTGCCGCCAATATGGATTACCCCATCACCGCCATGAGCGTGGAGTTCATCTTCACCTACGGCTCCGGCGGCACGACCGCGAAGGCGTGGCTCCAGACCTCGTTTGACGACGGCGCGACGTGGGTGGACGTTGCCAACTTCGCGGGAACGACCTCGACCCTTTCCAAGCTCTACAACTTCTCCGGCCTCACCCCTGTCACGACCGCCGCCACCATCACGGACGGTTCCCTTGCGGATAACACCGTCATTGACGGTCTGCTGGGCGACAAGTTCCGCGTCAAGGTCACGACCACGGGCACGTATGCGGGCAGCACGACCCTCAAAGTCGTCGCTGATTTCCGCTAGGAGGGCGCTATGGCTATTGCAACGACCGATCTCATCTGGCGACTCTCTGGCGGGGCAAGCAACACCGACCCAGCCGCCGCGCTCGGCGGGGCAATGTCTACCGCTGGCGGGGGCGTGATTACCAAAACCAAGACGTTCAACTCCATCTTCGACGATGTGACGGGCGCGGAAGCCGCGGCGGGGGATATAGAGTACCGCTGCATCTACATTCACAACGAACACGCGACCCTGACCCTTTCGTCCGCGAAGGTGTGGATTGAAGCGAACACGACCAACACGGAGATTGACATCGGCCTCGACCTCGCGGGCAAGGACGGCACGGCAGACACAATCGCTGACGAAAGCACCGCTCCTGACCCTGCGGTCACGTTCGCGCACAACTGCACCGCCTACGCTTCGGGGCTTGCTCTCGGCAACCTCGCGGCGGGGGAAGGGTATGCCATCTGGATTCGGCGCACCATCGCCTCGTCCAAGGT
>DAONFE010000062.1:0-4011 GCA_035403525.1 Candidatus Cryosericum sp.
AGCCTGGTCCCGTTCCAGTTCTTCCACTGCTTCGGCAGACAGAATACGCTTTCCCTGCCACACGCCCTTGTCAAGCAGCATGGAAAGGAAACGCGCGTAATCGTCCGCCGTCGAGCGCGCTCCTCCCGCCACATAGGGATTCCGGTTGAAACCCATAAGGTTGAAGCTGGTGCTTCCCATGCCAAGAGGCTCTGCGATGCGCGTGCGGAAAAACTCCTGCCATGTCATACCCGAAATGACCTCGCAGACCCGTGCACCGACCTGAATGGAGGCAAAGCCGTCCACTACTACCTGTCCGGGAGGGGTGAGCAGGGGCTTCTCGGCAATGCGTCTGACGCACTCTTCGAGCGTGATGGTGCGGTCTGTCAGCGAAGGGTCTGCTGCTGGCAGTCCTGAACAGAACGACCAAAGCTCGCGGATCGTGATGTTCGCCTTCGAGCCGGTGAACTCCGGGAGATACATGGAAACAGGGTCGTCCAGCCCTAGGAGCCCTGCATCGACGAGCGTCATCATTGCCGCGGCGGCCAGCCAGCGTGACGATGAGCCGATGTCGACGACAGTCCCCGGACCAAACCGTCCGTAGCCCGTCTGCTCTATAACCGCTCCATCCTTGACGACAACCAGGGCAAGCCCGTGCGCCGCCCGCGCCGCCGACGCAAGGAACTGGTTGACGCTGGTCATGTCGTACGAGCCGATGGCCATAACCTGGCTGTCCGTCGGGGCACAGCCGCAGGCACTGGCAATCAGGCACAGGACCAGCAGCAGTGCCGCTGTCCGGCGTACCGGTGTTCCCGAGAGCCCCGCCCTAGGACCGTGTCTGGTTGGCAAAGCGGTGCAGATTGGCGACACTGCCCAGAATGATCAGGCGGTCGCCTGGTTGCAGGACGTCGTCCGAATGGAGGGTCACGAGGATTTCGTCACCCCGCCGGATGCCGACGACGTTGATTTCGAAGCGTGCGCGGTAGTCCAGGTCCCGCAGTGTCTTGCCGGCGGCCGCTTTGGGAATCGGTACCTCGAGGATGTCGTAGTCTGGCGAAGACTCAAGGAAGTCATACAGGCTCGAGAGGCTGAGACGGTTCGCAAGGCGGATGGCCATGTCATGTTCCGGGAAGACCACGTCGTCCGCGCCGATGCGCAGCAGGAGCCTTCCATGCAGGTCCGAGGATGACCTGGCGACCAGATGCTTGATGCCGATCTCCTTGAGGACTGCGGCCGTCAGCACGCTCCGCTCGATCTCGGCTCCGATGGTCAGGACTACCGTGTCGCAGTTGGTGATGCCTGCAGCCTTGAGCTGATCCGGGTCGGTGCTGTCGGCAACGACTGCCAGCGCGACGTCATCCTTGACGCTGTCAACGTTTTCCTGCTTGTCGTCGATGGCAAGGACCTCAAAGCCCAGCTGTGCCAGACGGATGGCGCATGACCGCCCGAACTTACCCAGTCCAACCACACCAATCTGCTGCCTCATTGCCTGTCCTCCTATCCGATGACGACGTCGTCTTCCGCGAAACGAATGTGGTGCTCAATTCTACTCTGGACCGGCGCCACAAGTGTGAGCATGGCTGTCAGGACTCCGACGCGTCCCGCCAGCATGGTTGCAATGAGGACGATCTGGGACCCCGGCGACAGGCTGGGGGTAAGCCCTGTGCTGAGGCCAACCGTTCCAAAAGCGGACGTTACCTCAAACAGCAGATTCAGAGTAGAAAATCTGTGACCGTCCATGATAGCCAGCAGAAAGGTTGCCGTGGCGACGATTCCCAGGCTGAGCGTGAACACGACGATGCCCTTCTTCACGCTGTCCATGCGGATCCCCCTCTTGCCCAGATGTACCTGTTCGGACTCTGTGAGCGCACTCCACACGAAGCCGAGAACTACGGCAAAAGTGGTTGTCTTGACGCCACCGCCGGTTCCGCCGGGCGAGGCGCCGATGAACATGAGAGCAATGATGACCATGAGGGTTGATGGGTGCAGTGCCGCCATGGGAATGGAGTCAAATCCCGCAGTCCGGGCGGTCACTGACTGGAACCACGAGGCAAGCAGGCGTGTGCGGAGTGGCAGGGGTCGGAACGTCGACGGATTCGTGCGCTCAAGGAGGTAGATGGTGGCAGCCCCGCCGAAGACGAGAATCGCAGTGAGCAGGAGCACGACGCGCACGTGTGTGGACAGGTGTTTGTGAACGGGTCGCACGAAGTGGTGTGCCACCTCGTCGATGACGACGAAGCCCAGGCCTCCGAGGATGATGAGGAGGGGCACCACGAGATTGACCGTCATGTCGCTCGCATAGGTTTCCAGACTGGTCATTCCCCGGCCGAGAACGTCAAACCCTGCGTTGCAGAAGGCGCTGATACTGGTAAACACGCCATTCCAGACTGCCTTGCCGAGGGACATGTCGCGGGCGAAGCGGACCGAAAGGATGAGCGCTCCCAGCCCCTCGCTCACGAGCACGATGACGGCGATGGACTTGGCGAAGCTGCGAGGGTCGCGGTGCGAGGGAAGCGGGGTGCTTTCACAGAAGTCGCCGGTCTGGCGGACGCCAAGGCGCCTGTTACGGAAGGACGCCATGAGGATGGTCGTCAGCACCATGTAGCCGAGGCCGCCGACCTGGATGAGGACAATGATGACTATCTGACCGAACAGCGACCAGAATGTCCCGGTATCGAACAGGACAAGACCAGTCACGCATGTTGCACTGGTCGCTGTGAACAGAGCGCGCAAAAACCCCGGGCTGGTCCCCGTGTTCGCCTGTGGCAGCATGAGCAGGAGTGCCCCTGTAAGGATGACAAGCGCGAAACTCAGCAGGATTCGCTGAGGAGGCCCGGTGCGTATCGAACGGAGCACGAGTTTTCCTTGTCTGGGAGGAGGCATCCTGTCACATCCTTTTGCTCTTCACGCGCAGTAGTATACGCTCTCTGGCGGCCCGTACAACACCCGTGGAACACTCATCGGTCCCAACCTGAGCCACGAGGGCGGGTGATCCGGCGGCGGGGTGGTATACTTCCCCGCGGAGGTGAGCCATGTGGAATGAGTTCAAGAAGTTCGCCCTGAAGAGCAACATGATCGACCTGGCCATCGGCGTCATTATCGGAGGTGCTGTTGGCAAGGTTGTGACATCCCTCGTGAATGACATCCTGATGCCGCCCATCGGCCTTATCCTCGGCCATGTGGACTTCTCCAACCTCTATATCAACCTGAGCGAGAAGAAGTACGCCACCTTTGCAGAGGCCAAGGCTGCCGGCGCTCCAACCATCAATATCGGTCTGTTTCTCAACAACATCATCGACTTCCTCATCGTCTCGCTCGTCATCTTCCTCATGGTGAGGGGCATGAACAGGATGCGGGAAATGATGGAGAAAAAAACTGTTCCTGTTGCCGTGCCAACAACAAAGGTGTGCCCGTACTGCAAGTCGGAAATCCCGGTGGACGCAATACGATGCCCGCACTGCACGAGTCACCTTGACGGAGGGGACCCGCAGTAGACGACCATCAGTCAGCGAAACACTAGAAGACCAGCTTCTGGTACTCGTCCTCCAACTGTCGGAGCTGTTCCATCTTTTGTGTCAGCACCAGCTGAAGCTGTGAGGCCCGATCGAGCTGGTCGCCTTCCAGTGCGGCAACAAGCTGTCCGCACACCGATGGCTGCTCCGGTGTGTCGTCTGCCAGCTCGCGGCGCAGGGCGTCGATATCGGTCCACAATTCCTGCGCCCGCGTACTGTCAAGGTCTCTGCGCGCGCATGACCAGACGACTTCCAGGTCATCCGGAACGATTCGAGCCAGCAGCTCGTGCTTCCAGCGCGCGAGGGCAGCTGCACGGAACGCCTGGATGACGCGGGGTGTGAGCGTGTCGCCTGCTCCAAGCACGCGGATGCGGTCCGGCAGCTTTTCCAGCATCTGCATGTTTTCCCACACGGTCGCGGGAGGAACGCCAAAGAGACGGTCACGCTCCTCCTTGCTGTAGTGCTCGAAGACGTTCTCCTCACTGCGGTAGGCGCGGTCCTGCTCCAGATACCTGCCGGG
>DAONFE010000063.1:0-3698 GCA_035403525.1 Candidatus Cryosericum sp.
GACCGCGTCAACTTCGCCCGGCGATTCTCCGCCGCCGCTGGAGTTGTTCTCCTTGCTGCAGTCGCTGCGGGGGGATGGCATCTGTATGACGGCTGGTTTGCCCGCAGCAGGACGCTTGGATGGGTCGGTGTCGGGTTCTTGATTCTCTATGGATGTGTCCTCCTCATCCTTCTTCCGCAGCAATTGGGACCCGTGGTCGCAAAGTTCAATGAGGAAATTGCCATCAATCGGCGTGAGCGCGCAGCCGAAGATGATATCGACAAGATTCTCCATACCCTCGACGAGACCAAGTACTCTGTGTTCCGCAACCTCTCCATGGGATATGGGGACCTTGATCACGTGGTTGTAGGACCTACTGGCATCTTCGTCATCGAGACAAAGTCGAATCGTGGCACCATCGAGCTAGAGCACGGACGTCTGAAGATACGCGGCGACGATGAGACGAAGAAGAACTATGAGCGTCAGGCGAGCCAGGAGTCCTGGCAACTGAAGATTGCGCTGTCAGAGCGGCTGGACACGAAGGTGTACGTGGAACCAGTTCTGGCGTTTCCTGCTGCAACATCAGTGCCGGCAGGGCTTGAGCTCCGACGAGTGAACGATGTTGTTCCCGTTCGTGTTGTTCACGGCAAAGACCTCATCGACGTGATTGTCGGCCATCGGACCGGCATGAGCACGACGACACTGGAGGCCTGCAAGAAGGTCGTGCAGGACATTGTTGATGAGAGCAGACAGACTAATCGCTAACACCTGCCGCGACGAGCACCGAGAAGAGGAGTGAACCGGAGACATGGGACAGACAGATGTCATGGCGCTTCATGAGGAACTGGTTGCCAAAGCTCTAGAGCAATTGTCCAAGCCCGCAGTACCTTACCCATTTGCGGTGCCAGCAGCAGCCGATGAACTTGTCAAGGATATCAAAGGGCATCCTCACGCGTATGTTGTTGCCTGCGTGATGGATCGGCAGATGAAAGCCGAGAAGGCATGGAGTATTCCCTATGAACTACAGCAACGTCTTGGCTCCTTCGAGTTGCCGTTTCTGCTTGAGAAGTCGGCAGATGAGCTAGCATTCGCAATGATGCATCCGCATCCCCTTCATCGGTTCAACACGCTCATGGCCGGCAACATGTACTTGGCTCTCCATCGTATTCAAGATCAGTACGGAGGCAACGCCGGCAACATCTGGGGAGGCAGACCGTCAAGCGGAACACTGGTGCTCCGATTTCTTGGGTTTCGAGGCGTGGGCCCCAAGATCGCCAACATGGCGGTCAACATCTTGTACCGCGATCTTCGCGTAGAGCTGGCGGACTGTTCCTCCATCGACATCTCGGCCGACGTGCAGGTCACACGAGTCTATGCGAGAATGGGGTTTGTCCCGCAGGACGCTTCTGTTGACGACGTCATCTATCGTGCGCGGGAACTGCACCCGGAGTACCCCGGCATCTACGACCTTATCCTGTGGGATCTTGGCCGCACGGTCTGCAGACCTCAGGATCCTGCGTGCACAGCTTGTGAGTGGGCACCACACTGTGCATATGCACATGGAAATCGCCTGTCTGCTTAGCGGAGGAGGACACGTATGAAGCTTGTTATCATTGCCTGCGGCAAGAGCAAGATCTGGGCCAAACACCCGGATGCTGGGCCGACGGCGGCCAAAGACGCCTACACCGGCTCGTACTTCCGGGCTAACCGACGGTATGCGGAGGCCCAGGGCTGTGACTGGATGATTCTCTCGGGCAAGTATGGCCTCATCGACCCTGACTTTATCATTCCAGGACCCTACAACGTCACATTCAAGGACCCGTCTACCCATCCTGTGACAGCCGAGTACATCCAGACACAAGTTTTCAAGCACCAGTTGGCGAGATACTCCATCATCGTTATTCTGGGAGGACGGGAGTACATTGAGATCACTGAACGCGCCTTTGGCGGGCTGGATATACGGTTTGAGACGCCTTTCGCCGGCATGAGCATGGGCGAACAAATCGTGGCAATCAACCGGGAGTTGGGGAAGAGCGACGCCGTTCAGCCGTGCCAGCTGTCGGCTGCGGTCTCGCGACAACCGAGGAGGCCTTCAATGGACATGATAGAATCCGGAGCAGCAGGTCGGCCAGACGCCGAGACATTTCGGCGCGCACTGAACGCCGTTTTCGCTACGTCCGTGGGCAGCTATGTCGACGTGACGTCCGGGGCGCTGCACCGCGCCCTCGGCGGATACCCAGGCGCACATCATGCGATGCCGACCTGCTGCAATGTTATGATGGCGGCCATGCACGACGGTGACACAATCCTGTCCATGCCGCCAAAGGGACGAGGGGCCACGCTGACGATACGATACCGGCTTCCAAGATAGTCTGAGTTGAGGTACATCTACTGATCCTCACCTGGTGTGCCCCTCATTCTACGGAGCTGCTCCATCTGTTCCGGCGTGATACCAGAATCCCGCGGGCTTTGTCGCTTGATGCCCACGTCGCTATAGGAGATTCTGCCACTTTGCCGCCGGTCCTGTGCATCCTTCTCACGTTCGGTGTCATACCAATACTCATCCTCGTAGTGGCGGGTATGATCTGCCGAAGTAGGAGATGCTCCGGTCTTCACCCGGTTGACCTCAGGTAGTTCAAGCCGGGGTGCGGGAGTCGCCCTGCTGGGCGTTCGCTGTCCGCCTGCTCTTGAGTCACTGACTGCCGCGGGCGGTTCGAGAGAATCAACGGGATCGAAGAGGAGGTTGCCCGTGTGGAATACCGAGTGTGTGTAGAACGGATCCAGCCCCACGCCTTCGTCGAGAAACAGACCGACGGTTTGTGGCAAGCTGATGGCAATGGATGTGGCGAGGCTGATGGTGTTTTGTTTGCCAACGGTGGATATCAGCACGCTCCCGTCGAGGCAGGGGACGAGTAAGAGCGAGCGACGTGGTTCCTGTACTTCCACGGTCACACGCTCCCATTCGCCCGTATTCGGCGGAAGGCCGTCAAGAGGTACGACCCATCTGACAGCGCTGCCGGCCAGCGTGCGAATCACAGTGGCATCAGCCCTCAGTATCTGGTACCGCGCGTGTGCCGATGTGTCCCACTGCCGGCCTACTTTCGCAGATGTGTTGCAGACGATGGCGTATGGCAACGCCCCGGCTGCGCTGAAGAGGCTCATGTCTCGAAGGGTATCGTCGGCAGTAGCTGACACCAGCACTACTTGCATGTCGTGAAGGTCCCACGGCAAGTCCTCCAGCGTGTGGACACGAGGCTCACCTAGCCCTGCCTCATGCAGAGCAACGCCGAGCATGCGTGCCTCCATGGAAGTGTCTGCCACTATCAATAGCCCCCGGTGTTTGCTGGGCTCCCATTGGTGGCAGTTGAGAAGGGCTAACATAGCGAGGGTAGCAACGAGATCACACCTACCATCTCCAGAGCCGGCGATCGTTGGGCCCCAAGGAGAGGTATCCAAGAGTATCGGAGGGGTGCGCGCCACCGGGCCACGCCGATGTCGACGACGACCAGGTCGTGAGGACTTGCCCCGCGACTGAACCAACCGTTGAAACTCTTCCGCATTGCGTATGCAGAATCCGTTTCCGCTTTGCTCCATGCGTCTGCTCCTTCCTTTTCGTTGTTCAGCGAGTACGCCCAGTCTAGCCCAGACGTGACCGACTGCAATCTGCCTCGGCGGTTTGTTGTTCAGAACGACACCGTCCCATCAACAGGGTATTGCGA
>DAONFE010000064.1:0-3669 GCA_035403525.1 Candidatus Cryosericum sp.
CGAGTTCCTGGGCAGCCTGCCCTCGCACCTTGTCCTCGACCGCGGCAACCTGGTCATCGCCCATGCCGGACTTCCCGCTGAGCTTCAAGGCACTGATTCGCCCCGGACCCGCGACACCGCCCTCTTCGGAACGCCCACAGGCGAGCGTGACGCCTACGGCATCAAGGTGCTGGTCGACTGGGCACACGCCTACACAGGAACCGCCCTGGTCGTCTGGGGCCACCTGCCCGTGACACGCGCCGTCTGGGTTGGCAACACCATCGACATCGACACCGGCTGTGTCCACGGGGGAAGCCTGACTGCCCTGCGGTATCCCGAGCGCGAGCTGGTCAGCGTACCAGCCGAGCGCGTTTACTCCACTCCCGTCAAGCCCCTCTGACCAGATTGTGAATGCCCTGGTGCCAGGCACTCAGGCATTCACAATTGCAGACGCAGGTTCAGTGCGGAAGGTTCAGGCGCTGGACGTCCAGTTGGGAGCGGACGTTGGATGCAGGTTCGACACTCTGCAGACCCTCCTGCTCGTACTCGAAGGACTCGGCCTGCTGCTCATAGTCTGCCATGCCCAGCGTGGGGAGGGCCTCTCCCTGATGGCGCAGAACACTGTGCAGGAAGAAGGGAATCATGTTCTCCAGCTCCCACTTCACCTCGGTGACGGGGAGGATGCGGTCATGGTAGAGCAGCGCGCTGCTCAGGGGAGCAAGGGAGCAGGCGATGCTCCACGCCTGCGTCAGCGTGTCATAAGGCTCGTAGACGGTCCACGGTTCGAGGTATGCGTCGCGCAGCTGCGCGCTGGCGTCGGGGATGTCCCCAAGGTACGGGCGCAGCTCATCGGGGTCCGAGAAGAACGCCATGGACAGGAACGGGTGCGACAGGCACGCGTCGGACCAGTCGATGAACACGGGCCCGTTCGCGCCCCTGATGATCTGCCCCGCCCAGAAGTCGCCATGGTCCACGCTGGTGGGCAGCCGCAGCGTACCCAGACGGTGTGCCGCTATCTTGAGCGCCCGGGCGCGGTAGTGCAGCGCATGGATCTGCTTCATGGTGAGGCCGTCCTCCTGCCCTGGCCTGAGCGCCACGGTATCCGTGAGCAGCCGGTCAATGGCCTCGACCAGCTGCAGGAGCCCGCGGCTGGGGCAGCCGGCCACCGAAAACCTGCGCGTCACGTCCACCCAGTCGACCTGCAGCTGAGCATAGGTGCGCACCGCCGCCTTCCACTGCTCCAGCCCCGGCACCGCGTCCAGCGTCTGCGCTCCCATGTCGCGCATGAGCATCCAGCGCCGGTCCGCGTCGATGGCAAGGACCTCGGGCACCATGCCGTGGTATTCGTGGTCAAGCAGGACGGTGACGTCCACCTCCTGGCCCAGAGCCGCCGGCACCGCCTTGAAGTAGACCATGCCGTGCGTGGTCGGGAGCCGCATGACGCATGAGCGCTGCCATGAGCAGACCTGCTCCACGGGCCCGGTGGGCTTGCTGTCCAGCACCGCGAGCTGCTGCACAATCCAGCGCCCCGCCTCATTGGTCCAGCCTGGCTGGTACCACGGAACGCGCAGCGTCGTGTCGGCCGCATGCACCCACGCGAACCACTCCTCCAGCACGCGCTTCATCCCCGGCGTTGCAAGGGGCAGGGAGGCGGCCTCCGCGGCGTCCAGCCACCGCGCAGCCGAGGGCAGGGTCCACGTCAGCGCGTGGTTCTCGATGGCATACACCAGCTCCTGCACGGGAGAACCGGGGTCCATGTCGGTAGATACGCAGCGGCGTGTCGTCGCACGGATCTGGAGAGCTTCATTCGCGACCTGGTTCACCTGCGCCGTCGCCTGCCACCGGGAAGCCCCCGGCCCTGCCGCGTGAGGCAGGGTCCATGCCGCGCCCTCCGGAAACACGAGGACGCGCTCGTCCTGGGCATCCGGTATGATGAAGTAGTACTCGCGCGACGTTCCGCTCACGCCGTCACCGCCCGAGCCCCAGCGTGCACAAGCCAACCTGCGGCGTGCTTCATGCGTGTCTCCTCCGCCGGCCCTCAGCCGCGCCGGCACCAGTCCTCGGGCACAGTATAGTGTGCGCGCAGGGAAATGCTACGTGCCGCCGCCTCAGTCGCGCTGGTCCCGGGAAGCTCCTTTACGTCCCTCCGGACGGTAGTAGGGCGAGAGATTCAGCAGCCGGTGACGGATGAATGGCGCGGCGATGGGTACCAGCGCCCTCTTCCAGCCGAGGGCCTGCCGCTGGAGGGCCAGCGTCTGCTCGAAACTGTGCTGCTGGTAGTGCAGCAGGCGCTCGCTCTCGTCGGTGTCCATGAAGTCGCAGTGGTAGGGCGTCTGCGAGAACGCCGTCTCCGGCAGCATGCCGATGCCCAGCGCCTGCAGGGAGCGCTCCATGAACTGCCGCCCGGTCACCTGGCAGGAGGGTCCGCCCGCCACGAGCAGAGTCCGGCCTTCCAACCCGGGTTTCATGGCCGCCTCGGCGACCGCCGTCCCGGCGTCCATCGGCGCCAGGTACTCCATGCGGTCCTCAAGCCGTACCTCGAACATCAGGGGATCCAGCTCGCGCAGCTCAACGGGGGGCACCGCGCCGAACCGCAGGATGACCCACGGCAGGCCCGAGGCGTGCAGCATGTGCTCACAGGTCATCTTGTGATATGCGTAGTCCTCGTAGGGGTGCAGCATCTCGTCCACCCTGCGCGGCGGAGGCAGGTGCTGTGTGCGGCCATAGAGTGCAATGGATGAGCTGAACACAATGCGCGGCCGAGCCTGCGTCGCAAGCGCTGCCTGCAGCAGATTCCAGGTTCCGCCGACGTTGATGGTCTCCGCCCACGCGGGGTTCTCCTCGCTCTTGGGCGGAATGATGAAGGCCAGGTGCACGATGGCGTCAACGCCCTGCACGGCATGCGCGACGAGCGCCTTGTCACGAATGTCGCCCCACAGGACTTCGACTCTGCGCGCGTAGCGCCGGGCCTTGCGCTGCGACAGCGCAGACGGCACGTCCAGACACCGGACTGTCGCTCCGCGCAGGAGCAGCGCGTCAATCGCATACGTTCCAACGTTTCCGAATGCTCCCGTCACCAGGACGTTCATGCGGTCCTCCCTTCCATGCATGTCATTACCTGAGCAAGCTGCCGCTGCAGCATCCCGCCCCAGTCCCCTCGCTGTGGGTCCAGCAGACCCTGCAGCAGCGTACCCAGCACGATGCTGAGGAGCACGGCAGCCCCAAGGCCGGTGTCGCCCGCCTGCAGACTGCCCTCCGAAACACCACGCTGCAGGAGCGCCTCAAACATCGCCTGATACCTGCGGAGGGTCCCAACCATGCTCGCCGCGACCTCCGGTTCGGTCTTTGCCTTCGCCCAGAACTCCAGCAGGATGTTCCAGCTGCTGCCCGCCACCTGGAAGATGTCGCCGACGCCCCGCGCCATGGCCGCAATCTGCTCAGGAACGGTGCCACCCTGTGCCTGTGCTGCAACAAACCGCTGGTCGAGGCCATCCAGCCATGCCCCGAGGAGAGCGATGAAGACGGAGCTCTTGCTGGGAAAGTGGTGATAGAAGGCCCCCTTGCTGACGCCGGCCAGGCGGCAGATGTCGTCAACACTGCTCACGTCATATCCCTGCCGGGCAAAGCTGTCGGCCGCCGCGGCAAGAATGCGTCCCCGCGTTTCCTCTGACCGTTCCTCCTGTGTCATCA
>DAONFE010000065.1:0-3475 GCA_035403525.1 Candidatus Cryosericum sp.
GTCACGAGCCTGACCGCGCAGGAACAGATGCTTGGTCAGGAGCTGGGCCCGGACCTGCCCACGGACGACGACCTGCAGAGGGTGCAGACCGCCCGGGACACATCCGCGGCAGCAGCCGCCCGGGCGCAGGGAGAGCTTGCAGAGGCGCGTCGTGTGCTGGACGACATTACCGCCCGTCGTGCCTTCCTCGTCGACCGGACAGTGCGCAGGGAACAGGTGACGCATGCCCTTGCGACATATCAGCAGATTGCCCGGGACTTCAGCAGCAAGGGCATGGTCGCGTATGTCAGCGGTGGTATCCTCGAGCAGCTGCTGGTGACGGCTAACGGCCACCTCGACAGCCTGAGCAAGGGCCGCTTCGAGCTGCAGCTGGCGGGGGACCAGATGATGGTGCAGGACGCGTACAGCGCGGCAGGCCCCCGCGACGTGGCGACCCTCTCAGGGGGAGAGACCTTCCTGGCGTCGCTGGCGCTGGCCCTCGCAGTCAAGGACCTGCTGTCGATCAGCGTCAATCTCGACAGCTTCTTCATCGATGAAGGCTTCGGGACCCTGGACGAAAGCACTGTCCAGGGCGTCGCCGACGTGCTGGAATCGCTTCGGCGCGACGGCTCGCTCATCGGCATCATCACGCACCGCGCGGACCTGGTCGAGCGCTTCGACACCGTCCTCCAGGTAACCAACACAAACGGTTCGGCGCACATCGTGCCACGGGACAGGGCGTGATGAGAATCCGTCCCGACTACTGGCAGAGCGTCTACACCGGTTCCACGGAGGTCACATTGACGGACCAGAAACGTTCGTATGAGGTGGTGGCCACGACCGAATGCCACGACCTCGCTGCCTGGGCGCCTGTACCCGTTCCTGCCGCTGCGTTCGACGAGGCCTCGGGTGTCCGGGCCGCGTTCGTGGACGGTGTCCGGCGCATCGACATGCACGGCATCGTGGACGGGCTCCCACCCTTCTACGGCGTCTTCGGTTCGGTAGCCGCCGGCTGCATGCAGATGTGCGGACCGCATGCGCACGAAGTGGCAAGTTCCCTGTGCGACGAAGAAGTGCGCCGCTACTTTGTCACGAACACCCCGGACCCGGATATGAGCCGCCTCGTCCTGGCAAGCGACCCGTCCTGTCCGTTCGACATCGCCTACGAGGTGCGCAGGGCAGCGAGCCCGGACCCGGGCGACTTCAGTCAGGAGCTCAACAACCTCATGCAGGAGCTGGAGCACGACATCGCCCAGAAGCAAGTGGACCGTCCCGAGGTCCAGGCGGTCGTGACGGACGGACCCATTCCCTACGAGCACCGCCTCGCCGCGGGAACAGGGAAGCTGGCGGGCATCATCAAGAACGTGCAGGAAGCGTACCTTGCGGGCGAGCAGTTTCAGGCCGTGCTTGACCTGAGAGCAGGTCAGCGCACTCCGCTCTTCGAGATACGCTACAGCGATGGCAGCGGAAGCAGCAAGATGAGCTTCTTCCTGCGGCTGCGCGACGTCGGTTCCTTTGCCAGCCGGATGGCCAACCTGGTCCGCGTCGAGCTGCCTGTCATGGGCCTCACGGAGGCAGTTCACCTCGCCAACCTTGCCGCAGCCATCGCCGTTCACTACTCCAGCAACCTGTGGAGCGATACGCGTGCGCCGCAGAACCTCTATCCCGTCGGCGCGCTGGAAACCGCACTCAAGAACCGGCTTGGTGACGAGCGCTTCCTGCGCAGCGTCATCATGCGCACGCTTGGCCAGATAGACGCGGGAGCTTCTGCGGCCACCTGAGGCCGTCGCACCCTATCTGGTCGCTGTGGCTTGCCCGGGTAGCTGGGCCTCCCCGCTCTGCACCAGCGCCCGAGCCGTCATCCACGACCCCACGACATCAAAGAGCAGGACGGAGACGATCACCGTCGTTGTGATGTAGGCAAGGTCCGGGAAGAGGCTCGTGATAAGCAGGGCATGTCCCACGGCAAGACCCGCCTGCGGCAGCATTGCCTGGCCCAGGTACCTGCGCACGCTGGGGGAGACATGGACGGCCACGGCAGCCAGACGCGAACCAAGCAGTTTCCCGACCACCCGCAGAAGCACATAGGCGGCAGCGATGGGCCACAGCTGGCGCAGCAGACCAAAGTTGGCTGTGGCGCCCGCAAGGAAGAAGAAAACGACCTGCACGGGAACCGACCATTCGTCCATATCCTCGAACACCAGCTCGGAGGAGGGCAGCATGGTCGCAATGACGCCCCCCAGAGTCAGGCAGGACAGCAGGGGCGACAGCTCCCAGGTGCGACTCAGCCCGATCACCAGAAGCACCATGCCGATGCCCAGGACCCGGGTCTGGCTCCTTGACCGCAGGAGCCTCACAGCGCCACCGTACGCCGCACCGGCAATCAGCCCCAGCACGATGGACAGGCCGAGTTCGCGCATCGACGCGGCCACGACACCCCACCCCGGCTCGACGCCCTCGCCCATCATTGCACGCGCAACAACGACACAGACGTCGAACACGATGATGCCAACCGTGTCGTCCAGCGTGACCGCCACGCTTACGGCCTCGGTCACAGGACCACGCGCCCTGAGCCGTCGGATAACCTCGAATGTCGCCTCTGGCGCCGTTGAGGTGGCTGTTGCGGCCAGAACGAGCGCCTCGGGAACAAGGTGCTCCAGGTGGAACGCACCCGCCCGCCCCAGAACGATGGTGCCAGCGCAGACAAGCACGAAGGTAACCAGTGCCTGGATCACGGCGAGCGAGGGACCGCGTACACCCATGTGTCGCAGCGACGACACGCTCATGTCCTCGCCGATGCCGAACGTCACAAATCCCAGCGCCGCGGCCGTGACGATGTCAAACGACGCAACCAGGGTCGGCTGGATGACCTGGCGCAGAACAAACCCCGCCACAACTCCCGCCACCATGTAGGCAAGGTTCCGCGTGATGCCCGCCCGACCCAGTGCCCAGCCGGCCACGACCGCCACAATTGTCACCAGTCCAAGGTCAAGCAGAATGTCCATGCATGCCCCTCCCCACGCTGCCTGCCCGTACTGCGCTGCATTCCCTCATGTCGCAACTCCGCCGCCCGCGGTACTCGGGCCGAAGCATCCCTGCACTCGCCATCATCAGTGAAACAGCCGCGCAATCCAACCCACCACGATGCCCACCCACAGGAAGTCGGCGTCGCTCCAGATGGTGTTGAGAGAACCGAGCTGAGGGCCGAGCAGGGGCAGCAGGAAGACCGGCAGAATACTGATAAGAAGACCGTTCGCAAATCCACCGAGGACGGCGCCGCGGCGGCCGCCGGTTGCATTGCCGAAGATACCGGCAGTCGCTCCCGTGAAGAAGTGCGACACGAGGCCGGGAATGATAATCTGCAGGTGAAGAGCCTGCAGCAGGACCATGCTGAGGACACCGGCTGCAAGGGAGGACAGGAACCCAACCATCATCGCGGTGGGCGCCCGGGAGAAGGTAACGGGGACGTCCAGCGCCGGTATGGCGTTGGGCACCA
>DAONFE010000066.1:0-3398 GCA_035403525.1 Candidatus Cryosericum sp.
CTTCTTGATGCGCACGTTCTCGTCCTTGCGCAGGACGTTGAGACCCCAGAAGGTGAAGAACATGCTGACCTTCTTGCCCATGGCCTGTGCGCCGTTCGCGATGATAAAGGCGGCGATGATCTTGTCGAGGTCGTTGCTGAACACAATGATGGTCGCATGGTCATCATCCTTGCCGGGGACGACTGTGAACCCCTGGGCCGGAACAGTCTGCAAAGGCTTGCGCAGGGTGGCAGTGACCAGTTTGCCGCGCTGGCGGTCCACCAGGTCGAGGTGCTGCCCCTGGGCAAAGGCCGCGACATCGGCGTAGAATCCTGGGTCGGACGCGGTCACCTTGATAAGGTCGCCGGGGCCGGTCTTGTCCAGTGCCTCCTTGAGCTTGAGCAGAGGACCCGGGCACTGCAGGCCGCAGGCGTCGATTTCGACAGTCTGTGCCTCCTGTCTGGCGGGTGCGGCGCCGGCACGTGTCTGCTGGTCGTCCGCCTCGCGCTCCAACGGAACGGCCTCTGCCTCAATCCCCTTCGTGGTCGCTGCTTCCCAGCTGGTGTAGCCGCCGCTCAGGTTGGCGACCTGAAACCCATGCTGTGCCAGGATACGCTGTGCTACGTATCCGCGCAGGCCGACCTTGCAGTAGGTGACGATGATCTTCCGGTCCCTGGGCAGCTCATTCAGCCGTGCGCGCAGTTCCGGCAGGGGAATGGTCATTGCCCCGGGGATGACGCCGCACGACGTTTCCTCTGGCTGACGCACGTCCAGCAGGAGCGCTCCGCGGGCCAGCTCATCATTCAGCTGTTCCGGTGCGACAGACTCTGCGAGCTGTGTCAGATCGTTCTGGGCGACGAAACCCAGCATGTTGACGGGGTCCTTTGCGCTGCCATAGGGAGGTGCATACGCGAGTTCCAGGTCTGTGAGGTCGTCCACGGTTGCACCCATTCGGATGGCCGTTGCCAGGACATCGATGCGCTTGTCCACGCCGTCATAGCCGGTCGCCTGAGCGCCGAACAGCTTGCCGTCTGTTCCGTACAGCAGCTTGATGTGCAGGGGCGTGCTGCCAGGATAGTAGCCGGCGTGCTGGCCGGGGTGAATCGTCACTGAGCGGAACGGGATACCCAGCCTGGTGAGCAGGGCAGCGTTGGCGCCGGTGGCTCCTGCCGCCAGGTCGAACACCTTCACGATGGACGTTCCCTGCGTGCCCGTGTAGGTGTCGTCCTGGCCGGCGATGTTATTGGCAGCTATGCGAGCCTGCCTGTTTGCCGGCCCGGCAAGAGGAATAAGAGCCCGACTCTTCGTCACAAACTGCTCTACCTCGACGACATCACCGACAGCATAGATGTCGGGGTCGCTGGTCCGCAGGTGGTCGTCGACGACGACGCCATGCGTGGGGCCGATGGCCAGGCCTGCGTGTTCCGCAAGCTGTGTGTTCGGCCGGACGCCGATAGCAAGGACTACAAGGTCTGCCGTCAGCTGCTTTCCGCTTGCCAGCGTAACCGTCAGGGTTCCCGGGGTCCCTTCTGCAAACGATGCCACGCCGTCACCAAGATGGAGTTCGACGCCATGCGCCAGCAATTCCTGGTGGGCGTATGCCGCCATGTCCGGGTCCAGGAAGGACAGGACCTGCGGAAGCATCTCGACAAGGGCCACGTCCAGCTTCTGCTCGCGCAGATTCTCGGCGAGCTCCACCCCGATGAAGCCGCCACCAACAACGACGGCTCTCCGGGCGCCACTGCGGACAGCGGCGACAATGCGGTCCATGTCCGGGATGGTCCAGAGGGGAGTGATGCCCTTGCTGTCAATGCCGGGAATGGGCGGACGCACCGGCGAACCGCCGGGCGAGAGTATCAGCTTGTCATAATGGTCCACCACCTCGCTGCCTGTCGCCAGATTCCTGACGGTGACAGTGTGCGCCTGAGGGTCGATAGCAGTGACCTCATGACCAGTCAGGAAGTCGATGTTGAACCGTTCTTTCATGGACTGCGGCGTCTGAACCAGCAACTGGCTGCGGTCCGGAATCACGCCACCGACATGGTACGGCAAGCCGCAGTTGGCGAAGCTGATGTAGTCGCCCTTTTCGTAGACGACAATCTCGGCGTTTTCGTCGAGGCGGCGAAGGCGCGCTGCAGCAGAAGCCCCTCCTGCATTGCCACCGATAACAAGTACCCGCATGTGATCCCCCTGTCTGCTCTATTCCGTGGAATGCCCGATACACGAACACTATATTGTGCCTCGATTGCATGAGCAGTCAACACATGGGACTTGACGGCCCAGACGCGATCAGGATCTCCCCTTGTACAAGCAGCCGACTCCTGTCATACTCATGCTATGAACGCAGCAACCGACCGCGGCATGGTCACCCCGGGCGCCTGAGGGGGACACACACATGCCTGTGGACCGGGAGCGTGACTCCCGGATATTCCATACATGGTACTTCAAGGTGGTTGACCCGACTGAGCGGCACATCTGGGCGCTTATGCCGGGAGTGTGTCTGGACCGGCGGCGGAGCTCCTCCTTCTGTTTCGTCCGCATGCTGGACGGCGTTACCGGACGCTGCGTAACGCACGAGTATCCCATGGAGCAGTTCTGGTCATCGCGCCGAGGCTTTGACATCGTCTGTGGCCACAGCCGGTTCACGAGCACACAGGCCCAGCTCCACATGGAGGGTCCAGACCTGCGCCTTACGGGAGAGCTGCAGTTTGCCCATGCGCCCGAGTGGCCCACCCGCCCGTGGCTGCACAGGCCCGGCGGTCCGGTACCCCCTGTTCCACTGCTTGAGGCATCGCACCGCGTTCTGTCCCCCGATGCGCACATTACGGGCTCGCTCATCCTGGATGGTGATGAAGTTGTCTTCAGCGGCGGACATGGGTACATCGAGAGCGACGTGCCCACGCAGATGGCAGGCGGCTCGGTGTGGATTCAGTGCAATCACTTCGACGACCCAGGCATGTCCCTGGTCGCTTCGGTGAGTGATGTGCCAGTCGCAGGGCAACTGCTCAAGCGTATCGTCATAGCGCTCGTGTCCAGGGGAACAGTGTACCGCTGGACGACCTGGAACGGTTCGCGCCTGACACACTTCATGGCTGACGACCGACACGCCGAGTTCACTGTGACAAACGGGGTTCGCATCCTGGAAGTCTGGGCGGGGGGAGGGGCTCTGGCTCCACGGATGCTGTCGCCGCGCCCCGGCGTGCAAACCAGCGTGCTGGTGCACGAACTGGACGCCACGGTACAGATACGCCTCATTTCAGGCAGTCGTGGAAGTGGTGCGGTCCTTGCCGACGCCAGGGGACGCCACGCGAGCCTGGAGGTCGCGGGCGACATGGTACTCCTGTCGGGGAGTGCCGAGCCGGAATACCTCTCGGCCCGGCCGGCTCAGTAGGAAGCGCATAGCGTATCCCGCGCGGCTC
>DAONFE010000067.1:0-3305 GCA_035403525.1 Candidatus Cryosericum sp.
ATCGTGCCCATCCTCTATCGTCCCTTTGACGTACGATACACCTACTACACCGGTCACTCGCGGGGTTTCATCTGCATGCCACGGGCGGACGTGATGAGAAACATGATGTACTCTCGTGCGTTGGGGCTTGCGACATGCAGGCAGATCGTGGGTGGGCGATGGGAGCATGCATTTGTCACAAGCCACATGACAGACGATTCCCTGGTGTCCAACAGGACAAAAGAGCGAGGGTATCTTGCTCCCTTGTATGTCGCCAGGGAGGAACGGACGGACGACCTTCTTGCCGGTTCTGATGTGTCCATGAGTTCGATCGTTCCCAACGTGAGGAGAGACTTGCTCACCTCTTTGGAGGGGCTGTACGGAAGGAGTGCCACTCCCGAAAGAACGCTGGCATATGTTTATGCTCTTCTATACTCACCTGAGTATCGTAAACGCTATCTGACATTCCTCACCACTGGCTTTCCCCGTATCCCACTCCCCCACGACGCGGGAACGTTCATTAGTTTGTCAGACCCTGGTCAGCAACTCATCGACCTGCACCTCATGCGCTCGCCAGAGCTGGACAATCCTATCAGCCGTTTCTGTGGCAAGGGCGACAGTGCAGTGGCAAAGGTCACCTATGACGCAGACCTAAAGCGTGTCTACATCAATGAAACGCAGTACTTCGAGAATGTGGTGCCGGACGTCTGGGCCTACCAGATCGGTGGCTACCAGGTTCTCGACAAGTGGCTCAAGGATCGCAAGGGTCGTTTCCTCTCTGCTGCAGACAGCTGGCACTATTCCCGCATCGTGACTGCGCTGGCCAAAACAATCGCGATCCAGACGGAGATTGACACTGCCATTCTTGCGTCAGACCTGTTTGGATCAGCCTAGATAGAACCTCTCCGCGAACCCCTCTGCCTTCTTGTCCGCGTCAGTGTCTTCGACCTCTTCGCAGCGGGTGCCTCGGGCGGGGGGATGTGGAGCTGTCCCAGCTTGACGTGGCTATCGTAACGTCCCTCGGTCTGCATGAAGTGGCCGCACCCAGCGGTCACCCAGTCAGCTGACGAAGTACTCAGCCAAATCCCTGAGAAACGTTGGGTTCAGAGAACCACCCAATCCCAGCCGGTTGATTCCTTCCACTTTCTCCTGCAGCTTCGAGTAGGAAATGAAACCACAAACGCGTCCCAACGGCTTCTCCCGCAGGTTGAACGTGGGACGAAGCATCTCCTGACGGACCTTCTCCCGTCTGTCATCTGGAGCCACGAGATACAACGCGACATCGAGGTTGGGCTGGAGAGCCAACAAGTCGCTCATGCGGAGCAGGCCCGAGTATACGGAAGTCGTGTCCTCCACCTCAAACGCAGCGACGATTGCATTGTTCTTTAGCCATAGCACGTCAATGAGTTCTATTGTTCGCTGAGTTGCTTCGTCGAACTGCGTCGGCAACTGGCTCACGGTACCTTTCATTGTGCCAAGGACCTCTTCACCCCAGTTCTGAGACCTGTCGTTGCGTGCCACCCACAGGCCAAGTTTCATCTGCCCTCCGAGCCTCATCAACTGGTATTGAATTTCAGTGTGCTTGCGGCCGGTGGCGGCGGCTTCCTCTCCCGCAGGGACAGGCGTAGGCCCTGAGGATGGAGTGTCAGGGACGCTGACCTCGATTGATACCTTGGTCTGCCCGAACGTGCCTGTGACGGGGTACAAGCGCTTCTCCAACTTCTTGCGGTCGACGGGTCGTGACACCGGGCTACGTGCCTGTTCCCTCAGCATCTCCAGGATGAGGTCGCCATCATCGTTCCTGAGCAGGCCAGGGCTCGCCCTTAAAACGCCGTTGTATCCACGAGCATTCTTCGGGTTGGCGAAGAAACTGACTCTGCCCGCGAGTTGCTCCATCGGAATCCCATTCTCGGGATCAAGCATCATTTCTGGCTGTACCTGGAGACGGACAGGAAAGGCCCTCTCGTGCCAAATCTGCCTGTCATCGTTGACGGGGCCGACTACTCTGAGAGCTCCAACCCAGCGCATGATGCCTGTGACATAGCACAGAAGGATGTCTCCTGGCTGCACTCGTCCGACCTGGCGAGCCCTGTTCGCCGAGAAGCCGGATGTAGAGGCCCCTGCTGCTCGAAACTCGCTCCACGTTGTGCCAGTGAACAAATCAATCCAGTAGTTCACGATACCTCCTCTGTGTGTCACAACTTCCCCGCAAACTCTTCCGCTTTCCTATCCAGGTCCGTGTCCTCGACTTCCTCGGAGCGGGTGGCCCCGACCGTGCATTGTCTCACCTCTTGGCAACGGCGTCCTTCAGCACCTTTCCGGGCTTGAAGAACATGGCTTTTTTCTTCGGGATCGTTATGGCCTTGAGGGTGTTGGGGTTGACACCCTTGTGAGCTTTGCGCTCCTTGACGCCGAACGTGCCGAAGTCACCAAGACGGACCGACTCATTCCGTCGCATGGCTTCAACGATCACCTCCTCAAGGGTGGTCAGTGCTCGGTATGAGTCCACCGCACTCACACCAGTGGACTTTGCCATTGCCTGACCTATCTGCTTGCGACTCTTGGTCTTCCGTCTGTCAAGGTCATGTTGTCTCCATTCCTCGAGGTGCTTCTCAAGATCTTCCCTGAACTGTTCTTTGAAGGCTCCTAAGGATGGCACGTCGTGGTATAGGCCTTGTGGTGAAAGGTTCTTCTTGAACGCTTGGACTAAGGCTAGCTGTGCCGGCTCTATGACTGCTGGATTGACTCTCTTTGTCGAGAAGTAATAGGCAAGTTTGAACATCGGCAGTCTTCTAGCTTTCTTACAGTGTAGGGCCGTTTGATATTCCTCCTCCATTCCGGACGCAGCCCGTGGCGTTGGGCTTCCGAAACGAGTAGCCATTATTCCAACGAAGAACGTGCAATTCTTGATCTCCTCATTGATGAGAGACTGAGCGTCACCGCTCCCAAGATCGGAGGGCTGATCCCGGTTCCAAAGATACGACTCGAGCGCGATCCGAGTCCGGGGTCCAACTGTGGAACTGACTAATTCCACAATGTGTTTGGCAGCCTTGGCCTCAGTCTTCACGTCGTCTGCAAACGAGACGAAGACCCTGAGGATGTTGTCTGCCATGGGCGCCCGAGGTATGGTGGTTGTGCCACTTCTTGAGTCTTTCTTGGCCGTCATTAGAGCTCCCCTGCAGACTCTTGTGCCTGCTTGTCCAAGTTCGTGTGCTCGGCCTCTTCATTGCCGGTGGCACGGGTCGTCGTTTCGGGACTAGTGCCCATCGACGCTTATGAACTCTGCACTGACGACATCGCTGTTTGTGTTGCTCACCTCGAACAGC
>DAONFE010000068.1:0-2883 GCA_035403525.1 Candidatus Cryosericum sp.
GGGCGCAGTGGTTCGCTGGTCGGCCATGACCTCATCCGCAACGCGCAGGGGTACATGGTGTACCCGACCACGGAGGACACGTTCACTGTGCGGCTTTCCGCGGGCCTGTCAGCACTGTGGTCAACCAATGGTCGGGCTCAACTGCAGCCGTCCTATGCGGAATCGCCCTTTCCAATGACCATCATCTCCAACACTGTCTATGACACTGACCTTGAGGGAAACGACCTGCGCCAGCTGGTCCTGAACGTTCCTCACAATATTCCCTCGAACGTTGAGCTTTCACTCACGCTCCTCTTTGCTTCTCCACCAAAGGTTCTCCCGGAAGGTCAGTACGTGCGGCTCTTTACCAGCAAGGAAACGGCAGTCGTCACTATTCCGCCGCTGACCAGTTCAGAGGAACCGGGAGGTGGTACCGGCACGGGAACGACCGATACGACCGCCCCCGTTGTCACCTGGAGTTCCCAGCAGAACGCGCTGCTGCCCCGGCTTGTAACCATTGCCGTCACGATCGACGAGGCCAACCTTGATGAGGCTTGGTTCTCCGAGGGGCCCGACAGTTTCATTCACACGCGCCTCTGGACCGGCACGAACACCCTCATGGTCGTTAATCGCGCTGGCATTCATGGAACGATTGTGGCCACGGACAAGGCAGGCAACACCACGACGGTTGCTGTGGATATTCCTGCTTTGTCAGGGAGCTGAGTTCACTTTCGATTCATAAGCCGCACAGGATGACAACAGCCCTGCACCTCGGTGCAGGGCTGTTTTGCTTTGCGAAGCTTTCTTGAAGCTCTCTCGCCGGCTGTTCGTGGTACCTGCGGGAAACTGGGTATAATGCGCGTACTGACATGGGCAGACCGGCGTTGCAAGGACGGTCATGCACGCAGGATGACGCGTGCCATGTCGTATGGAGGAAGTATGCGAAGAAGCGCTGCACGTGTCCTCATGGTGGCAGGAACTGTTGCTCTGCTTGTAGTCTCGGGCTGCGCACGGCAAACCGGGGATAGCGGGTCCGTGACAGGTGGCGAATACGTGGTTGGACTGCAGGACGTTTCCTCGGGCACGTCCGTATCGGGGACCGTGCATCCTCTCCGGTCAGCGACGCTGACGGCGCAGGTGCAGGCCAAGGTCACGGACGTGGCAGTCAAGGAGGGGGACAGCGTGCGGGAAGGCCAGGTGCTGCTCAGGCTGGACTCCCGTCTGCAGGACAACCAGCTTGCACAGGCGGAGTCACGGTACCATGCCGCGGTAGCGAGCAGACGGGTGGCCGCGCTCTCGGGGTCGGCCCAGACCAGAAAGCAGCTCGAGGCGTCGCTTACACAGGCTCTGGCCCAGCAGGTGGCCGCACAAGTCAACCTGCGCAACTTCAACGACAAGGATACCAGCCCCGAGCAGCTGTCCAACCTCGAGGCGCAGGTGGCTCAGGCCGAGGCGACGCTGCGAAGCGCAGAGAACAGCCTTGCGAGCTTGCGGGACTACGACACATCGGACCTGCAGGTAGCCATGGCGGATTTCGCCGTGCAACAGGCTGAACTCAGCCTCAGCATGGCGCAGACGAGGCTTTCGGTCCTTCAGAGCAAGGCTGTCACGGACAGCCAGATGGTCCAGCTGAAGGCTCAGGTAGACCAGGCGCAGTCGAGCCTGCACATTGCGCAACTGCGCCTTGAGGAGAGCACCAAGAGTCCGCTTACGTCGCCAGAGTCGCTGGCAGTGCTTGAGGAGCAGGTGGCACAGGCGCGCTCCTCACTCACGGTCGCGCAGTCCAACCTGGACAATGCCGACTCCACGAGCACAGCCTCAGAGAGCGACATCGAACTCCAGCGCATGCAGGTGGAGTCAGCGCAGGTGACGCTCGAAAACGCGGAAGCCAGCTACAAGGTTGCTGTCGCAGGGGCGGACCAGAAGAAGCTCCAGATTGCCTCGGCAGAGGAGCAGGTCAAGCAGGCGCAGAGTTCCCTGACTGTCGCCCGGAACAACCTCGAGTCGACGCGCAAGACCGTCGGGGCACGCACCAACGACCTGGAGTCTCTGCAGGCCCAGGTTCAGCAGGCAGACGCGGCAGTTGAGCTCGCGCGTGCCAACCTGGCGGCGTTCCCGGACACGGAGCAGCGCAATGCGCTTCAGCTGCAGACAGCCGAGGAGCAGGAGCGGCAGGCGCTCCTTGCCTTGCAGGCACAGCGGCTGGCCAGTGACAACTACGTCATCACTGCACCGTGGAGCGGAACCGTCCTTGCTCTCAGTGTCAGTGTCGGGGACCTGGCCTCGCCGCAGACGAGCCTTGTCAGGATTGCCGACACTTCGGCCTGGAACGTTGAGAGCTTCCTCGACGAGGTCGACATTCTGAGCGTCAAACCGGGCCAGGCAGTCGATGTGACCATTGACTCGTACCCGGACCAGACGTTCGCGGGGACCGTGGACACACTTGGCCGAACGCTCACGCGGACACCGGAAGGACTGAGCTCCTACGCGCTGAAGATTCGTCTGACCGCTCCTCCCGCCACCATCGTGGATGGTATGTCGGCAGATGCGACCATCATTCTGAAAACGGCGAAATCCGTGCTGGCGGTGCCCGTGGAGTCGGTTGTCACCGAGGGAGGGAAGCGGTACGTCTATGTGCTGTCCTCTGGAAGCGGCGGTAGAACAACCACGACCAAGACCGAGGTAGGCGTCGGCCTCGAGGGCGACGACTATGTCGAGGTGACCTCTGGCCTGAAGGCGGGCGACCGCATCGTGCGCGAGCCCCCCATCACGACGGACACGACGCAGTTTCCGGGTTCCCCGTTCAGCGGCGGCCAGTAGCGGAACGCATATGTCACTTATCAGGACCAGTGACGTCCGCAAGGTCTATTCCATCGGTGGCGTCACCATCGAGGCCCTTGCCGG
>DAONFE010000069.1:0-2777 GCA_035403525.1 Candidatus Cryosericum sp.
CCTATTTCCGATCCGGCAAGAATCACCGGAGAGTCCCCCGTATCCGAGAGAAACGAGATGCCAGTCGCAGTATCGTTGCGCGTCAGAGTACTCATATCACTCCTCTTTCATTGCCCATCCGCCACCACCGCCAGGACTCCAGCCGCTCGCATGGGTAATCGCTTGCATGACCGCGGGAGCAACGGTACTTGCGATCTTCTTCGCTACGGCATTGGTGTTCTTAACCGTAACAGAGCCGCCATTCACGGTCATCTGTACGTCCACGGTCACCTTCTGCTTGATGTTGCCAGCCGAACGAAGGTTCCCAATGTACTTCGTGAGTTCAGGCAGATTGCCGCCCATAAGTGTGATTGGTTCCCACGAGGCCTTGAATGCGTCCTTGATGGTCGCTGCTGCGGTCTTGGCTGCTGTCGTAATCCCACTTGTATCCGGCTTGTAGATGGAAGGGTTCACAATAGGGGCCGCGCCAGGTTGCTGACCGAAGACCGCGTTATCCCACAAATCAGGGTTCCCATTCAGGTTCGCGAGAAAGTTCTTGACCCACTCGTTGCCCATCATTGCCCCGATACCTTCCATTCGTCTACGCCCGTCATCGTCCAGCGTCCTCAGGTAAGCGTCCCACTGTTGTGCCGCCCCGATGTTCTGGAGTACGGAAATGGCCTTGTCCAGACCTGGGATGACGATCGGGGCAATGGCTTGGCCAAAGGACTCTCTCAGATTGTCCCAAGACGTTCTCAGCCTGCGGGCTTTCCCGTCCAGCGTTTCGAGGTTCGCGCCAAGGGATCCCGCCATCTTGTCGCCCAGTTCCCTCAGGTAATCCATGTCTGTGGCCCCGTCACGCGTAGTCATGCCGAACTCGCGCATGGAGCGGGTCATGCCGGACATCACCTGGAACACCTTCTGACCGCTCGTTGCCAGAGACTCACCAGAAGCAGCGGACAAGTCCATCGCCACCTTCAGGGCTTGGGTTGCCTTCGCAGAGTTGCCCGTCTGTACCATGAGGTCTTGCAGGGCGGCCGCAATATCGGCGTCATCGAACCCTGACATCTGCTCCAGAGAATCAACCATCGTCTGCAACCCCGCCGCCTGTATGTCGGAGCCGCCAAGGTTGCTGATGACGTTTTTCAAGGAGACCGCTGCCCGTTCACTCTCCATAAACGCTTGGACAGATTGCTTGGCAAAGTTCACAACAGCGGCAACAGAAAAGGTCACACCAATGGCAGACGCGATCCCGCCAAGAGCAGTCTTGAATGCTGACCCCATGCCGGAAGCTGAGGTCTTGGAAGCGTCCGTGACCTCTTTGAGCTTGCTTTTGAGGTCGCTGTTCTCCCCTCGTAACCGTACGATCAGCTCGCTATCTGCCACGGAGTTCCTCCTGCTGCTTGCGGTATTCTTCGAGGTTGGGAAGTTTCAACTCGTCCAGGTCGGAATGATTCGGGTCTAGCTGTTTGGCTATTGCTTCGATCTCGGCTATGGTTGCGTTGTCAACGTCGGACTTGCTCCATCCGAGCCGACCGAGCCCGATGTAGAGGCTGGCGAGCCAGTCGTCGAAACTGGTATCTCGGTCGGCGGCTGGAAAAAAGCGGTCACGGCTTCTTCCAGCTCTGTCTCATTGAACCCCTCAACACTCGCGAGCGTGACCTTCGGGTCTTTCTGCCTGCGCAACCAGTAGACGAACCACTGAGCAGCAGCAGGGTTCATGGTTTCAGCCCCGCCCTTGTCGAAGGCGTAGGCAAGGTTCAACCCTGTTGCGGCGTAAGCCTCTTTCAGTTCCTTGACTCTGCAGTACATCTAGGTAAGGGTCAGGTCTTTCATGACCGTGACTGTGGTGTCCCAAAACCCGCCGACTTCGCCCGAGATGTCAATTTCGTCACACGTTCCCGCCGTCCCCATGAGGGTCACGGGAGTATCAACAAGGTCAATGGGAGCGGTGATTGCTGTGCCGAACTTCACCGTGGCAACCGTGGTTTCAACGGCTGGTTCAGTCATGTAGGTATCAGCGATAGCCCCAGTGTTATCCAACAATTCTGTGGTCGAGCCGATCTTGCCCGACTTGGAATAGGATTCAGCAATGATCGTAGCCAGCCCCGTCAGGCCAGTTTGCGTAAACGCGATGTCGTAGACTTTTGCCATGTCAGCTCCTATGGGGTGTGAACGAGCTTCGTGGTCAAATGAGCCACGCCCCAGTCGCCCTTCTTGCCTTCTTCGACGTAGTCCTGGATAATACCGTTCGGGACCGTGATGACCGTTGGAACGGCGTTGTCGGAGGTCACTGAAACCGTCAGAGCATCCCCGAGACAGCTTGCCGCCGTCAGGGTCGTGGAGTCGTAGGCGTAGCGCACGGTGATCTCTTCATAAGCGGGGGATGTGGTCTTCGTCTCCACTGCTGCGCCCGTGCCAGGGTTGCCAAGGAGCTTCTTCGTGCCGCCCCGCTTGGCCTTGTAGTTGAAGCTGATAAGGATAGGATTCGTTACCCCCGTCAGCGTGAATGCTCCAAACCCTTTTGCGTATTCTGCCATGTCAGGCTCCTAGGAGGCCAGCTTGATAGCTGCAATCGTCCCGCCACTCACTTCTGTTCCAGTGATGGTCAGGTTGACGTACCCCGTGGAATCGTTGAAATAGGCGGGGTTGAAGGGGCCGATGAGTTCCGTCTTTCCATTGGCTACCGACACGGGGCCGATGTCGTGCTTGACCCCTACTTCACAGGCTGTCTGCCCTACGACTGTGACCGTAGTATCGGTCGCATCAATGTTCTTGACGATCAGAAAGATGCGCCC
>DAONFE010000070.1:0-2730 GCA_035403525.1 Candidatus Cryosericum sp.
TCACGTTCATGGAGGGCGTGATATCCAGACGGTTGCCGGACACGGACACTGCGTACGCTGCATAGCCGTTGACCGTGACACGGTCTTTGGTGATGCCGACTGGAACAACCGTTCCGCTCGGGAACACCAGGGAGATGCGGTCATACCCGGCGCGCAGGGAACCAACTACGCCTGTGGTGAAGGTAACCGTGTATCCAGAGACCGCGGCCGCTCCGTTCGAGGTGAGCTGCACCTGTGGCTGCGCTATCTGCGAGGTGATAGTGGTATAGGACCCACTGACGGGGACTACATCCGCGCTCGTGGACACCGCGATGGTCACTACTGTTCCGCTGGAGGCCGGATTGAGGATGCCCACATTCTTGCGGAAGACAACGCTCACCTGCTGGTACGCCGCGATTGCCACCGGCGTCGTAATGGTGACAACGCCGCTGCTGCCCACCGAAACATAGTAGGCGGGCGTCCCGTTGACGGTCACCTGACCACTCGGAATGGAGGACGGAACAGTCATGCCATCGGGGAAGTCCACGGTGATGATTCCGCTGCCAGCAGCCAATGCTCCTGTGGGGGAGGTCGTGAAGGTCAGTGTGATCTCCGTCGGAGCGCTCTGCGCCTTGGGATCCGCTGTCACCACCATATTGAACACAGACGTCCCCGTCAACTGGAACTGGGCGGTAGCAGGTGTCGTATCTGTGCTAGTCTGCACCGTTAACCAGTAGGTCCCGATGCTCGGCGGTGTCTTGATGCCCACGGCCGATGAAATGGTGATCCACACCGGCGCACCCGCGGCAATGCTTCCGCTGGAAATCGTAATCGTCATGGTGTAACCGACAACGGCATAGGTTCCCTGAACTGAGGTTCCCCCCACGAGTGAAACATACCCATTGTTCAGATACCCTGACGGGCTTCCGGTGACGGTTGTTTGGTAGGGAAACTGGATGGTGATCCTCCCACTCGTGGGAACTCCGCTCGTCGCCGTGAAAGCGAGTGTATAGGTCGCCGCAGTGGATGGTGTCTTGGGCGTCACGTCAAGGTTGAGTCCAGTGACCGACCCACCAACAATATCAATGGGTGCCTGACCAAGATTGCCGTCCTTGCTTGTAGCGACGAAAACATACACACGTTGTGCCGTGCCTGGGTTCGTGATGCCCGTCGTCCCCGAAACGTTAAGGGTAACAGTCCCATGCTGCAGACTCTGGCCCGACCCCAGTGTTGCGGTAATGACACCTCCAGAGGCAGCCGCAGGCACGGAAGATAATGAGCCGACACTGACGGCCTTCGCTCCATTGGTGACCGATTGTCCGCCCAGAGAAACAGTTATGGTATCACCCTCTGAGAGGTCATGATCCATAGTAAAGGTGACCGACAACACGACATTGGTCGCATTGATCGTGTTCGGCGTTGCTGTGGCAGATGCAACGCTCCCCGCTGCCTTTACCTCCAGCGCCCCGATGCCCGCAAATGACGGAGCAATCAGGGATGCAACAACTAACAACAGTATTGCAATCTTCTTCATCAAGCACCTCCTGGTAACCGAATACGTTATCTTGTGGCAGAAGCCCATATCGTGCACACTCGCACGCCAATTAGACGGCGGTGCCTGCAAAAAAGTTCCTGACGTCGTCGTGAACGGCCCGTGCCAGCAGCGAACAGCGGGCCCAGTCCGCTGGCAAGATAGTCCAGATACTATATCTCAGGGTGCAGCAGCCGGTAGACGCGTTCGGGGGTGGCCGGAAGATGGCGGACCCACACGCCTGTGGCGTCGTGAATGGCGAGGGCAATGGCGGGAATGATGGGAACCATGACGACCTCCCCGATGCCGCGGACGCCAAGGGCACTCGTCCCCTCAGGGTTCTCGAGAATTGCGTACTCGTGCTCGGGAACGTCCCGCGCCGTCGGGATGATATAGGTCGAGAAGTTCCTGGTGCGCGTCTGCCCCTGCTCGATGATGGTGTCCTCAAAGAGGGCAAAGCCCTCGCCCTGGGCCACACCGCCGTCTATCTGCGCTTCGACCAGCTGTGGATTGACCGTGTGTCCCGTGTCGATGGCCGTGGCCACCCGCAGCAGGCGGGTTTCACCCGTGAGCGTGTTCACCTCGACCAGCGCGGCCTGGGCCGCGAAACTGTAAATCCAGTGCGGCAGTCCCGCAGCCCCGGGAATCTCCTTGTCTGCCGTCGGCCACACGAAGTAGCCCTCGCCGCGCAGGGGCGCCTCGCCCGCAAACTCCTGGCCCAGCTCCTCGTAGGTACGGAAGCCCACTGCGGTCGTCATGCCCCCGTCGCGTGCTTCGTACGCAGCCTCGCTTCCCGTATGATACTTCGCCTCCACCGAGCCGGCGACCCTGGCACAGAGGTCGCGGAACGCAGCGGCAATGGCATTGGATGCCGTGTACATCGACCGTGACGCCGTCGCGGGACCAGCGTCCACCGTCCCCTCGGTCTGACCCGCCACCAGGCGGATGCGTGACGGAGGGACGTGCAGAAGCCCCGCTGCCATCTGGACAAAGCCCGTGTGCGTGCCCTGTCCGTATTCGACCAGCCCGATGCGCAGCGTGAAGGTTCCGTCGCGCTCCAGGTCAAGGTAGGCCCCGCCATAGTCGGGAATGCCCACCCCCAGCCCTGCTCCCTGGGGAGCCACAGCAAGCGCGACGCCTCTCCGCAGCCACGGGCTCTCCACCTTCTTGTACTCGTCGCGGTGCTGCCACAGGTCCGACCGCTCGATGCCATCCAGCAC
>DAONFE010000071.1:0-2677 GCA_035403525.1 Candidatus Cryosericum sp.
ATCAAGGCTGGAGCGTTTGACAGTCTGGGCGAAGACCGTCTGCGCGTTCTTGCGGAGTTTGGCAGTCAGACCGTCAAGGCGGGCAGGACCCCGGTCGCGGAGGAAGGGGGAGGCGGCCTCTTTGGCGGAGCCGTGCAGGAACCGCAGGGCGCACCTCTGGCCGCTGATTCGGCAAGCGTGAGCGCGATGGAAAAGGAGGCGCTGGGGTTCTTCTGCTTCTGCAGCCCCTTCCAGCAATACGAGCCCCTCCTCGCCAAGTACAAGGCAGTGCGCGTTTCCGACTGCGCGGAGCTGGAGGACGGAGCGAGCGTGACCGTCATGGGTCTCCTGACAGGCGCCAAGACAGCCAAGTCGAAGGCAGGGCACGCCTATGGCAAGTGCATGATCGAGGACGACAGCCGCAAGCTCGAGCTCATGATTTTCGAGTTCGCCCTTGCGCAGTTTCAGCCGTACTTCGGCCGCGAGGGGGCGCTTGTCCTGCAGGCCACGGTCCGGCACGACGGCGATGAGCTGTCGCTGAACGCCAGGAAGTTCGTCGACTTTGTGACGCCTGAACAGGCGAGCGCTGAGAGCCGACCGGCAAGCGCCGGACAGGTTGCTCGCCCCGTGCTCAGCATCACCATGAAGGAAGACCAGGTGAACGGCGACGTGCTCAAGAATGTGCTGCTCCTGACACAGCGCTATCCCGGCAAGGAGCACTGGCGCATCCTCTACCAGAACGGTGGCACCCACCATCTGGAGGTGGGCAACCGCTACTGGGTGACGGTGACCCCCGACCTTCTCAAGCGTCTGAAAGAGATTCTGGGGCCAGAAGCCGTAGTCTACTCATAGAAACTGCAGTTTGATGCGAAGGGGCGTGAGGTTGTCAATCGTGCGTTCCTCGATATACTGTTCAATGTAAAGTCATGAACGTGATAGGCAACTGAGCGACATGACGTCCGGAGGCGCTGCTTTCGGACGTTTCATATTGTTGGAAAGCGAAAAGTGGGCGCGCAAGCGGGCCACTTTTTCTTTTCACCTGGAGTGTATATGGATACAAGGTTTTCTGACATAGTGCAGCTGGAAGCAGCACGGAACAATGCCGTTGTCGTGGCCATCGAGAATGTTCCGGGCATGGTGAGCGTCGTGCTGATGACGCCCGACAGAGACATCACCGTCGACGAGCTGGAAGTGGTGAGCCGCGGTATCAGCCGTTCGTTCACTGAGCTCTACGGTGAGGACGACCTGCCCGCGTTCGAGGTGACCAGCCCGGGGCTGGACCGCGTACTCAAGACGCGGCGCGAGCTGGAGCTGTTTGCAGGACGCCTGGTCCGCGTGACGACCCGTGAGGCGCGAGAGCCCGTCATTGGCGTGCTTGGCGCGGTTGATGACACGGCGGTGCGCGTCACCGTACTGGGTGTGGACCGCACGTTTGAGCTGCATGGGATAGCGAAGATTTCGCTGTGGGATGAGGTATTGGGAGGTGGTGCGCATGAGGGATGAAATCCAGAGCGCGATCTACGAACTGGAGAAGGAGCGGGGCATCTCCAAGGAGTACATCGTGACGGCCATCAAGGAAGCGTTCGAGGTGGCCTATCAGCAGCAGTACCAGAAGGACAACTTCGTGGTCAAGGCGGACACGGGGACCGGCCTCGTCCGGCTGTTTTCACGCAAGACGGTCGTCACGAAGGTGACGGACTCTGACACTGAGATAACGCTGAAGGATGCCCGGAAGGTGGAGCCGGAGGCGAAGGTCGGCGACGAAGTGCTGGTGCCCGTCAAAATCGAGCAGCTGCCACTGCCGGTCGTCGTGAAAGCGCGCAAGTTCATCGACGACAAGATAAAGGAGCGCGAGAACGACCTGGTGTATGAGCGCTTCCACTCCCAGGTTGGAACCCTGGTGAACGGCGAGGTTCTGCGCCAGAACAAGGAGGGGCTGCTCATCAACCTGGCCCGCTGCGAGGGCATCATGCCCAAGGAACAGCAGATTCCCGGGGAGCGGCTGCGCTTCCAGGGCGTCGCCAAGGCACTCATCCTCTCGGTGGACAAGTCCCCGCAGGGGCCACGCGTGGTCCTCAGCCGGGCACATCCGGATTTCATACAGCGGCTCATCGAGCTCGAGGTCCCCGAGGTGGGCTCAGGGCTTGTCGAGATAAAGCGCATCGTGCGTGAGCCGGGCCAGCGGGCCAAGGTCGCTGTTTCAAGCCGCGACCCGAAGATCGACCCGGTCGGCGCGGTCATCGGCCCCATGGGCGGGCGTATCCGCGCGGTGTCGCGCGAAATCGCCTTCGAGCACATCGATGTCATCCGCTATGACCCCAATCCGCTGAAGTACGTTGTCAACGCATTCAGTCCAGCCAAGGTGCTGGACGCACAGCGCCGCGAGGACGGCACCTTCGTCGTGCGGGCAGCCCCCGACGTTTTCCCGGTGGCTCTCGGCAAGGCCGGCGTAAACGTGCGGCTAGTGGAACAACTGGTAGACGCCAAGGTAGAACTTGTTCAATCAGAGGAGGGGCAGGCACCCACAGCCCCGACGCGCGAGGCAGGTGAGACACATGAAGAAAGTACGGATCTATGAACTGGCAAAAGAACTGAACGTGAAGTCTCCGAGGATGCTGGAGATTCTGGCCGGGCTGGGGGTTCCGGCCAAGAGCGCGGTGGGCACGATTGAAGAGGACACCGCGGCTCTCGTGAAGGA
>DAONFE010000072.1:0-2662 GCA_035403525.1 Candidatus Cryosericum sp.
TTTGCTCCTGCAGGCACCTCCACTCCGGAGGCGGCGAGCGTGCGGCAGACCACCCCCTGCACGGTGCAGAGACCCTCCCAGTAGTCAGGCATGACCAGCGAAGAAACGTACTGGTCCGGCAGCACAGGCATCACGTGCGCACGCAGGAGCGGCGTATCCGGCTGACCCTCCGTCCAGGCGGCGACGTCCCATTCGATGGGGTACACAATGCCGGTGCGTGTCCGGACCCTGTCCCGCGCCCGCGCCTCCACACGCGCGACCTGCATCGTGCGCCCCTGCAGGGTCACTGTTCCGGAGCTCACCGATGCGCCGTTCTGGTCGAAGTTGAACAGCATGATGTACAACTGTTCCTTGTCGAAGCGCAGGGAAAACCAGTCCCACTTGAGGCCCGTGACTCGGAAGTCCCCCCACTGGTGGTCGTGCCACGTCATGCCGCTCACCGGCAGGTGTTCTCCCGCACGCACCACTTCCCCTTCGGTCGCCATGTCGGGCAGGGTGAAGTAGTAGGACGCATCTCCCGGCCTGTTCGCCATCTCCTGGACGCCTCCCGGCGCCTGCGGCACGAGGTGCCCTCCGCGGCAGGTCAGCCGCACGCTCGTACCATGTGCATGCGCGCTGATGACAAAGGTGCCGTCCGCGGTCACGTCAAGCCTTCCGCCAGGGAATCGCAGCACAGGCCCCGTGAGCCGGAACGGCCGGAGGTACACGGGCAGCAGGACACCGGTGCCGACGTACCGCCCCTTCCCGGCATCCGTTACGGCGACGTGAACGACCGTGGTGGTCAGCAGCGTGCGAATACGGAAGAACGTGACCTCCACGCCGAGCGGGGCGTGTTGCCCGGGAGTCGTCAGAACGCTCGTGAAGTACCACCATTCGGCGTGGAAGCGCGTATGCGCGCGGTGGTCCGCCGGCGTGAATGCAACCGCCGCAAGAGTGCGGGCGCCCGCACGGCGCGTTACCGCATGGTACAGCCCCAGCGGCACTGCCGTTGCCAGTCGTTTCAGAAATGTTCTTGCCGTCACGGTATCACCCCGCCATCCCACGGTCAGTATGGCGTGCATTGCCTCCATCTCCAATTGTGAATCCCACAGTGCCTGGCACTGTGGGATTCACAATTGACTGCGCGTGTCGGATGGCTGACCGGACCGGCACGAGGAATGTGCCAAAAACGTGAACGCAGAGCCATAGTCAGACGGGACAGTTTTGATATGCTTATCTAACGGTTTGATCGTGAACATTTGACAGCGCGCGTGCAGCAACGGGCGCCTGAGTAGCAACTGAACGATAGGCCCAACAAAGGAGGCCTTCTTGCATAGCAGGAACGATACATGGCAGTTGAACCTTTCACTGCTGACGCTGCTTGAGCTGGCGTCGGCGTACCTCTTCGCGCACAGCATCCCGGCAGGACACCAGCCGTGGGCTGCGGGTTTTCTTGTGCTTCTGGTGGTCCTCACGTACTTCTGGCGACCCCTGCAGAGCTTCATTCTGCTTGCCGTCGGAGCCCTCGCGAGCTCGTTTGTGTATGTATGGCTCGCGTGGAGCGAGGGCAACGCATCCCAACTGCAACTCATCTGGCAGCAGGTTATCCTCATTGTCCTTGGAACCGTGACCTGGGGACTCGGCGTGTACGTCCGTGGGTTCGTCGAGCAGGTGCAGACCCTGCGAGCGCGGACGGCCGAGCTTGAGAAGTTCAGCCCCCAGACGCGCCTGCTGACGCTCAACGAGTTCACCAGCGAGGCGCGCATGGCATTTGCCATTGCAAAGCGGCGTGGCGAGCACAACGTCCTCGTCTGGCTGACGCTGCGCGGCTTTGCATCGGAAGGTACGGGCAGCCGTACCTCCGCGCACCTCATGAGTATGCTGAGCGAGGCCGTGCTTGCTTCCCTGCGCTCGAACATCGACATCGCCGGCTACCTGCCACCCGGCACCGCGCTCATCCTCCTCCAGAATACGGATGAGAACGGAGCCCGGATTGTGGTCGACCGCATCATGGGCGCCCTGCGCAAAGAGCCTTCGCTCCATGCGGAGACGCTGGCGCAGGACATCGCCGTTCAGGTCACGCCATTGGACCATGACTTCGCCGCCTTCGAGTCGGCGCTGCAGAAGGGACCTGAGAGCGCATGACGCTGACCACGCTCGTTCTTATCATCACCGGCCTCTTCTGGCTGATGATTCTGTACAATGTCGTCCTGGCCATCGCAGGACTGGTGCACCGGAGCCGGCCTTTGGACCTGCACGCTCCCTCGACATGGCCGAGCGTCGACGTCCTGATTCCTGCGTACAACGAGGGCAAGGTCCTCTTCGGCACACTGGATGCCATGGCACAACTCGACTATCCGGGCTCGCTCAACGTCTACCTGCTGGACGACAACTCGACTGACACGACCGCCGCTATTGCAGATTACTTTGCGGCGCGGCTTGCTACCATCCACCACGTGCTGGTGCCCAAGGGACTCCCCAAGGGGAAGGCACGCGTGCTCAACTATGGCTTCCACAACTCGACGGGCGACATGGTCGTCGTGTACGACGCCGACAATCAGCCCAGGCCCGACGCTGTCACGCTGCTTGTCGAAAAAACGCTGGAGAGCGACCGGTATGCCGGGGCCGTGGGCACCGTGCGCACCATCAACATGTACAGCAACGCGCTGACGCGCATGATCGG
>DAONFE010000073.1:0-2618 GCA_035403525.1 Candidatus Cryosericum sp.
ACGACCAGCAAACCGCCTTTCTCTACCGCCGGTTCGAACTTGTCAAACGACTGTCTGTTGAACACAATAGCCGCCTGTGGCTCCGGAAGAAGGGGAGACGCTATGGGCTCGTCCGCGATGACCACGGCGCAGTTGGCGGTGCCGCCACGCTGTTCGGGACCGTAGGACGGCAGCCATGTGACTTCCTTCCCCTGCTCCATCCCGGCTCGTGCCAGCAGCTCACCAATGAGCATGATACCCTGTCCACCAAACCCCGCTATGACAACGTTGTGTTCCATCACAGCACCCCCTCGGCAACCTTGAATTCACCAAGCGGATAGTAGGCCATGACTTCCTTGCGGATACGTTCCATCGACTCGACAGGAGTCAGCTGCCAGTTCGTCGGGCACGTCGACAGGCATTCGACGAGCGAAAAGCCAATGCCACGGATCTGGGCGTTGAAGGCTTTGCGCATGCAAGCCTTGGCCTTGCGGATATTGACGGGAGAGTCAAGAGAAACGCGAGCGATATACGCAGGACCATCCAGTTGGGCCAGCATCTCGGGCAGACGGATGGGGTATCCGTTCAACTGCGGAGCTCGGCCCATCGGCGTTGTTGTCGTCTTCTGTCCAAGCAGCGTCGTCGGAGCCATCTGGCCGCCAGTCATTCCGTAGTTTCCATTGTTGATGAAGATCACGGTAATCGGCCATCCGCGCGCCGCAGCATGGACGACCTCAGCCATGCCGATGCTCGCGATATCGCCGTCCCCCTGATATGTGAACACGAAGTTGTCCGGGTTCGTAACCTTGATGCCCGTCGCCATCGCTGGAGCACGGCCGTGTGCAGCTTCAACACTGTCAAAATTGAAATACTCATAACCGAACACCGCGCACCCCACCGGCCAGACCGCAATGGTCTTATCGATGAGGTCCATTTCATCAACGAGTTCGGCGATGAGCCGGTGCGCAACCCCGTGAGTGCAGCCAGGACAGTAATGTGTTACCTTGTTTGCCCAGGATTTCGGGCGTTCATAGATAACTTTCATCTCTTCGGCCATGGTCTACCTTCCTTTCCCAAACTGTTCTTCGAACGCCGCCAGTATTTCCTGCGGCCCGGGAACGACGCCACCGCCGCGACCGTACCACCCAAGCGGGACCTTGCCGCACAATGCCAACTCGACGTCTTCGAACAGCTGCCTGTAGGCCAGCTCCACCGTGAGCGCTCCCTTGATCTGACCAACATACTTTTGAAGCTGTTTCGCGGGGAAGGGCCATACCGTAATCGGGCGCAGCAGCCCCAGCTTGATACCCCTCGCACGCGCCGTCCGAACGGTCGTCTTGGCAATGCGCGCCATGGTCCCGTAAGCAATAATTGCGTACTCTGCGTCGGCCATTTCATACTCTTCAATCCGACTCTCGGTTTCCATCACCTGTGCATACTTGGCTTGGAGCTCCAGGTTCCACTTCTCCAGCGTGGCGGTATCCATCATGAGGCTGCTGATGATGTTGGCGTGGTCACGACCATGGCGCCCGGTGGTTGCCCAGTCCGGCTTCTTCTGTGCGCTCACATCGACCGTTGTCTTGAACTCGACTGGTTCCATCATTTGCCCGATCAAGCCATCAACAATGACCATCACCACCATGCGATACTTGTCGGCGAGGTCGAACGCGTCAACGAACAGATCGACGCCCTCCTGAATAGACGCAGGCGCCAGCACGATGCGCTTGTAGTCCCCATTGCCTCCGCCCTTGACCGCCTGCAGGTAGTCCGCCTGCGCCGGGGCCACATTCCCAAGACCAGGACCCCCGCGCATTGCGTTCATGACCACGCAGGGAACTCCCGAGCCGCTGATGTAGGAAATACCCTCCTGCATGAGCGAGATGCCGGGGCTTGACGAGGACGTCATGACACGAACGCCCGCGCATGCAGCACCATAGACCATGTTAATGGACGCGACCTCGCTCTCGGCCTGGACGAACCTGCCGCCAACCTCGGGCAGACGGCGGCTCATGTATTCGGGCGTTTCGTTCTGAGGGGTAATCGGATATCCGAAATAGAACCGGCACCCTGCCCGGATAGCCCCCTCTGCGAGTGCTTCGGCTCCTTTCATCAGCACCTTTTCGCTCACGCCTTCACCTCCCTGTACAACGCAATCGCAACGTCCGGGCAGACGACCGCGCACCAGCCGCAGCTTGTGCACTTCGCCTGGTCTGTGCATTCGGCGGGACGGAACCCCCGCTCATTCAGCCTGTCGCTGATTGTGAGAATCTTTACGGGACAGACGCTCACGCACAGGCTGCAACTCTTACACCGCCCTTCATCTATCGAAACTCGTTCCAAGACTGGCCTCCTTGTTCTCAGAATTCCGTGTGTGACCCTACCGTATCCAGAATACGGTTGAACATATGCAGTACCGACACAAGCCCGGCTGCTTCCGGCGACAGCTCCGGAACCACCCTGCCCGCATATTCTGGCGACACGACAACCGCCACGACGGGAAGGCCCTCGCTGTCGCCCAGAGCCTTGACTGCCTCGTAGCCGGCTTGCACCTCCTCGGCGGATGTTTCTGCCTGAAGGTTGGTGTTTGCAACCAGACCCGTCACGTCGAGCCGTGCTCCTGCGCGGATCCTGGCAAGCAT
>DAONFE010000074.1:0-1422 GCA_035403525.1 Candidatus Cryosericum sp.
GTGCAAGACGCCCTTGCGACTTCTCAATCTCTGCAATCAGGGTCGGGTCGCCAATGATGGCGGCGAACGCCTGTGCGTCAAGGATATGTGAGTCCACCAGAACCTTGGCGATATTCAGCCTGCTTGCCTTGTCGGTCGGCAGGGCTTCGCAGTACTCAACCGATACGTCATAAGGGCTATCCATGCTGGCAGGGTCAGGGATACTCCCCGCGATGTCCTGCCAATGCTCGGCGGTGTACCAGCGCATGAGTTCCACCGCCATGAGACCCCACTTGGACACGGCCCGCTGGATACCGTCGGCTTTCAGCTCCTTGATGGTCTTACCCGCTTCTTGGAGCGCGACGATGGCCGAGGCCGCCGTGACGCCGGAGGCCGTGGAACCCATGTTCACCTGGCGCACGCCGGACAAATCGGGGAAGATGGAGCGCAGCATTTCGGGGAGGTCGAACCAGCCCGTGTTGAGCTGCGGCGTCATCATGGGGAGCAAGGTGTCCATGCCCTGCACATGATGGACATACCCCGGCTTGTTGGGGAGTTCTTCGGGAAGGTCGGTGTCCGTCGTTTTCCATTGGCAGTTCTGCGAGAGCATCATGTTGTCGCAGAGGTAGCCGAGGATTTTCATGTACAGCTTCTGCGTCCCCCACATGTCGCCTACCATGCTGTACCGCTCGCCCGTGCTGGTGTCGTCCACGACGTAATCCACGATGGGGATACAGCGGAAGGGGTAGGGCAGTTCTTCGTCCACAAACGGCTTGGTCGGCATGGAAGCCGCCCAGATGAGGTGCCGCCCGTTGGGAATAGTGGCGTCAGGGTTGTACCACGACTCCACGATCTCCACGCCCTTCGCGTTGGTGAACTCGTCCGTGGCGTCCTCCTGCACCTCCACGCCGTACTTGGTGTAGACGTAGTAGGGGCTTCGCAGGTGGCGCACATGGACGTACTCGGCCTCGTCAATCGTGTGAGAGAGCGGAGAAGGGTACAGGTTGAACGGCGAGATGGTGTAGGAGCCGATATTGCCCCTGCCGCCCTCGTCGCTCGCGTCCCACAGGATACCCTGATAGCCCCTGCCGTAGATGAGCATGTCCAGCGAAGCCCGCTTGACATCTTCCGCCACGTCCTTCGCTTCGTAGAGGCTCTTCAAGGCTCCCGTCAGGATTTCCGCCGTCGCCGCCCCTTCTTTCTTGGTCGGGTTGACCAGAATGGACGGGTGCTGGAGCTGGAGCATGGCGAGGAGCTGCTGGACGTTGGGCTTGATGTAGTTGACTTCCGGCTGGCTGGCGTTCGCGTCCACGCCGCTGACGTGCGACCAGTGCTCGCCGTTGTAGAAGTCCCGCCAGTCGCGGCAGTCGGCGTGGTAGCTGGTGAGGAACGACTTTGCCTCGGTGTAGTCCTCGTAGAAGTTGTGCTGCATCAAACCCTCCT
>DAONFE010000074.1:1522-2601 GCA_035403525.1 Candidatus Cryosericum sp.
GGTCGGTCGTCCGCGATCTTTCCCCTGTTCTGCACGGCGTGGTACTGCCGCTGCCCCATGACCGCATAGCGGAGCGCGTCCAGCAGGTCGTCCCCTTCGTCAATGGGCGTATCGCCCTTCCAGACGTAGTTGCGGAACTCGTCTTTGAGTTCGGTGCAGTGGTCGGAGAGGAAGAGGCGGCTCGTTTTGAGGAGCTTGGTGATTTCCAGAATCCCCAGCCGCAGGTCGTTGATGGCGGCTAAGAAACTCAGCTCCAAGCCGTTCTTCTTGAACCACTTTTTCAGCTCCATCGCGCCCTGCGGGTTGGAGGGGTCGTAATACACCCTCCTGACGCCGTACTGCATCATGCACTGCAAGGTGTTCAAGACGTGGGTTTCGTAGTCGATGGCAGAGGCGTAATACTCGCGGAAGCAGACGATTTTCCCCTCGTTTTCGTAGCACCAGACGAAGGTAGTGGGGTGTCCGAAGCCGAAATCCACCCCGCACCAGACGTCGGCGTGTTCGGGGGGTTCCGCGTGCGGGATGATGGCATCTTTGCCGAGGTCGTAGACCAGCCCCACCGCCGCCGAGAACTCTCCGAGGTACCGCATAGCAAACTCCGCAGGCGGCAGTTCCCGACGGAACCGCTCGAACTCCTCTTTGGGGAACGCGGGGTTTGCCGTGGAAGGGCATTGAATGAAGGTGTAGTATTTACTCCCGCCCTTCCATTCCTCATACGGCTCGTCCGCCAGCCATGCCTGCGTTCTCCCCGGATAGGGGGTCGAGAAGCCGCAGAACTGCCCCTCTCGCAACAGGACACGACCTTGCAGGACTGTCCAGACACGCTTTCGGTATTCGGCTACCTCGTCGCACAATATCCCGTCGAACTGACCGCCTTCCAGGTGGTCGGGCTTGTCGGCGGAGCCGAAGAAAATCTCGTAGGTGGGGCCTCTGTAGCAGCGGTCTCTTTCCGACCACTTGCCTTTGAGGGGGGTGTGGTCGAAGTACTCCACGACATACGACTTGGCGATACGGTCTACCATCGAATTGATGGGTTCCACCACAAGGTAGCGCCCGCCATGCCGCTTGACGATCCAGTC
>DAONFE010000075.1:0-2402 GCA_035403525.1 Candidatus Cryosericum sp.
AGCCTGCTGCGCACCGTCGGGTACGAGATGTCCAGCCGCTCCTGCACTTCCTTGAGGTTGCCGCGGGCTGCGAGGAACACCAGCAGGAACGCCTCATCCTCAGGCGGCAGGGCGGCGAAGCGGTCCAGGGGAAAACTGCCGCGCACGGTCGTTCCGCAGGCGGCACAGTGCAGTTCCGCTACTTCGAGCGCAGAGCCGCAGGCGGGGCACGTGGTGGGAAGACGTTTCATAGCCGCCTCACTCAATGCTCAGGACAACGGTGGTGCCATCATCGGCGCGCACGTTCATGAGTTCGCCGGCGAAGGACGGGTCAGCCACCAGCCGCCGTATCTCGTCGACATCGACGGGTGTGCCGTCGACGGTCATTGTTCCCCGCTTCGCAGCGATGCCCAGCGCGACGTTCACCAGGCGCAGGGGAAAGCGGAGGTCCACATGGTCGCCACGGGCCTCGTTGACCAGCACATGCAGCCTGCGGGGTCCGCGAGGAGCGCTTTCTGGGGTTGCCTGCGCTTCTTGGGCCGGCTCCGCATCGAGCGTTGTCAGAAGTTCATCTGCTTCACTGCGCGAGAGTTTGCCTTCCTGGACCATCCGTTCAATTCGAGCTCGTTCCCCTGACATTGTTGACCTCCTAGTGAATATTATTGAGTTACACCTGAATGATATTGAGTTGGATATGTCTGTCAAGAGGTGGAGACATGTAAGATGAAAAAAATGTGAAGTGGCGGCGACGAGAGGGCGAGGCAGCGCCGCCGAAAACGTATTTCTTACAATATGTGATATAATAAATGTGCCAGCGTCAACGGGTTTGGTGCGCTCGCCGTGCACGGTTTATAGTACATTTTATCGTATGTCGGGGCGTTTGTTTCGCAAGGAGGAGAAGATGCCGGATACAGTCGGTTCGAGTCTGGTGCTGTCTGCTATCGACCTGGGTGTCGTCTTTGTGGTCCTGCTGGTGCTCATGGCTGTCTGCTACGGGTTGGGCCTTTTCAGCCGTCGCTCTCCTGTGCATGCGCCGCTCGATGCGGGCGGGGACGAGGGCGTGGACGCTGCCGCTGGCGACGAGCCTGCGTCTGAATCCTTCATGATTCAAGCGGCTGCCAGTCGCGAGACCTCCCGTGCAGAGAGTTCCGCTCAAGCTTCCGGCGCCGGCGTGCCCGAGCCTGGTGTTCCGGGGGTCGTGCGGACGTACCACATGACCGTGGACGGGACACCCTGCGAGGTCGAGGTCGTCAATGCCCTCGACGCCGGAAGCACTGCGCCACAGAGATCCGCTCCCCGGATCGTCGTCGAGGAAGCGCACGAGGAACTGGCCCCTGCGAAGGAGGGCCTGCGCAACCCCGAGGTCATGAAGTCCCCGCTTCCTGGCAAGGTTCTGAAGGTTCTGGCTGCGCCGGGGACGGCTGTGACCCGTGGCGACACCCTGCTCACCATCGAGGCTATGAAGATGGAGAATGAGATTCTGGCGCCATGCAACTGCGCGGTGGCCCGGGTGTTTGTCGCGGCGAATCAGTCGGTGCGGACAGGGGACCCTCTCCTTACGCTGGAGTAGCACTGTGGCCGTGCTGAGCGAGGCAATTCGCGGATTCGAGCGCTTCTCGGGCATCTACAACTTCACGTGGGGCAACGCGGTCATGCTCGTCGTCGCGTGCGTCCTGCTGTATCTGGCCATCGCGAAGGAGTTTGAGCCCATGCTCCTGCTGCCCATTGCCTTCGGGTGCTTTCTGGCCAACATTCCGGCGGCGAAGGGCGCCTTCTACACCATCAATCCCGAGTACGTCCGCGACCTTACGGGCACCGTCCGCCCGACAGCCCTGCTCGACTACTTCTACTTCCTGGTCAAGGCGGAGATTCTGCCACCGCTCATCTTCCTCGGCATAGGCGCCATGACGGACTTCGGGCCTCTGCTGGCCAACCCCGTCTCTCTGCTGCTGGGTGCCGCCGCGCAGCTGGGTGTGTTCGTGGCGATGGTCGTCGCCAAGTTGCTGCACTTCTCGCTGGGCCAGGCAGCTGCCATCGGCATCATCGGCGGGGCGGATGGTCCCACCGCAATCTACACGGCAACCAAGCTGGCTCCCGAACTGCTGGGACCCATCGCCGTCGCGGCTTACACCTACATGTCGCTGGTCCCGCTCATCCAGCCTCCCATCATGCGCCTGCTGTCCACGCACGAGATGCGCAGCACTGTCATGCAGCAGCTGAGGCCCGTCAGCAAGCTGGAGCGTGTCCTCTTTCCAATCGTGACGACCTTTGTCATCGGCATCCTCCTGCCGCCAGTGGCGCCGCTCGTCGGCATGCTCATGCTGGGCAACCTGCTGCGGGAGAGTGGCGTTGTCGACAGATTGAGCAACACGGCGGCGGGCGAGCTCATCAATATCTGCACCATCTTCCTGTCGGTCGCGGTG
>DAONFE010000076.1:0-2294 GCA_035403525.1 Candidatus Cryosericum sp.
TGCCTCGGCGGTTTGTTGTTCAGAACGACACCGTCCCATCAACAGGGTATTGCGAGGGGCGCACCAAGCGACCGATGTCCAGTCCGGAGCCAGGCTAGCAGGAGCATGCGGACCGCGAGGTTTGCAGGCTCCATGCTGCTCAAGGGCTGCCCGAGTTCAAGGAGGCGACGCTTGCCCTCTATCGAGCTCTGCGTCTTGCCGAAACGAGCCAACAGGTCCCTTGCCAGACCGTGAGCTTAGCCCCTGCTGAGGTCGCCAACAGCCTGCTGCCTGTGCTGGGCGGCGACTCTACTCTTGAAAAATCGGAGACGGTTCTATGCTGATAGTGCTCTTTTGGGCTGAGCAAGTGGCTTGTACGCATCAATAGCTGCAATGGCCGGACCGAGGCGCGGCAAGAGGTACGTGTGCCACGATCCTTTGTCGTGGTTGGCATCATCGAGACAAGTCACCTCGATGGCGAGCTTTGACAATTCCGTTGGCGTCGGGGACATGGTTAGCTTTCGATGCTCTGCTGACCACATCGTCTGCCTGGATGTGAGGTTGGTGTCTGAAGCAAGGGAGGGGCAATGAGCAAGGAATCATCAGTACAGCACGTTGTTTCCACACGTGATTGGGATGACTTCATAGCTGTCTGCTATTTCGGCCGGGACGGTGATTGGCTTGACCGATGTATGCGGCGTGCCTATCTGGACATGAATCGCACACTGCATGGGGTCGCAGGAAGGCTCGGAGGGAATCACTCAGCATGGACAGACGCCCTACTGCACGTCCTAAAGGATCGGCTGATGATACTCCCGAGTCGCCATACCTGGACCCAGGTGTCGTTTGACGCGTGGCACTGCGAGTCGGTGGACGAGTTGCAGCGCGTTTCGTCGGAGCATGGATTCCCGTTGTTTGTCGGTCAGGCTCAGAAGTGGATCAACATGAGTATCAAATACGCTATTGCCCTTGGTGAGCAGCGATTGCCTGGATTCTCTGGCGTCTACGAAGTCGCGCACATTCCTCTCGACAACATTGTACTTGATGCGCTCGTCACCGGCCTTGCGGGGAAGAAGATGGGCCCTCTGCCGCACACATGGAGCAGGATTCCAAGCTATGCCGAGTACTTGTCCTGCCAATTGTGGGTGCGCACGAATCTCCCAGGCATCCCCCTCGAGATCGAGTATCAGCTGTGGGGCACCGGTGCTCTTACAAACCGGCCGAGCGAGGCGATCGACCGTGACTGACGTCTGCGCGGTCAGCAGCACACGATTGGGTCTCCCTCGAAGGGGATCAGGGAGCACCACGTGAAGGTCATCCTCAGCCGCAAGGGTTTCGACAGCGGCTATGGTGGCTGGGCTAGCCCTATCCTCCCAGACGGGAGGATGCTGTCTCTTCCAATTCCAAGCAGCGATGGAGTTGTTTCGTACGATCAGCTGTCGGCGGGTGACGCCATCTCCTATCTGGACATCATGCACGACCTGCGGCGCGGCGCTGGTGACAGATTCGTTCTCTCACACAAGACGTGGCAGCCACGGGGCCGGGAGATCATGGCACACCTTGATCCGGATCTTGTAGCCTCTGTGACAGCGCGTCTTCCGGGCTGGCGTGGTATATTCGGGCAATCGAATGCCGCTTCTAGTCACCTGTTGAAGCACAATGTTGGCGTGGGCGACCTCTTCCTGTTCTTCGGGCGCTTCCGGCATGCAGCACCCGTCGACGGGCACCTGTCGTCCGTTCGTGAGTACGACATGCACGCGATCTGGGGGTACATGCTGGTGGGTGAGATCCTCGAGGGATCCCACAAGACGCATTTTCCAGACTGGGCTGTTCGCCATCCCCATACGCAGGAGTGTTTCCTGGATTCTCCCGCGCATACGCACAACCAGATCTTCATTGCTGCGCCCACGATCCCCGGTACGAGCATTCCTGGATGGGGCAGGTTTTTCTGGGACAATCGTCTCAGACTCACGCGGCCAGAGAGTCCTGCTCTTTGTGACTGGTGTCTGCCTCGGTGTTTCTGCGATGTCAATGACATGACGTATCATCTCGGTGGGAAGTCGCGCTATGGGTGGCATGGCGACACTTTCTGGGCCGCACAGAAGGGGCAGGAGTTTGTCATCCCCGAGGGACACCCTGCAGTTGAGGAATGGGCCATGGAATTGGTCAGGAGCATGAGATCTGAACACTAGATTCCCCGGGGACGGTTCCAAACTGTAACGTCCACGCTGCAGGGGGTCAGGGCAGGTAGTCCTCCCGCCGGAACACGCCCTTGATGGGCTGTCCGTCCAGGAACTGCAGGACGTTCTCCACCG
>DAONFE010000077.1:0-2289 GCA_035403525.1 Candidatus Cryosericum sp.
GGGAGGATTGCATGGTAGCGGGCCTGTTCAGCAGTTCGAGCTATGCACACAACCCATACGCATTTCCGATGTTCGTGAGCGCCTTGCTCGTGGTGCTGTTTGGCATCTACGCCCTCACGCAGGAAAGAAGTGCCGTGAGCAAATCGCTGCTCGTGGCCACCGTCTGCGCCAGTATCTGGCTCGCAGGGACGGGCCTGGTGTACACCATGCGGGACCCAGACCTTGGTGCAGCTTTCTACAGACTTGTCCCCTTCTTCGGCGTCTCCCTTCTGTGCCCTGCCGTCTACCTGCTGACAGTAGCCTCTCTTGGGTTGCTCCGTGAAAAGCGCAGGCTGGTGTTGCTCACGTTCGGCGCTGGTCTTGGATTCTATATCGGCGATTTGCTCTGGCACTGGGTTGCCATTGGAGCTGTCCAGCACTTCTGGGGGTTGTACCCCGTTTATGGGCCGTTCTCGCTCGTTTTCCTGGTGTTCTTCTTTACTACGTTTGCACGTTCGGCGTGGCTGTACTTGAGGTATGTCAGCCAGCTTGCGAGCGGAACGCGACGCAGGGAAATGCAACTGCTCCTTGCGTCACTCTGTGTGGCCGTGATCGGCGCCATCGACTATGTGCCGTGCTATCCCCCTCTTGAGGTTTACCCCTTTGGCTATGCCGCGATTCTGTCGTTTGTTCTCATTCAGACGTATGCGATTACGCGGTATGGCAGGGCCACGCTGGCCGAGATCTTCCATTCCATCGAGGAGGGCATTCTGGTCGTGGACGCCGAGGGTAGGGTCACAGGCGCCAATGCTGCAGCAGAGCGCATCCTGGGTATTGCGAGGCACACGATGGTTGGGCGGCCAGTTCGCAGTGTGCTGACCTTGATAGAAGGCCGTCTGGACAACAAGGAGGCTGTACAGGATTTGCTGGCCGCACTCGACTCCACCGCTTCCCAAACGATGGAGCGGGACGTCGGCCTGCACGACCCTGGAGTCCAGCTCAGGGTTTCGGTGTCGCCGCTCGTCGGACGTCTCGGCTCCGTTACGGGAACGGTGCTTACGCTCACGGACATCACAGAGCGCAAGAGGCTTGAAGACCAACTCGTGGAATACAAGGACCACCTTGAGCGCATGGTAGACCAGCGGACGGAGGAGCTCCGCGTGTCCATGGAAACATACAGAACCCTGGTGACGCATGCTCAGGTTGGAATTGCGATCCATCAGAATGGCATCATCATGTTCGCCAACGAACAGATGCTTCGCCTCTCCGGGTATCCGATAGAGGAACTGATCGGTACGCCCATCGCTCGGCTGATCGACCCGCAGGAGGTCGACGCCATCATGCAGAGGGCAAGAGACAGGGTCAACGGCCGTGCGGCACCTGAGTCCTATGAAATGCGTTTCATGGCAAAAGATGGGACCATCAAGCCGACGACCGTCAGCAACGCTCTCATTGAATACCAGGGGAAGACCGCAACCCTTGTTACCATCTTTGACGTGACAGATTCAAAGCTGCGCAGGGAACTGGAGATGGCAAACCACGAACTTGAGATGTTTGCCTATTCTGTGTCCCACGACCTCCGCGCACCCCTCAGGAGCATCGATGGCTTCAGTCAGGCTCTCATGGAGGACTGTGGTGACCAACTGAGTGCAGATGCGCGCGAGGACCTGGCGAGGATACGAGCGGCCACACAACGCATGGCGTCTCTTATTGACTCCATTCTCCAGTTGTCGCGTCTGGGAAGAGCGGAGATGAAACGCCAGCAGCTGGATCTCAGTGCGATGGCAGAGGAGATCGCTTCAAACCTCCGAACCAGTGAACCTGATCGTGACGTGGAGCTTTCCGTGCATCCGGGGGTGACGGCAGTCGGCGACGGAACATTGTTGCGGGCGGTGCTTGAGAACCTTCTCGGGAATGCGTGGAAGTTTACGCGCCGCCACGAGCATGCACACATTGAATTCGGCACGGTGGAGAGAGAGGGCAAGCAGACATACTTCGTGCGTGACGATGGAGCAGGCTTTGACATGAAGTATGCAGACAAACTCTTCACGCCGTTCCAGCGGCTTCATAGTGTCGCGGAGTTCCCGGGAACGGGGATTGGTCTTGCTACCGTTCAGCGAATCATCCGCCGCCATGGCGGTGACATTTGGGTTGAAAGCGCGGTTGAGAAAGGGACCACATTCTACTTCACCCTGCAGTAAGGCAGACGCCTCAACACAACGCAAGAGAATGCATGGCCCGTGGAATTGATTTCATGGTGGAGCCGAGGGGGTTCGAACCCCTGACCTCATCCGTGCGAGGGATGCGCTC
>DAONFE010000078.1:0-2288 GCA_035403525.1 Candidatus Cryosericum sp.
AGTTCCTCCTCCGAGAGCTGCGAGTACACAATCTCCCGGTATACGTCACATGTTTCCATGAGTTCCTTGTGGGTGCCGATGCCCGCTATTCTGCCCTCGTCCAGGACGACGATGCGGTCCGCGTCCATGATGGTTCCGACGCGCTGGGCCACGATAATGACGGTCGAGTGGGCGGTTTCCCCCTTCAGGGCCATCCGCAGTTTTGCGTCCGTCTTGAAGTCCAGCGCCGAGAAACTGTCGTCGAACACGTAGATTTCGGGGTGGCGCACGAGCGCCCGCGCGATGGCGAGGCGCTGCTTCTGGCCGCCGGACAGGTTGAGGCCACCCTCAGAGAGCAGCGTATCGTAGCCCTCCGGCATGGTCTCGATGAATTCGGCTGCCTGCGCAACTTCGGCTGCGTGTCTGACTTCCTCGTCGGTCGCGTCCGGCTTGCCGTAGCGGATATTGTCCGCGATGGTCCCCGTGAACAGAACGGCGCGCTGCGGCACGAAGCCAATGCGTTTCCTCAGCTCCAGCTGAGGATATTCGCGCACGTCCACACCGTCCACGAGCACCCTCCCCTCCGTCACGTCATAGAAACGCGGGACAAGGTTGACGACCGTGGATTTGCCGCTGCCGGTACTGCCAATGATAGCCGTGGTTTCGCCAGGGGCCGCCTCAAACGAGATATGACTGAGCGCTGCCTCCTCGCCTCCATCGTAGCTGAAGCTGACGTCCTCAAACTGCACGCGGCCCTCCGCCTCCGGGATGAGCCTGACGTCAACAGGGTCCACAATCTCGGGCTCCGTCTCGAGAACAGCCATGACACGGTCGCTGGCAGCCGCACTGCGCGGCAGGACGATGAAGAGCATGGTGAACATCAGCAGGGCAATCATGATCTGGAGGGCATACTGCATGAAGGCAAGCATGGGTCCGATCTGCAGGTTGCCCATATCGATGCGCTTGCTGCCGAACCAGATGACAGCCATGGTGACCAGGTTGAGCAGCAGCATCATGGAAGGCATGAGCACAGCCATGATGCGGTTGACACGGATATGCGTATTTGTGACGTCGGCATTGGCCCGCTGGAAGCGTGCCTTCTCGTGGTCGACGCGGTTGAACGCGCGGATGACGCGGATGCCCGTCAGGTTCTCGCGCACGACCTTCGTGATCTTGTCAATCTCAACCTGGACCACCGAGAAGAGCGGCACGACAAGTTTCGTGATAATGAAGATCACCAGGGCGACGATGGGCAGCACGACGAACAGGATGCTCGAGAGCTGCCTGTCCTGTGCAAAGGCCAGAAACGCACCGCCGATGCTGGTGAAGAAGGCGTTGCCAATCATCACGATCATGAGGACCGTGGTGGTCTGAATCTGGACGATGTCGTTTGTCGTGCGTGTCAGCAGGGTCGATGCGCCAAACTTGTTGAACTCGTGCATGGAGAACCCCTCGACGTGCGAGAAGATCTTGCGGCGCAAGTCCCTGCCGAGACCCATGGCGCTGCGCGAGGCCAGAAAGCTGGACCCGATGGCGCACAGACCGCCTGCCCCCGCGATGAGCAGCATGTAGCCGCCCTCTTTCCAGATGTAGGGAATATCCCCCTTGATGATGCCGTTGTCGACGATGTTGGACATCAGGGTCGGCAGCTCAAGGTTGGCCATGACCTGCAGGAATGTCAGGACGACTGCCCCGACAATCAGCAGGGCAAATGGCTTCAGGTTGCGATAGATTTTCATTAGACTGCGCATGACTTCACCTCATTACGATGCAATTGCTGATGGTACAGTTCTGAAGATTCTCATCAGGAGTTCCGGGTCGGGCATGGACCGGATGGTGCCAGACACCTTGAGCAGGGCCAGCCCCACGATGGCCGAGAAGAACGTGATGGCCAGCTGACCCGGATCGCCCTCAACAATCTGCCCGCGCCGCTGGCCCTCCGCGATGATGCCGACCAGCGCCTCGAACGGCCGGCCCGACCCATGCTGACACTCGATGGCCTGCGCCGGGTAGACCCCACTCGTCATGGCCTCGAGAATAAGAACAAAGTAGTGCCCGCCGGCCTGCTGTTTTTCGACGGTCTGAAAGATGCGAACCGCCAGGGAGCGCAGCTGGTCCATGGGTTCGCTGCCGTCTGCCTGGACCTGCTCGAGCAGACGCCGCGAGAAAGTGGCGGCGCGCCGCACGAGCTCGGCGTAGATCTCCTCCTTGGACTGGAAGTAATGGTACATGAGCCCATTGCTCATGCCTGCTTCGAGGGCAATGTCGCTGATCTTGGTCGCGGCAAAGCCCTTGCGGATGAAGACCTT
>DAONFE010000079.1:0-2133 GCA_035403525.1 Candidatus Cryosericum sp.
TGAGGCCACCCTCAGAGAGCAGCGTATCGTAGCCCTCCGGCATGGTCTCGATGAACTCGGCTGCCTGCGCGACCTCGGCCGCGTGCCGGACTTCCTCATCCGTGGCGTCCGGCTTGCCGTAGCGGATATTCTCCGCGATGGTCCCCGTAAACAGGACGGCGCGCTGCGGCACGAAGCCGATGCGGCTCCTCAGCTCCTGCTGCGGATACTTGCGCACGTCCACGTCATCCACCAGCACCCTGCCCTCCGTCACGTCATAGAAACGCGGGATAAGGTTGACCACCGTAGACTTGCCGCTGCCGGTGCTGCCAATAATGGCGGTGGTTTCACCGGACTCGGCCTCAAACGAGATGTGGCTGAGCGCGGCCTCTTCGCCACCCTCATAGCTGAAGCTGACGTCCTCGAACTGCACACGGCCCTCGGCTGCCGGGATGACCCTGACGTCGACAGGATCCACGATCTCGGGCTTCGTTTCGAGCACTGCCATGACACGATCACTCGCAGCCGCGCTGCGTGGCAGGACGATGAACAGCATGGTGAACATCAGCAGAGCGATCATGATCTGCAGGGCATACTGCATAAAGGCGAGCATAGGGCCAATCTCAAGGTTGCCCATGTCGATGCGCTTGCTGCCGAACCAGATCACCGCAACGGTGACCAGGTTGAGCAGCAGCATCATGGAGGGCATGAGCACGGCCATGATGCGGTTGACCCGGATGTAGGTGTTGGTCACGTCGGCGTTCGCCTTCTGGAAGCGGGCCTTCTCATGATCCACACGGTTAAACGCACGGATGACACGGATACCCGTCAGGTTTTCGCGCACCACCCTCGTGATCTTGTCAATTTCGACCTGCACCACCGAGAAGAGCGGCACGACCAGCTTCGTGATGATGAAGATGACGATGGCAACGATGGGCAGGACGACAAACAGGATGGTTGAAAGCTGCCGGTCCTGTGCATATGCCAGGAATGCTCCACCGATGCTGGTGAACACGGCGTTGCCAATCATCACAATCATGAGGACCGTCGCCGTCTGGATCTGGACGATGTCGTTCGTCGTACGGGTCAGCAGGGTCGAGGCGCCGAACTTGTTGAACTCGTGCATCGAGAACTCCTCCACATGGGAGAAGACCTTGCTGCGCAGGCTCTTGCCCAAGCCCATGGCGCTGCGCGAGGCCAGGAAGCTGGCCCCGATGGCACACAGGCCGCCTGCCCCGGCGATGAGCAGCATGTACCCACCCTCCCGCCAGATGTAGGGGATGTCCCCTTTGATGATGCCGTTGTCCACAATGTTGGACATCAGGGTCGGCAGCTCCAGGTTGGCCATGACCTGCAGGAACGTCAGAACGACCGCTCCAACAATAAGCAGGGCAAACGGCTTCAGGTTCCGATAGATTTTCACAAGACTACGCATGATTTCACCTCACTAGGACGCAACTGCCGGCGAGGCAGCGCTGAATACTCTCATCAGGAGTTCCGGGTCGGGCATGGACCGGATGGTGCCCGACATCTTGAGCAGGGCAAGCCCCACAACGGCAGAAAAGAACGTCACTGCCAACTGGGCTGGGTCCGCCTGCACGACCTGTCCTCTCCGCTGGCCCTCCTCGATGATGCCGACCAGCGCCTCGAACGGTCGCCCCGATCCGTGCTGACAGTCGATGGCCTGCGCCGGGTAGACGCCGCTGGTCATGGCCTCGAGAATCAGCACAAAGTAATGCCCGCCGGCCTGCTGCTGCTCGACCGTCTGAAAGATGCGGACAGCGAGCGCGCGCAGCTGGTCGATGGGTTCGCTGCTGTCTGCCTGCACTTGCTCGAGCAGACGCCGCGAGAACGTGGCGGCGCGGCGCACGAGCTCGGCGTAGATCTCTTCCTTGGATTGGAAGTAATGGTACATGAGCCCGTTGCTCATGCCCGCCTCGACCGCGATGTCGCTGATCTTGGTCGCCGCGAAGCCTTTGCGGATAAACACCTTCAGTGCCGACGACAGGATGCGCCGTTGGCGTTCATCCTTGATTTGTATGTTCGCTTCCTCACTGCGTGGCATATGCTCACTATCCTCTTTTGATTGAATCGTTAGTCAACGAACGGTCAGTGTACCCTTGATCGCATGAGAAGCAAGAACGGGCGTTCACA
>DAONFE010000080.1:0-2091 GCA_035403525.1 Candidatus Cryosericum sp.
TGAACAGCTGATACCAGTGCGCGTCGAGGCTGATGACCCCGAACGCACTCAGGAGAGCAAGGAGAAAGAGCAGGAACCTCCAGAGCGTCTTTGCCCGCGCTGCGTCACTGAATACCCACCAGATACCCTTTCCGATCTTGGCAATTCCACGCCATAACGCACGCAGCGTTACGCTGATAGCGTTACGGCACCACCATAATGCTCTGCCAAGATGGAGAGGACGCTTCAACCTACGCCACAGGCGCTGAAACATCAGGTGCTAGTGCCTTCCAATCGGTGCCGCTTTCCAGCTTGATTTCTGCGAGGACGGCTTCGATCAAGGCTGAGAGCTGTTCCTTGTCCACGTCGGGGTAGAGCTTTGCAATCTGCTCCATGACCCACTCCTTGCGTTTCTGCGGGTCAGGTTCCAGCATCTGCGCGGTCTTTACGAAGACATCCACCCAGTATTCCAGCTTGGCCCGGTTCTCCGTAGACATCTTTGCGACCATGTCTGTGATAAGTTTCGCCACCACGCTCACGATAATAGGGGCGATGGCGATAATGAGTTTCCAGATGAGACTTGTCAGTTCTGCGGACGTCATTGTTACCTCCCGGCCGTAACCACGGCCTTGTTTGTCTTGTACAGCGCCCAGCCAGTCACTAGATGTTCATAATCGAACACGACGTCACTGGTAAAGAGTGCTGTCTTCACGCACCAGCGTTTCATGCGCTGCTGCTCGGTCAACTTACTCTCGAGTTCCTTGACGATCGCGAGCACGGCCGCGGACCAGCCCTTGTCGCTGGCGTAGTACCGGTTGATGCCCACGAGCGTCGCTTCTCCGCCCCAGTACGTACCTCCCTGGGTGAGGTAGAGCCGTTTCAGCCCGGCAGCCGCGACCAGGACGTTCAACGTCTTGCTCGCATACGTTGTCCGGTCCGGGTCGCTGTCGCTGATGCCCCAGCTCATGACGTTGTTATACCGCTTACTCCAGTTGTTGCTTCCCCACGCTGACTCATGCGCTGCAATCGCCATGAGGGTCAGCGCGTCAATCCCCGTCTGACGCTCGCAGTAGATGAAGTCCACGCCTTCCAGGCCTGTGCCCTTCTCAAGCCGCGTCTGGTCGGCATAGGAAAGGTACGACGGGCAGAGGATGGTGGTCTGCGACGCCAGCTGGACGCCGACATCGTCCGGCGAGGGGACGGGAACGATCGGACTGCCGGTGCGGTAGCCCAGAGTGAACGAACCCACGAGCAAGACGCCCACGAGCAGCCAGGTCATGATCCTACTGGTGGCCTTCGGTGCCCGACTCTCCGGACAGTGCGTCGGCCGGTCCTTCACGTCGGGCTCAGGACAATAGGACAGACTGTCGATGATCTTCGGCTTCAGCGTGCAGTCAAAGCACCAGGGTCTGCGGCTCTCCATCATAGACCTCCGAAGCGCCACTTTCGGGCGCCGCCGTAACACGCGGACCGGTAGCACGCTGTGCTCCAAGCGATGTACTCCACGTCGTCGAGCGTGTAGATAAGGGCCGCCTGCGCGCCAACGTACTCGCCGGTGTCGTTCCAGGCGAGGGGCCCAAGGATCCCTTCGTCGATGACGATGAAGGACGCGTCAAGAACGTTCCACTTGACCTTGTCATGGTTGGCGGCCGTGCGGTCATACGTGAGGACGGGCACCGTGTACTGCTTGAACACGGTCCAGTTGTCGATACTGATGCGCCACTCGGACTTTGAGAAGGATTGCGCACTGTCGACGATGAAGATCTCGCCGCCCACGTTGCCGGTCTGCGGTGTGTCATACCCGCCTGCGTCCATGAGCGGATATGGTACAACCTGCACCCCGGTCGGAGCGGGAACTTCCGACACTCGTTCTAAAATCACATAGCAGCTCGCCCCGACCGTGAAGGCGAGGAGGACGAGCGCGAGCCACATGAGCCACGTTGGAATCTGCTTTTTCATTGAGCCTCCTATGCTGTTCTCTGCCAGAAGTTCACGACGAGGTACGGCTGAACGACACTCGTTGCCGCACCGGGGGTGTTTGTCCCCGTTGGGGTCAAGGTGTGCGTGTGCGCTTTCAAGGTTGCCGTAGACGTGGTAGAGCCGATCTTCGTT
>DAONFE010000081.1:0-2047 GCA_035403525.1 Candidatus Cryosericum sp.
TGGCGTCCCGCAATGACAGGCGAGATCGCGATGACGGCTGCGATGGCAACGATCAGGATGGAGCGCAGTGCACTGGTCAAGATTCTCTTGTTCATACTCTACCTCCTGGACTCTAGTGTACCCTGCCCGCCACTTCCGCAGGCCGGCAGGTCTCACGTTCACCCATAGGACGCACCCCCTTCCAGAAAGTTCCCGGAAGTGTGAGTATAGTGGTTTGTGCAGCAGGGAAACTGTGGCATTGGGAGAGGAGCAACCTATGGAAGAGGAAAACGTAGTACTGCGGCAGCTTCGCGAGCGGAAATCGGTGCGGGCGTTCGAGCAGCGACCTGTACCCCGGGAGGTAAAGGATGCTCTCATCGAGGCTGCGTTCGAGGCGCCGACAGCGGGTGACATGATGTTCTATACCATCATTGACGTCACCGACCAGGCGGTCAAGGAGCAGCTGGCTGTGCTGTGCGACCATCAGCCGTTTGTCGCCAGGGCGCCGGTCGTGCTCGTCTTCGTGGCAGACTGCGACCGCTGGTACCGGACCTATCAGGCGGCTGGCCTCAGCGTTCGTCAGCCGGGCCCGGGCGACCTGGTCCTCGCTTGCGCTGATGCCGTCATCGCTGCCCAGAATACGGTGGTCGCGGCGCAGTCCCTCGGGCTCGGCTCCTGCTATATCGGCGACATCCTTGAGAACTGCGACGCGGTGCGGCAGCTCCTTGCCCTGCCGGAGTTCGCCATGCCTGCCGTGCTTGTCGTGTATGGTTATCCAACGCAGCAGCAGCGCGACCGTGCCAAGCCCGCCCGGTTCGCCCGCAGCCACATCGTTCACGAGAACGCCTACCGCCCTATGGACTCGGGCGAACTCCTCGGCATGTACGGCGAGCGCGGCGACCGCGAAACCATCGAAGCCCTGTGCAAGCGGAAGTACACCTCAGCCTTTTCCCTCGAGATGAACCGCTCGGTTGCCGAGTACCTGGAACACTTCCGAGGTTCGTGAACCCAGCCAGCGCAACACAGTTCTGCCTTGAGTTACACGACATGTCGTGTACAATAGACATGACAAGGAGGTGCCGTGTTGAGCATCGTTGTCAGAACTATTCATGGCAAGCAATACGCCTATGCCTCACGCCGTGAAGGCAGACAGACCAGGCAAACGTACCTTGGTCCCATGACCGACGCCGATGTCCGCGCGCATGTGGCCAGCGCATCGGAGGCCAAGGCACTTCCTGCTCGCGTGAGACGCCTGTTCTGGGACACCGATCCTGCACTGATAGACCTTCACAGAAACCAGGACGCGGTCATCGAACGTGTCCTCGAGTTCGGCGGCCTGCAGGATGTCCGGTGGGTACAAACGCGCTACCCGGGGAGCGCTATCGCCCAAGTCCTTGTGTCCTCCAAAGGACTCTCCGAGCGCTCGCGGGCGTTCTGGAAGCTGTGGTTTCGGCTGGAGCAGGCGGATGCACGCTGAATGTCTTGAGCCTGCCGCGGCCGAGCTGTTGCCCTCTGTTGCACGTGCTCTGAGTTCGTATGCGCCGGTTCTGGCCGGGGGCACGGCTTTGGCCCTGCAGGTGGGCCACCGAATGTCTGTTGACTTTGACTTCTTCACCGCCCGGCACTTTGAACCTGCGGCCGTCCTCCAGGACCTGCAGCGGGCAAGTACTCCTGTCGACGTCCTGCAGCTCCAGGCAGGAACGCTCGTCGCCCTGGTGCACGGGGTCAAGGTATCGCTGTTCGAGTATCCCTATCCTTTCGTCGAGCCTGTGAGCTCCTTTCAGGGAGCCAGCGTGGCAGGCGTGCTGGACATCGCCGCCATGAAACTGGTCGCCATCCTGCAGCGTGGTGCCAAGCGTGATTTTGTCGACCTCTGGGCCGTCCTGCAACACGTCCCATTTCGCCAGGTAGCACACGTTGCGCTTCTTCGCTTTGGTCCGACGTTACTCGAGCCTGTCGTCATTGGCAAGGCGCTCGTGTGGTTTGCCGATGCCGACACTCAGCCTGACCCGCGCTGGTGCGGAACGCCGGTCGAGTGGTCCGCCATCAAGCGCTTCTTCCGGTCCAG
>DAONFE010000082.1:0-2024 GCA_035403525.1 Candidatus Cryosericum sp.
CGCCCAAAGGGTTCAATCTCGTCGAGGCCGACACCCGCGGCAACCTCGCCGTGCGGTTCTGCGAGCTGCGCTCCGCGGTGCAGCTGCACAACGTCGATTGCACGCCCGAGAACTGGCAGGCGCAGCTCGAACCGTACAGGGAACAGGGCTACACCAAGGCCCGCGTGCACGCCGACAACCCCACCTTGAATCTGCAGGGCGACATCCGCGCGGCGTGCCCCTGGGTCGTCAAGGTCGAATTCATTCGCCAGCAGGTCCAGACCACAGACAGACCCTCCATCGATGCCCTTGCCAGCACCAGCCTCGAGACCGTGCAGTCGATGTACCGGGCGTTCAACACCGACGCGGACGACGAGACCGTAAAGACCATCAACGAGCTCTATCAGGAAGTGACAGGTGCGGATACAGACGCTTGAGGTCGAGAACTTCATGCCCTACCGCGACCCGGTCACCGTCGATTTCCGCGACCTGTCGCTGTTCGCCATTCAGGGCGAGACCGGCTCCGGCAAGTCGTCCATCGTGGACGCCATCTGCTATGCCCTCTATGGCCGGATTCCGCGCATTCGAACGGAGAACGGCCAGCGTGAGAACATCATCAGCCACGGCGCAAAGCAGTTTCACGTCGCCTTGACCTTTGACCTGGGCGGAGCCGAATATCGCATCGTCCGCCAGGGCACCGCGGCCCGCGAGGACGTGCAGGTCTTCAAGGACGGCGCTCAGCTCAATCAACTGCTGAAGAAGAAAGACGCCGACCACTACATCGAAGAGGAGCTGCTGCGCATGGACTTCGACGTGTTCACGCGCATCATCGTGCTGCCTCAGGGCCAGTTCGACCGGTTTCTCAAGCCTGACACCCCGCGCGAGCGCCGCGACATTCTCATCTCTCTGCTGGGCCTGGACATCTATGAGCGCATCGGCAAGGCAGCAGGCGCGCACGCGAGCAGCCTCTCAGGGGAACTGGCAGGACTGGAACGTGACCTTGCAGGCATCGACCCCTCAAGCGTGAGCGACGAGGCGCTGCAGGAGCTGGGGCAGAGAGCAGCCGCCGCGCAGGACCGGCTGAGCCTTGTGCAGGAGCAGCTGAGAAGCGACGAGCTGACCTTGGCGATGACGCGCCAGCGCTATGACAAGGCTCATCAGCTGAACGCAATCCGCGCCAGCCTCGCCTCGCTGCACGCGCGCTCGGACCAGGTGAACGGGGAACGCGAACGACTGGCCACCGGGACGGCACTCGCAAGTCTGCAGCCATCCCTGACAAGCTGGAAGCGACTGGCGGCCGACCTGGAACGGCTCGAACAGGAGATGGCTCAAACGAGAGCCGCCGCACAGGCAGCAGAGCAGGCGTTCCAGACGGCGCATGAAAGCACTCTCGACACGACTCAGCGCGTGGAGGCTGCCAACTTTGGCGCGGCGCTCGATGAGCTGGCTGCGAAAATCGCGCGTCTCACCGAGCTGCAGCCCTATGCCACCCGGCTTCAGGAACTGGCCCACAAGCAGTCCGCGGCCGCCACCAAGGTCGCCCAGCTGGAGCACAGCCTTGCCACCACACAGCAGACCATCGCCTCTGCAGAAGAGCATCTGCCTGTCCTGAGCCAGGCTGTCCTGCAGGCCCGTGACGCGCTGGAACAAGCACAGAACGCACTCGAGCAGGCTCAGTCCGACAATGCGGCGGCGGCCCTGCAGGAGCGTCTGAAGCCGGGGGACGTCTGCCCCGTCTGCGGACATGTCATCGACAACCTGGCCACCCACGCAGTGCATGCTGGCCTGGCGCAGCTCAAGGCTGCCCGCGACAACGCACGCACAGCCCTGGAACAACGCCAGGCACAGCTTGCAGAACAGGAGAAGCAGCTCGAGGCCGAACGGACCCGCGCGAGCGAACTGAGGACTCAGCTGGACACGCTGAAGAACGAAGATGCAGGCGACGAGCATGAGGCGAACGAGTTGCGGCTGCGCCTGCTCATGGACCCGACGGTGGCACGCGAGGGCAAGGACGACCCGGCCGCGTTCCTGCAGTCCTGCCTGAC
>DAONFE010000083.1:0-1978 GCA_035403525.1 Candidatus Cryosericum sp.
CGGCTCGAAATCATCGAGCTGGTCTGGGGCGAATATGACGAACTGATGTTCTCGCAGACGGTCGACGTGCACGTCGCCTACCTCCGGCGCAAGCTGGGCAAGGACATCATCCGGACCGTGCCCGGCAAGGGCTATATGATGGAGGTCTGACCGTGCGCGCATGGCGTGGCAGAACGCTGACACTGGAACAACGACTCGCCCTGAAGTTCACCTGGCTGGTCTGCGGGCTCATTCTGCTGAGCGGGACAATCTTCGCGGCAAGCGACGTCGTCATCGGCAACTACCGCATGATGCAAAGCCTCAACGACCAGATTGACCGTATCCTGGCCACAAGCGCTATCACGACAGACCCGGCGAACGCAGGCAAGCTGCTGCCGTACGCCGTGCGGCCATTCGTCCGTCTTCTGGCACCTGACGGCACAGTCCTGTACAAGGGGGACCTGTTTGCAACGTCCAAACCAGGCCCTGTCGACCCGTTTGCGCCGAACCGGCCAGGAGATGAGTCCTATGCTATTGCGACACGGACGCTCAAGACCGACGGGCGCATCGTAGGCTATCTTCAGCTGGCTGGCAGGACACGCCAGGGCATCCGCGACGTGGGGTTCAAGCTGGTTGAGGTCCTCCTTATCACAATCCTTATGGGCATCATCACCTACTTCCTGGGTCTCGCCTTCTCGCGCCGGACGCTGCGGCCTGTGCATGAATCGCAGGAGCGGCTGGAACAGTTCACCCAGGATGCCAGTCATGAGCTGCGTACACCTCTCGCGGCCATCTCTTCGTCCCTCGATGTGGCGCTGAAGACGGGGGAGTACGAAGAGGGCATCGTGGCGGCCAAAGGCCAGGTCAAGTATGCGTCGCTTCTTGTGGAGCGTCTCCTTGAAGTGGCCCGGCTGGACCGGACGAAGGTCGACCTCGAGCTTGTCGACCTCACCTCACTGGTGGCTGCTGTTGCCAGCCAGCAGGCGGAGGCGTGCAGGGAACATGGCCTTGTCCTTACAACGTCGCTGGCCGAGGGTGTGACCGTCGAGGGGGATGCGCTGCTCGTGCGCCAGCTGGTCAGCAACCTGGTGGAGAACGCCGTCAAGTTCAATGCGCCGGGCGGGACTGTCGACATTGTCCTGACCGCGGAGCTGCTGCGAGTCGTCAATTCCGGCGGCACTATTGCCCCGGAGGACCTGCCGCACGTCTTCGAGCCTTTTTATCAGGCGGACGACTCGCGCTCGGGCAGGGGATTCGGCCTCGGCCTCGCGATTGTGAAGAAGATAGCCACGCTGCATGGGTGGCGCATCGACGCTGCCAGCGCGCCGGAACAGGGAACGACATTTGTTGTAGCATTCGGCGGAGCCGTGTCACGGCGCCGCATCTCTTAATCCAGCCTTAAACCCTCTTCCCTACAGTAGCCACGTACACCTGACGGACCCGCATGCGGGCTCGCGTCAGAGTCCACGTGCGGGCAAGAGCCCACTGGAGGAATTATGAGCAAGAAGCGAGTCATCATCAGCGTGACTGCACTCGTTGTCGTGGGGCTGGCCGTTGGCTGGTACGTTGTCAGAAAGGCCAGGGGCAGCAGTTCGGGAACAGGTACGGGCTTGACGGCGGGGAGCATCTACACTGTCACTGCCAGGGATGTTGCCACGACGACAACGGTGTCAGGAACCATCCATCCGCTCAAGACAGTCACCCTTTCGGCCAAGGCCGCCGGCACCATAACTGCCGTCTACAAGAGCGAGGGTGACAAGGTGGCAGCAGGCGATGTCATTGCCCGTATTGACTCGACCGACTACCAGGCGAACCTGGCGGCTGCGGAGTCGCGCTACCGGAGCACCATTATCAGTCTTGAAACGTCGTCGACGACAGACCTCGCCGCCACGAAGACGCAGCTGGAGAACGCTGTCAAGCAGGCGCAGACACAGCTGCTGTCAGCACAGATCAACCTCAGGAAGGGGTCAGAGACGGACCCGGACAGCGATGCGCAGAC
>DAONFE010000084.1:0-1967 GCA_035403525.1 Candidatus Cryosericum sp.
TCGTTGACCGACACATCCGCTGTCAGCCGCCAGTCCTTGATGGTCATCTTGTGGTGCGTTCTGCTGTCAGTGAGGACCGCCACCGAGGTGACTTCGCTGCCTGTTCCTGCCGTGGTGTTCACCGTGATAAACGGAGGCAGCCGCCGCGAAGCCTTGTCTTCACCTTCATACTGGTCGACGGTCCCGCCGTTTGTCACGATAAGGCCGATACCCTTGGCGCAGTCCATTGCGCTGCCTCCGCCGATGGCCACCAGCAGGTCGCAGTGCTCATCCCCATACAGCTGGACCCCCGTGACCACCATCGCGTCAGTCGGGTTGGGCCCGGCACCGGCGTACACGACCGAGGCAATGCCGCTCCGCTCCAGCACATCCGCCACCATGCGGCCCTGGTCCTGGCCGGTAGAGCCCATCGATGCCACGATGAGCGCCTTTGTTCCGCCAAGGTTGCGCGCCCAGGCTCCCACGTCTTCCAGGGCTCCCCGGTGAATCAGATTGACTCCTGGCATATAGTACGTTCCGGGCATATCAACACCTCCCCATCACTGCTGACTCATCCGTGCGCCGCCCGCTCAGCGGTCTCCAGCCTCTTCCACCGTGCGGACCGTACGGGCAGAGAATGGCACCATGTCGAGCACTGTCCCCGTTTCTTCCTCTGTCAGCCCGAACAGCTCCATGCGTTCACCATAGCCGTGCAGCTCAAACACGCGGCTGCCATCGGCTGTCAAAACCATCTGCCACCACCACAGGGATTCGTGTCCGGAACCGTGCCCGTGCACCAGGGCCCGCTTCACCGGCGCCGTGACGGTTCCCCAGAACATCAGCGCCCCATCCTCATGCCTTCGTTCGATGGTCTCAGCCAGCGGCATGAGGAGCTTGATGGCGCTTGTGTCCTCGCGCTGACAGACAATCTCGAACGAGTCCGCCCGTGCAAGGACAAACTCCGCAAGAGGCGCCCAGAATGCCGTTGACACCTGCGTTGTAACACCGGGCAGCATCCCTTTGAGCTCGGGAATGGTTATGTGCAGTGATACCAGTTTCTCTCCGGTCATGTCTCGACTGTCCGGATGTGTCGCATGCCGTGCGGGGCAGCTTCGCACCACCCAGAGCGTGGTTCACCCCGCCATAGCATGGTCCCGGACACCATCAGTCTATCTCCTCCAGGCAGGAATCAAGAGCAGGACGCCTGCCGCTGCGCGAGAGCGGCTGCCAGTTCCCGCCACGGTTCCACTGTAAAGAACCTGCGCGCAAGCCCTGATGTCGAAGGCAGAACCCAGAGAGAGGTCGTCCCGATGCGCCCGGGCTGGCATCCATAGGGCACGGGGTGCCCCAGATACCGGGACCCCACGGTCTTGCTCGTGAACGCCAGGACGTCTGGCTGCCAGCGCAGTATCTTGGCTGTCAGTGCCTCCCGGGCAGCTGCGATGTCCACGTGTCCGTCGAAGATGCGCACATCCTGGCCGTGGTCGGACTTGACCAGGTCCGTGAGGCCGATGCCCCACTCCGGAAGCAGCGTATACTCTTGCGGCTCGAGGCGGAACGGCGTGAGCCCTGCCTCTGCCAGGGTCTGCCAGAACGTGTTGCCCGGGTTGGCGTAGTAGGCGTGTCGCCGCCAGGACACATCCCCCAGCGCTGAACCGCAGAAAACCACCCGCAAGCCAGGCTCGAGAACGTCCGGCACCAGGTCCGCGCTCACCAGTCGTGCAGTATTGGAAAGCTCACTCGTGCGCATGCTGTCAGTATAGCAGTGTGAATCCCAGTCCTTGCAAAAAGCTGATGAACAGATAGTCTCTGAGAGACAACCTGGAGGAATCCAATGAACGGTTCACGCATCTACAGCATTGCGGGGGGGCAGTGCGGCCGCGAAACGCTGCTTGCCATCCTGCGGGAACATCCGGAAATCCGCTTCGTCTCCCTTGTGGGCATCGACCTTGCCGGCAACGACACCGACGAGCGCATTCCCATCCAGG
>DAONFE010000085.1:0-1868 GCA_035403525.1 Candidatus Cryosericum sp.
GGGAAAGCGTATTCTGTCTGCCGAAGCAGTGGAAGAACTGGAACGGGACCAGGCTGCTGATGCCACGGTCGCATCCACGCCATACACATCCGTGGCGACGCTGCTGCCGTCCACGAGCGGGGCGCGGCCCGGATTGGGCATATGGCGCGAGCAGACGGACACCCGCACAGGCGAAGTGCTGATTGCAGCCTGTCCGGGGACCTACGGATTCACGCCCTGGATCGACACGGAATTGCACCTTGCAGGGGTACTGTCCATGCATGATGACCCTTCTGCCCAGGCGTACACCATCATGCGCGTGCGGCAGCTCGTTCCTGAGGCTATCGCCGCGGGTCGCCGGTTCAAGGATGTTCCCGCGACTTCGTGGGCGTTTGCCGCAGTTGCTGACCTCAGCGCACGAGGCCTCATCGCCGGCGAAGCCGACGGGTTGTTCCATCCGGACCAGCCCCTCACGCGAGCCCAGTTTGCCGTGCTCATGTGCAAGGCCCTTGGGCTGCAGGCACCGACCCCGGCCTCGGCCCCGTTCACAGACGTGCCCTCCAGTTACTGGGCGGCAGGCGCCATTGTGGCAGCCGTCAGCTCGGGCTGGCTGTCCGGATACCCCGGGGGCAGCTTCAGGCCCGACGAGCCGGTCAGCATGGCGCAGACCCTCGCCGTCATCGCCCGCTCCCAGCACTGGCAGCAGCCAACGGTCGCTCCGTACAGTGACGTTCCTCCGTCCGCCTGGTTTGCCCCTGCTGTCGGAGCCTGCTTCGCCAAGGGTATCATCCGCAGTCCCGATCCCGGCATTGAAACGAACGGGAAACTCAACCCGGAGAGCCCCTGCACCCGGGCCCAGGCCTGCGTCATCGTGAGTCGCCTGCTTTCTCTCGCAGGCTGAGCGCGCCCGTCCCTGCATACAGAAAAACGCCCCGGGGCAGTCCGGGGCGCATCATGTACCGCTATGTCTCAACGACGTGTCAATCAGTCGTCCTCGTCGTCATCAGTTTCCTCATCGTCGTCGCTGTCTTCCTCGTCTTCCGCATCTTCCTCGTCCTCTTCGTCGTCCCAGTCGTCGCCGCCCAGGTCGTCGAGAACATCCTGCAGGTCATCCAGACGGTCCATGAGGTCGTCGATGTCTTCGTCGGACAGGTCAGAGTCGTCGACCTGCGTATAGGCGTCGTCCAGCTGCATGCGGAGCTGTCCAGCTTCCTCGGGCGTCAGGTCCTCATCTTCCAGATCACTGAACCTTTGCTCCAGCGCGCTTATCAACCCTTCAAGTCGTGTGCGGTCGTCATCCATGACTGCCTCCATGGTTCGAGATGTGATGCCGGCACTATACGGAAAACCGAAGGCGTTGCAAGCGATGGCCAGAGAATGCAGCGACGTCGGGTGTCAGTCGCCGCCCGAAGCCTTGCTGTCTGACGTCGTCCCCTCCACGCTCTTCTGGTCCGGCCCGTCGACAACCTCCACGGCTATTGTGAACGACGCAGCAAGAGCGGCGATGGCACCTATGGCGACCCACACGGGAAGCAGCACGGCACCAACGACGCCGGCAGTCAGGGGAATCTCGAAAATCGTCGCCCCTTCCTTGTTCTTGATAGTAATCCTGCGAATGTTGCCCTGGTGTATCAGCTCTTTGACGCGCTGCACCAGTTTGTCGCCACTGACTTCAAACTCCTCGGTTCGCGTACCCATTTTGTCTCCTTTCCTGCTCGTCTCGAACAGTGCGCACACCGCGCGTACCATGTCTACGTAACCACTTGTGTCAAGGTTACACGTTCAGCTGGTACGGTTCTCCTGCGTGGGTATACTGGCAGTAGGCGCGGTGCTTCCGCGGAAAGGAGGAATCCCATGGAGAAACGACCTTTTGGCAAGACTGGTGTTGA
>DAONFE010000086.1:0-1807 GCA_035403525.1 Candidatus Cryosericum sp.
TCGAACTCCCGACCTCCTGCATGCCATGCAGGCGCTCTCCCAGCTGAGCTATATCCCCACGTGAGAAAATTGTACGCAAAGAGTATAACGGGAAGAATCCAGGTGTCAACCGCTGGTGAGCACTATACACGGCGCGGCGGCGCGCTAGTATGACTCTTGGGTATGCTGTTGACTGGGAGGTAATCCATGCGGGCCGTGGTACAGCGAGTAACCAGTGCGAGTGTCAGTGTGGAAGGGCGGGAGGTGGGCCGTATCGGCGGTGGACTGCTGGTACTGCTGGGCGTTGCTTCAGATGACAGCCAGCAGGATGTTGCCTTCATGGTCCACAAGCTTGCCGGGCTTCGTATCTTCGCTGACAGCGATGGGCTGATGAATCGTTCTGTTATGGACACGGGTGGATCAATACTGGTGGTCAGTCAGTTTACCCTGTATGGCGATGTCACGCGCGGGAACAGGCCCAGTTTCACTCGTGCTGCAGGAGGCAGCGTTGCCGACATGTTGTACAAGGACCTCTGTTCGGGTTTGAGAACGGCAGGCTGTGACGTGCAGACCGGGGTCTTTGGAGCTCATATGCTTGTAACGCTGGAGAACGATGGTCCGGTGACGATGATCATCGACAGCGGCGACCGAAAGTTACGTACCTCATCGTGATGCCCATTAGTTCGTGAACAGGGGCCGGAGTTTGCGCTCCGGCCCCTGCGGTCAATCCGAACCCTTACGGATGAAAGGTCTCAGCGCGATGCGTTGGCGCGGGCGACGGCCGTCTCCATGACACCAAATGCTTCATTCAGCTGGGCGTCAGTAATCTCAAGAGAAACAAGCATGCGGATGCAGTTTCCGTAGATTCCAGAACCTGCGACCAGAACACCGTTTCGTACACATTCCTTGATGATTTCGCCATTCAGCTGGGTGGCAGGCTCTCGGGTAGTACGGTCCTTGACGAATTCGATTGCCTGCATGGCTCCGATTCCCCGGACGTCTCCTATGATCTCATACTTGTCCTTCCACGCATCCCAGTGAGAGCGGATGAGCGTGCCGAGGGCAACAGCGCGCTCAAGCAGGTGTTCATCCTCAATGATGTCGATCACCTCCGACGCAGCGCGACACGCCACAGGGTTGCCCACGTAGGTTCCGCCAATGCTGCTGCCCGGCAGCTGGTCCATGATGTCCTTGCGGGCAATGACTGCAGACAGCGGCATTCCTGCCGCCAGCGACTTTGCTGAGCAGATCATGTCTGGAACAACGTCCCAGTTCTCGATCGAGAAGAACTTGCCAGTGCGCCCTGCCCCTGCCTGGATTTCATCCGCCACGAGAAGGATGCCATATTTCTTGGAAACCTCACGGAGCATCTCCAGGAAGCCATCAGAAGGCACCCGGAATCCCCCCTCTCCCTGGATTGGCTCCACGACAATGCAGGCAACCGTTGAAGGATCCACATAGGTCGTCAGGAGTTTCTCCCATTCGTCGACGCCGATGGTCGGATGATACGGGGTAATGAAGGGCATCCGGTAAACGTCAGAGGCAAACGGACCAAAACCCACCTTGTACGGCTTCGCCTTGTGCGTCATTGTCATGGTCAGCAGCGTACGACCATGAAATGCGCGATCGAAGACGACGACGCCAGACCGGCCGGTCGTGTGACGTGCGATCTTGACGGCGTTTTCAATAGCTTCTGCCCCGCTGTTGAACAGCGCCACAGACTTCTCAAAGGTACCTGGGGCAAGACGGGCCAGCTTCTCACAGACCTCAACATATGGTTCATAGGGAACCGAGGTAAAGTCCGTGTGCAGGAAATGGTCAGCCTGAT
>DAONFE010000087.1:0-1795 GCA_035403525.1 Candidatus Cryosericum sp.
CCAAGATGCGCTCCTTCCTCACCATGCTGGGCATCATCATCGGCATTGCGGCGGTGGTCATGCTCATGGCGGTAGGCAATGGTTCCAAGCAGAGCATTCTCTCACGTATGCAGGGTTCCGGCTCAGGGAATCTGTACCTGACCGCGGGCACGCGTTCGAATGTGCTCATGGGCGGGTTCGGCGGGGGCGGTGGCAGGCCGGGGTCGTCGTCGAGCGCGAAGATTACGCTGGATGACCTGGCGTACCTCGAAGAGAACTCGACCATGGACATCATCGTGTCGCCCGTGAACACGACCAACCTCACCATCAAGCGTGGCAGCACAACGATGTCGGGGACGGGCATCTTTGCGACGACGACCTACTTCGAGGTCGAGAGTGTCACCGTGGCCGACGGTCGGGAGCTGACCCAGGGTGATATCGACAAGCGGACACGCAACGTCGTCATCGGGGCGACCGTGGCCTCGACGTTGTTTCCCGACGAATCAGCCGTAGGCCAGGACATCCGCCTGAACGGGGCAACCTACAAGGTCGTGGGCGTTGCTGCGGAAAAGGGTGAGACGATGGGCGCATCGGTGGACACGTCGGTGATTCTTCCCTATACCGTGGGGGAGAAATCCTTTGGCATGACGCGAAACGTAGCCTCCAGAACAACCATCAAGTGCGTGGACCCGACCCAGAGTGAGGCCGTAGCGGCCGAGATTACCGCAAACTTGACGCTGCGCCACAAAAAGGTAGACTTCACAGTCCAGGACGTGGCGGCGATGACCGAGCTGGTGACCTCGTCGATGACGACGATGACCACGCTTCTCGCGGCTATCGGCGGCCTGTCGCTGCTCGTCGGCGGTATTGGCATCATGAACATCATGCTGGTGTCGGTCACGGAGCGGACCCGTGAAATTGGTATCCGCAAGGCGCTGGGCGCAACGGAATGGGACATTCTGCTGCAGTTCCTGATCGAGTCGTCACTGCTCAGCATTTCGGGTGGCGTCATCGGCATCCTGGTGAGCATCATCGGTTCGGAGTTCGTGGTTGCACGGTTTACTGCCACCGCGGTCACCGTATCGTCTGTCATTCTTGCGGTCGGTTTCTCTGTCGCTGTGGGTGTGTTCTTCGGCGTCTACCCGGCACGCAAGGCCGCGCGGCTGAAGCCAGTAGAAGCCCTGCGCTATGAATAGGAGGCAATTCATGAAGAGAAGAATCCTTGTCGCCGCCATGCTTCTGGCTCTGCTGAGCGCAGTGGCACTTCCGGTGGCGGGCGTGGTACGGGCGGACAGCTCCTCGCTGACTGTATCGGTGAGTGACGGTTACCCCGGCACGGCCCCGGCCTATACCTTGACGTTCGTTTCCGCTGTGTCGGTTTCCAGGGGGGCTACGCTGACTTTGACGTTCGATGACAGTGTGGGCAGCACTGGTGGCCTGAGCGTTGACGCGGCCGCCCTCGCCATCGACGGGACGCCGGTCACGGCGAATGGGCGCTGGGCTGCAAGCCAGCTGACCCTTGTCACGCCTGTCGACCTGGCTGCGGGCGTGGAACACACCCTGCGCATTGCAGAAAGCGCGGGTATCCAGAACCCGTGGACTGAGGGCCACTACCGCATCACGCTTGACCTCGGAAGCGGCACCCCGGCACTGGTCTCGAACTACTACAGTGTGACCAGGACGACGCAGCTGGTACCAGTCCAGTTCAGCACGGTTGTAGAGTATGGCCAGGTGACCGGTGTTCACGTGACGTTCCGGACGGGGCGCAGTGGTTCGCTGGTCGGCCATGACCTCATCCGCAACGCGCAGGGGTACA
>DAONFE010000088.1:0-1791 GCA_035403525.1 Candidatus Cryosericum sp.
CAGACCTGCCCCGCCAGGTCGACCTGCAGGGCCGTGTTGATGCTGACCATCCGCTCGTTCTGGGCAACAATATAGGGGTCGTTGACGACCGCCCCGCGGTGCACTTCGACGGCCATATTGTCGCGGACGAAGTCGTACAGCTTCTGTGTCCCCATGATGAACGCGCCGATCGTCTTGCCTTTCCACAGAGTTTTCCTGCTGTTGTTCACGACACCGGTCTCAATGAGGTCCGCCATGCCCTCGGTAATCATCTCCGAATGCACGCCGATGTCCTTCTTGTCCGCCAGGAAGCGCGTGATGGCGTTCGGGATGCCGCCGATGCCCAACTGAATGGTGGCACCGTCCGGAATCAGTTCTGCAACGTGGCCACCGATGAGCCGCTCCACCTCACTGGGTTCGATGGGAGGAAACTCAAGGAGCGGCGCGTTGTGCTCGACGACGAAGTCGACGTCCCTGATGTTGATGGCCGTGTCGCCATAGGTCCTGGGAAGGTTCTCGTTGATCTCCAGGATGACCATGTCCGCCTGCTCTATCATTTCCCGCTCATAGACCAGGTTCAGCGACAGCGACATGTACCCGCGGGCATCAGGAGGCGTCGCCGTACCCATGAACACGTTGATGTGCTCGGCTCTGAGCTTCTCCGTCCCGGCACTGTGCAGGTTATTGGGGATGAAGGTTGCCAGGCCCCTCTTGTACAGGTCCTTTTCCGGGCCGCCAAAGTACCAGTCCTCGAGCAGGAAGGGAACGTCGTCCCCCTTGCCGACGTCGTGCAGGAACTCATAGTCCTTGAGCAGCAGGCACGCGATGACCTTCACGCGCCGGACCTTGTCCTTGATGGTATGCAGCGTGGACAGGAGCCCCGGCGGCTGAGCCGCCGCCATGGCAACCACCACCTTGTCATCCGAGTGAATCTTGCCGACTGCCTCTTCCAGCGAAATCAGTTTCTTCCTGTACTCATCCGTGTAGGTCATTCCGTCTCCTTCAGGACTCCCCTGACGCCGTGCATGACATATTGCAGCATGGACAGCACGGCACGGTCATCCAGCTGCTGTCCCTTCTCGATGACATACCACCGGATGCCGACCGTGTGTCCTGCTCCCATGAGGGCGTAGGACAGCAGCAGGGGGTGGATGTCGATGATCTCTCCGCGCTGGATGGCGACGTCCAGGCCGCGCGCGTACGGCTCTGCAATCTTCTGATAGTAGGCAACGCCGACGGACTTCTCGACGAACTCTGCCTCACGCACGATGCGGTAGTCCTCGCCCCGGTCCTCGAACACGTCGAAGAATGCCTGAAACCCGGCATTTTCGATCTCCCGCCTGTCCGTATAGGGGCGCGCATATTCGGACGAACATGCTCTCAGCAGGTGGTTGACGCGAGCCACGAGTTCTGCCAGAATCTCCTTCTTGCTGTCGAAGTAGAGGTAGATGGTCCCAAGGCCCACGCCGGAGGCGCGCGCGATGTCCGTGGTGTGCGTCTTGTGATACCCGTTCTCGCCGAACAGGCGTTCCGCCGCCAGCAGGATGTTCCTCCGCGTCAGCTCCCCCTGCGTCCCGGCTGGCTTCTCCGGGTCGACCCACCGCTTCCGCGGCAGCACGTAGGGCGTGAAGTCACCCCGCGCGTCGATGCCGTTCAGGACCATGGGGATGATGTCCTCCGGCACCATGCCAGAACCGTCGCCCCATAGCAGCGACTGGATGACCACAAAGTAGATGCTTCCCACAATAGCATAGGCGACTGTCTCGGTGTCGATGTCAGGGCGTGCCCTCTTGTCAAGGCACGCCCTGATGG
>DAONFE010000089.1:0-1735 GCA_035403525.1 Candidatus Cryosericum sp.
GGTGTGCGTGTGCGCTTTCAAGGTTGCCGTAGACGTGGTAGAGCCGATCTTCGTTGCCCCTGTGTTGGCGGCGGACGTTGTGTTGGTATCGCCCGTGAAGGTCTGTGCCGAGGACTGGACGGTCTTAGAACCCCCCGTTTCCTCTACGGTGTCAAAGTCGGTATCGCCACTGTCTAGTCCAACGAGTACCCGCCCCGCCGCGATCGCTGACCATGTACCGAAGCCGAGCAGGGTGTTGGGGTTGGTTGAAACGACGGAGGTAAAGACAGAGCCGACAGGCCAGCAGGCCGACAAGTCAGCCCCGCCCGCGTTCAGTTCTGTGGGGGTCTTCGCAATGTGCCGCTCCGTGAACCCGCCGTTGCCGTCATCTTCCAGAATGACTGAACCTGCTGTCATGGCTCACCTACCATGTCGCTATTGCGACTCTCTTCCACGTGCTTGCCGCTGTACAGATGTAGAAATACGACGTGTCCCACGCCATTTGACCAGCGAATCCTGCCGAGTTTGCAGCAGCGGGAGCAGCTACCCACGGGAGGCCGTTGAGGGTGTAGTAGTTCGTGCCGTCCCAGTAGAAGAGGACATTACTGACACTGTTGGCCGCCTGGTTGATAACCGGGGAACCCTTGACGGTTGCGGGCCATGTGACCACTCGCCCGCCCGTCGCGTCCTGAACGAGCTTCAAGGCAAGGAAGCAGGGGGCGGAGGGATCACTAACGCCAGAGTCTATTAGTTCAATCTCCGTGATAGCGACTCTCGTTGTCGCCCCACCTGTGGCGGCGGTGATGACAATCTTGTAATAGAGATACGAACCTGGAGAGTCAACCACAAAGTACTTCTTTGTGTTGTTCTCTCCACTGCCAAATCCTCCGGTAACAGTGTCTATCGTTGTCCAATCAGTCCCGTTGTTGGAACCTTGCAGCGTCCAGTCACACAGAAGGAAGTTGGCGCTGTCGTAGTAGGTGCGGAGCGAGTAGGTTGTTACCGTCTTTGCAGCAGCTAGCTGGTACTTCCACCACGCAGGCATCGTATTGCTCACCCATGCGGTGCCATTGTTGTCATCGGCACCGTAGCTTGGTAGAAACGACTCGTTCATGTAGTCACTTGCCGTGATCGTGCCACCACTACATCGATCTGGTCCATACCCCGTAAAGGCCAGCGTGACGTTCCCCGTCAGCGTAGTTTTGTGAGCCGTGCCCGCGTTCCAGTCGATTGTCTTGGCGGTTCCCGAATTGCCGTCGTCGATTTCGCCATTCAGTTGCAGGAGCTTCAAGTAGGCGATGTCCTGATTCCCCATGTTGATGGCGCCCGTCATCGTGCCGCCGGCTTTCGCGAGCTTCGTGTCGATACTGTCCACTTCTCCCGCACTGATGTCGTGGTAGATGGACGTACCGTTGTCATGCGTCGCCGCCGTGCTGGACTCATATCCCCGCGTCACCGTCCAGGTCGTGCCACTGACGTTCGTGACCAGCAGGCACTCCGTGTCAATGCCGATGATGAAGGGCGCAGCAGGGAACGAGGCCGAGGATGTGACGGTGATGCTCGTGCCGCTCGTATCGGTGATGGCGGCAGCCAGCGTCGTTTCCGCGAAGTTCTTGTGGTTGTTCGCCATGCTACACCCGCTGCGGCTCGGTCACGTGGATGGTCCACGTCGGCCACGTGTAGGCCACCGTGCCGTCCGTCGCATGGACTTCCAGATCATACAGCCCCTCCGGCAGGAGCAGCGAGTTGCAGATCG
>DAONFE010000090.1:0-1666 GCA_035403525.1 Candidatus Cryosericum sp.
CCGGCAAGGGCCTCGATGGTGACGCCACCGATGGAATAGACCTTGCGGACGTCACCCAGCTGAATAAGGCTCATACGCTAATTGCCTCCAGGAGCCGTCCCGGTGCCCCCGGTGCCTCCGCTGGGAGGAGTCCCCTCTCCCTCGGGCCTGCCGCCGGCTCCGCCGGTCACACCAGGAATGCCGGTCCAGTTGCCCCGGTTGTTTCCATTCTCCGTTGTGGTAGTGGTCGTCGTGGTCGTCGTCGCCGTTGTGCTCGCCTTCCGCAGGACCTTGTCGCCCGCCTTCAGCCCAGAAGTGATTTCGATATACTCATCGCCTTCCTGGCCGGTTGTGACCTCCACACGGTTCGTCGTTACCGTCCGGTCCGTGCCAATTGTCACGACATCCACGTACTGCTTGCCATTCTGGGTCGCCACGGCAGCAATGGGCACCGCAAGCACATTCTTGACCACGGACACGGTGATGGCGGCATCCGCCGACATCCCGTCCACGAGGGTTGCGGGGACTTCAGTCATGGTAATCCTGATAGGATAGGCGCTGACGCTCGTGGAGGTTGTGCCCAGCGCGTGGGAAACGTAGGAAACCGTACCGGCGAACGTCTTGCCCGAGTACTGGTCCATGGTGATGGAGGCGTCCTCGTCCTTCTTGACATTGAGGACGTCGACCTCATCGACGTAGCTCGAAACGTACCACCCCGCCACGTCGGACAGCGTCCCGGCAGTTGCGCCAACCGAGACGTCGTCGCCCACGGCGATGTTCAGACTGGTCAAGGTTCCCGAGAGAGGAGCCGTAATCACGTAGTTGCTTGCAAGTTCTTTGGTCTGGTTCAGGGTGATGAGCGCCTGTGCCTTGGCCTCCTCATTCGCCTGCTGCTGCAACGCAGCCTTGCGCTGCGTCTCGGGGAAGTCTGCCAGGTTCGCCTGCGCCGTGGCCAGAGCAACCTGCGCCTGGTCGACGCTTGCCTGCAGAAGCTTCACGTTGTCGGCCTGGTCTGCGGCACTCTTGGCAATGGTCTTCTGACCGGCTGCCAGGTTCGCCTGCGCCGTGGCCAGATTGCGCTGTGCCTTGGCAACTGCTGCCTTGGCTGCGTTCAGGGAATCATCGTTCGCGACGGCTGCTGCCGTGGTCTTGTAGTCGGACTCTGCCTTGACCAGGGCGATGCGTGCACTCTCGACAGCCATCGCCTGTGTGTCGATGTCCTCCTGCGAAGCCTTGTAGTCTGTTCCCGCGTTCGCAAGGTTTTCCTGTGCCTGGTCCAGCGAGGCCTGCGCCTGGTCGACCTGGTCCTGCAGCAACGCAAGGCGCGCGTCGGTCGTTGTCGTGCTCTCAGCTGCCTCCTGCAGACTGAGCTGAGCGGACAGCAGGTTGGTCTTGGCCTGCTTCACCTGGTTCTGCAGCGTGGCGAGCTGATCATCGGTGACTGTCTGGGCCTTGAGTGTCGCCAGCTTGGTCTGAGCCATGCTCAGGTTGAACTCTGCCTGCTGCACGGCGAAGTCCGCCTGCTCAAGCTGCAACTCGCTGGTGTTGTTATCCTGCAGCTCTTTCAGGCTCTCCTGTGCGGTGGTGAGCGCGTCCTGTGCGTCGAGCACCTGGTTCTGGAGGTTCGTGATCGTCTGCGCATCGCTGTCCGGGTCCGTCTCTGACCCCTTCCTGAGGTTGATCTGTG
>DAONFE010000091.1:0-1660 GCA_035403525.1 Candidatus Cryosericum sp.
GAAGAACATGGCACCATACTAGCATGGCAGGGCAAGTATGCAAGCCGCAGCGTTGAGGTGTCGCCAAGACGCTCAGGACACACGCGCGCCACGAGGGGACAGACACTTGTCCTTGAACTTGGCAGCCTGCCGTGTACAATACCACCATCTGGTGACGCCATTGGCATCATGAGGTGATGCGTATGTACAGACCACGCTGGATGACCGACCGATTGAAGCTTTCGCAAGATGTCTTCCCTGTCATCGCTCTCACGGGGGCACGACAGACCGGCAAGAGCACGCTCCTCAACAACGAGCCTCTGTTCGCCGACTATCTGCACGTCAGCCTGGATGACCTGGCAACCATGGCGCAGGCGCACGACGATCCCCAGGCGTTTGTCGATCGGGCTGAGTGGATGGTTATCGACGAGGCCCAGCGTGTTCCTGAACTCTTCATCGCCGTGAAGAAAGCGGTTGACGACAACAAATCACGCCGCTTCGTGCTGAGCGGGTCTGCAAACTTCCTCCTGCTCCGGCAGGTCCAGGAGAGCCTGGCAGGACGCGCAGGCTACAACATCCTACGTCAACCAACATGGAGCGAGTGGCACGGCGCAGCGAAGCCCTCCTGGTTGACAGCGCTGCTGGACGGTGTCCTGCCATCAGAACAGGACACGGCCCCTCCGGGAGACATGAAGGAGGCTCTGTTGACCGGGTTTCTTCCTGCCATCCGAGACCGGACATCGGAACAGGCGGGACTGTTCTGGGACAGCTACGTGCAGACATACGTCGAGCGCGACCTGCCCGGCATCTCGGCAGTCTCCTCGATCGTCGACTACCGCAAGGTAATGCACGCGGTCGCCATAGCAACAGGGTCACTGCTGGAATACACGGCGGTGGCAAACAATACAGGAGTTAGCGCCTCAACGGTCGCACGATACGTGGAAACGCTGAGGACCGCGCACCTGCTTGACCTGGTCCCTCCTGCCGCCCTCGCCGCGACTGCGTCGGTCCGGCGAAACTGGAAGCCCTACCTCTTCGACACAGGACTCATCTGCTCGCTGCTTGGCAAGAAGACTCCGGCTTCAGTCGATGATGCCTTGGCCGGGCACCTGTTTGAAGCACTGGTTTGCATGACTATTCAGACATTCGCTGACCTCGACAGGTTTTCGGTTTCATTTGCCCGGACGCGCCGTGCGCCCCAGCACGAAGTTGACTTCATCATCGAGCGCGACCAGAAGAAAGCTGCTGTCGAAGTGAAACTAAGCAACCAGGTCAGCTGGGCAGACACCGAACACCTGCGCTGGTATATGGGACAGGACCAGGCGTGTTCCGCTGGAATCATTGTGTACGCTGGCACGCGCGTCGTACATCTGGCCAGGAATCTGGCAGCGGTCCCCTGGACGTTGCTGTAACGACCTGCTCCGGCTCGCGCTCGGGACGTCCTTCACACTAGAGAGGTACGACACTGCCGTCACCTGCGTAGCAGAGCTACGAACGGCGGGGCACACGTACCAGCAGCCGGCTGTTCAGGGGAGATGCAATAATGCGAAGAACGATAATTGCGGTATTGCTGGCGATGTTCGTTGCGGCCAGTGCAGGATGCTCCGCTCAGCCGGCAGGGCAGGCAACAACGCCTGAGGTAACGACGCAGGCGACGCCCCTTGGCAGGCCTTGACGGGGG
>DAONFE010000092.1:0-1545 GCA_035403525.1 Candidatus Cryosericum sp.
TCCACCTGGATCTGCTCGCGGTCTCGGCGTTCAGGCAACGTGATGATGGGAGTGCCGATGGGCAAAGGAGCCATTTGCTTCTGCTCGCCGTACCCTTCCTCGTACTTGAGGAACGACCCGCAGTTGACGAGGTACGCTGTCCTTGCCCGCATCTCGTCCCCCTTCTTGGAGGAGTACAGGTGATACCGCTGGATGGGGACGCTGCCCAACCGATGGGAGTGTCCGGCGCAGTACACGTCCGCTGCCTCCACGATGTCAGTCAGGTCTTCAGCGGCATTGACTCCTGCGCCCGCCCTTCTCCCCCCTCTTGCCGTGTGATGGAGATAGAGGACGGAGCCGCCGTTGTGGTCAGACAGGATATAGTGGACGACGCCCGAGAAGCGCAGACTGACGATACCGTTGCTCTCGTACAGATTTTCTTCGGGGTTGAGTCCGCTGTCTTTTTCGACGCGCCACGGGTGATTCCCCAGGACTCCGCACCGCACCCTTCTCCGCTTTTCCTGCAGTTTCTTCAGGAGATTATCGGCATAACGGTATGCCTCCCGTGGCGACATGGACTGCTCCCACGGAGAGGTGAGCGCCGTGCGGGTGGGGGTATCGAGAATATCCCCAAGCAGCACAACGTCCATATCTTCCTGTACTGCCGTGTCGACTGACTTCTCCAGTGCCTTGTAATCCGTTTCAGCCGAGCCGACGTGCCAATCACCGGAACTCATGACCTCGACGGCTCCCGCCTGCTTGATCGTGACGACAGTCATAGCACCGCCACGTCGATGTCGCCGCCGACGCTCACATTGTAGTGTGCCGCGCTCTCGACCGCTGCGCGCACCATCTGTTCCGGCGGCATGTCAGGACAGTAGGTGAGCAGCGCCCACAGCGCACCTTCCGCATAGTCGCTGCCGCTACCGATGGCGCACAGGTTCTCTTCCTCGCGCAATGAGAACGTGGCGTCGACCGAGAACAGCCGGCCTTTCACGCCAAGCAGAAACGATGTTTCGGAGTTGCCACCGTTCAGCACGCCACGATTCTCCACCTCCTCGCGCACCGCGTCGAAGAACGCGCGGCTGACATCGTGGAGCGTGGTGGTCTTCTTCTGCGCCCGGGTGAGCGTCGGCAGGTCCAGCTCCGCCGCGATCTCCAGATTGCGGACGTAGCCCGACGCGCCGATGGCCCACAGACCAAACTGCTTGTGCGTGCTGGTGATGAGCTTCTTGCAGTAGCTCATCTCGTAATCCTGCAATGCCCGCGTGTCAGCGGCCATGTAGACATGGCCGTCCTTCACTAGTCCGACAACGACGCTCATTCCAGCACCTTCTTGAGTTGCGCGATCATGGAAGGAGGAATGGGGCCGAGCGGTTCGATGCGAACCCCCGTCAGGAGATTCTGCCATACGATCTCTCCATTTGTCCGCCAGGAGAGCGTGTACTTCACAAGCAGAACGCCGCTCTCGTCGTAGATGACGGGAAGCCCCTCTGCGATGCTGTCCGTCGTCGTCTCGTAGGTCGTCCAGATGCCGTTCGCGTGGACCATGCACCACGCGTGGCC
>DAONFE010000093.1:0-1529 GCA_035403525.1 Candidatus Cryosericum sp.
CGGCACTCAGCGGGTATACGCAGCTCATGGACCAGCTGCCAATGCGGCTGGAGATTGTCAAGGAATTCCTTTCCAGGCATGGGGTGCATGTTTCTGATCTGTCTGCTGTCGCGTGTCGTGGTGGGCTGCTGCAGCCTCTGCCGTCCGGAACCTACCGCGTGAACGAGGCCATGGTGACAGAGCTGCAGAACCCCAGTCTGGGAGCGCATGCATCGAACCTTGCGGCGTGCATCGGGTACGAACTGTCGCGGGAATCGGGAGTGCCGGCGTATATCGTGGACCCTATTGTCGTGGACGAACTTGAACCGTTGGCGCGTCTGACAGGACTCAAAGGAATCGAACGCATCAGCATCTTTCACGCGCTGAACCAGAAGGCGGTTGCGCGACAGGCAGCCGCTGACATGGGCAGGGCCTATGAGTCGTTGAATCTCATCCTGGTTCACCTGGGCGGGGGTATCTCGGTTGGAGCTCACCACCATGGTCGAGTCATCGATGTCAACAATGCGCTGAATGGCGACGGTCCGTTCGCGCCCGAGCGCGCAGGGAGCCTTCCCGCGGTGGGTCTGGTGCAGTTGTGCTTCTCGGGCAAGTACTCCGAACCGGAGATCATGAAGTTGCTTGCGGGCAAGGGTGGGCTTGTAAGCCATCTTGGAACGAACGACGCCCGTGTCGTGGAGGGAATGATCGATTCGGGTGACGAGCACGCGCGCCTTGTGTATCAGGCAATGGCCTACACGGTGGCAAAGACTGTCGGAGCTATGGCAACGGTGCTCAGCGGTGATGTGGACGCCATTGTACTCACCGGTGGTATGGCCCGGTCACCGATGCTTGTCGATGAAATCGTCAGGCGGGTCCAGTTTATTGCCCCAGTCAAACTGTACCCTGGCGAGGACGAAATGAGGGCCCTAGCGGAAGGTGTCCTGCGCGTCCTCGACGGATCGGTCGCTGCGGCTGACTATCCGCCGGCTCCGCGTACGCGAGGCGAGCCCTGAACGGTGCCACAAGCTGGTCCGGGCGTGAACTTGCCCAGTTGATGGGTATGCCCGGCGCAGGCGACACGGTACTTCTCGCGGGTCCCTCAGGATCGGGCAAGACGGAGGTTGCGCTCAATCTGGCACTCTCGCTCCTGCGGACCACCTCGGTTCCAGTCACTCTTGCGGACCTGGATGTTGTCAAACCATACTTTCGTCTGCGTGATATGCTGCCCCTGGTGCCTGAGGATGATAGAAAAAGACTGAACATCATTGAGCCCGAGCATAGGCTGTTACATGTGGACGTGCCGACATTTCCTCCAACCCTTCATGCCAGCCTGTCCGCAACGGACCGTGTCAAGATCGTTGATGTGGGTGGAGATGCTATCGGAGTGGGCGCTGTCGCGCAGTTCCGCGAGACCATCAGGAACGGACGCCACGCGCTGTATGTAATTATCAATACGCTCAGACCTGGCATGAATACGCTCGCCGGGCTGAAGCAAATGCTTGCCAGGATCCGCGCAGGAGCACGGCTCGACGTGACGGGTCTGGTTGCAA
>DAONFE010000094.1:0-1526 GCA_035403525.1 Candidatus Cryosericum sp.
CGTCTGCAGGTGGGCAACAAGACAGCCATGGTCAATGACGCTTCCAAGACACTGCAGGCTGCTCCTGTCAACGTCAAGGGCGTGGTCAACGTTCCCCTGCGGTTCATCGGCGAAGCCTTCGGCGCGACGGTCGAGTGGGAGCCTGTGTTCAAAATCGTCCGCATTCAGCTGGGTACGACCACTATCTACTTGCAGGTGGGTTCCAACTATGCGTCCGTGAACGGCAAGAAGGTCGTCCTGCAGGGCGTGCCGACGATTGTCAGCGGGACGACGATGGTCCCCATCCGGTTCATCTCCGAGGCCTTTGGTGCGGAGGTTGTCTGGACGGAAGCCACGAAGGGCATCACCATTACATACCCCAAGCCTTGAGGTTCCCTCTCGAAGGTTGTTGAGCTAGAGCAGTTCGGAAGCAGGGAAGAAGATTGCCCCACCCCGGAACCGGGGTGGGGCAATTGCATTGCCGTTGGATGGGCGGCGATGCGCTGGCGCGCCACGCCGTTCGCGGGCATGCGACGCGCGCTCGAGCGGGGGGACCCTACCCGCCTGGCGTGAAGAGCGCCCATGGCACAAGCACCGCACGGTACTTCTGCATCTTGCATACTTGCCCTGCCATGCTAGTATGGTGCCATGTTCTTCACAATTGAGCGGCACAGCCGGTTGCATGCCACTTCCTGGGTCCAATCGACCGCAGGCACTATTCATGCTGTCTTGCGGTTCACTGTCTATTCACACAGCATCACGACATGACCAACCATCGAGGGTAGAATACAGCCATGAGAAAGATACTGGTAGTTGAAGACGAAGAGAACATCCGCACGCTTGAGAAACTCTATCTGCAGAAGGATGGGTACGAGCCGGTACTGGCGACGACCGGGCGCGAGGCCTTGCGCCTGTTCGACGAGCAGAAGCCGGACCTGGTGATTCTGGACCTCATGCTGCCGGAGATGAGCGGCGAGGATGTCTGCCGCGAGATTCGCAAGAAGTCGACAGTCCCGATCATCATGGTGACAGCCAAGAGCGATGAGGCGCAGAAGCTCGAGGGACTGGACATTGGTGCGGACGACTATGTCACCAAGCCCTTCAGCCCGCGGGAGCTGATGGCGCGCATCAAGGCCGCGCTGCGTCGCTATGACTGGGAACGGCTGGCGGACACGGCTCCTGTCGAGAAGTTTGCGTTCAAGGACATCGTGGTGTATCCAGGCAAGCACCGGGTTGTCAAGGCAGGCAAGGACATCATGCTGACGCCCAAGGAGTTCGAGGTGTTCACCCTGCTTGTGAAGGCAGGCGGCGAGCCGGTGTCGCGCTCCAGCCTGATCAAAGAGATCTACGGCGGCAGCGATGACGAGGTCTTTGACCGCACCATCGACGCCTATATCAAGAATATCCGCAAGAAGATCCAGGACGACCCCGGGAACCCGACCTACATCGAGTCCATCTACGGCGTCGGGTACCGCATCCTGGTCTAGGTGGCATGTGAAGAGGGAGAGGACGTCCACCTTCCATACCAGGCTGATCATCAGCTACGC
>DAONFE010000095.1:0-1501 GCA_035403525.1 Candidatus Cryosericum sp.
GTGATGGTGCCCGTCGCCGGCATGCAGTTGAGCTTCTGGTTATAGTAGAACGCCTTCGGGGCGTTCGCGAAGGGAGTCATGATGACCATGCGCTCCTGACTGGGGTCCTGGTCGAGGCGCAGGCTTCCTCGTATGCCCCTGCCATGGTCAAAGCCGGGGAAATCGATGCTGAGGACGCGCGACGCAGGGTTGCGCGTGAAGCGGACGTCCACGCGCTTGTCATGGTAGGCCACGTCGCCCTCGTCGACCGACCGCGGCAGATTGAGGGATCCGCGTGACAGTGGCTTCATGATGGTTTCCGTGACCTCGGTGCGCGCCTCGAAGTCCAGCCAGCTGACCGAGATATCGGCCAGATAGCCAACGTCAGAGATGGTCAGGGCAATGCCGTAGCCTGGGGCCAGCACGCAGTAGTAATCCCACTCCTTCAGACGGAACCACGGTGCAGCGATGCGCTCGCGGTTGTATCGTGCCACGGGATGGCGCGCCCAGCCCCTGAAATTGAGTTCGCCCGCATCGTTCAGCAGGTCCCCGGGCGCGGTGCATTCAGTCTGCATGAGATACCATCCCCAGGTGTCGCATGACGGCCGTCACTGGCAGCCAGTACGAGTGAGACCGAAGGGCTCCCTGCGTTCTATCCACTCCTTGCAGGCCCATTCCTTCGACTTCCAGGGCAGGTGCTGCGGCGTGACCATGGGCAGAATGTCCTGGAAGAACGCCAGACGCTCGGCGCTGGTCATCGGTGCGAATCCCTCTGCGAGGTCGATGTCCCGGTTGAGCTGATCCATGGTCGAGCAGCCGACGATGACACTCGTGACCGGCAGGGCCAGACTGTACCGCAGGGACCTTTCCCAGTGGTCTGCCAGCACGCCGTCGCCGAACACCTTCATCCCGATGACACCCATGCACTTCTGCAGAGCGAAGGGCAGGAACTCCTCCGCGAAGCTGAAGATGAAGTGATCCAGGACTGACAAGGCGCACAGAGCGGTGTCGAAGGGAAAGCGCCGTATGGCTTCGACCAGCAGTTGAGGATTGGTATGACCGGAAACGCTGATGAATCGAACCAGCCCCTGGTCGCGTGCCTCGACAAGTGCCTGCAATGCGCCATCCTTGCCCATCATCGCGTCAAGGCGCTCAAGGCTGTGGACATTGTGCAGACGGACTTCCTCCACGTGATCGGTCCGCAGGCGGACCAGGCTTGCTTCGAGCTGGCGCATGGCACCGTCGCGGCTTGTTTCCCCCACCTTGGTCGCTATCCACATGTCGGTGCGTCTGCTCATGGCTACGAGTCCGACACGCCGTTCACTTTCTCCGTCCGCATAGACCGGGGCCGTGTCAAAGTACCACACGCCACGCTCGAGAGCGCGTTCGATGATCGCAACAGCCTGGTCCTGCGAGCAGCCCTCGGCATCCACAAGCCGCTGGCACCCGAGGCTCAGAATCGGCAGTTCAACACCAGTCTTGCCAAAAGGTCGTTTCTCCATGGGATTCCTCCTTTCCGCGG
>DAONFE010000096.1:0-1449 GCA_035403525.1 Candidatus Cryosericum sp.
TGCAGCTTCTGAACAGCCAGCTCGAGGAGCGCGTGCGGGAGCGCACCGCCCAGCTGGAGGCTGCCAACAAGGAGCTGGAGGCGTTCAGCTACTCCGTGTCGCACGACCTGCGTTCACCCCTGCGCAGCATCGACGGCTTCAGCCAGGCGTTCCTCGAGGACTTCGGGCAGACGGTGCCTCCGGAGGGACGCGAGGACCTGGAACGCGTCCGCAGGGCAGCACAGCGCATGAGCGCCCTCATCGATGACCTGCTGTCCCTCGCACGCATCACGCGCAGCACCCTCCGGACCGAGAAGGTCGACCTCAGCCAACTGGCCGCAGACATCATCGATGAACTGGAACAGGAAGACCCGGGGCGTGACGTGCAGGTAGACATCGAGCCGTCCATGTATGTGACGGGAGACCACATGATGCTCAGGGTCGTCATGGAGAATCTGTTGGGCAATGCGTGGAAGTTCACTTTGCACAGGGAGCATGCCCACATTGCAGTCGGGACGACCGTCGACCCGCAGCGCGGACCAGCCTTCTTTGTGCGCGACGACGGCGCGGGGTTCGACCCGCGGTACAAGGACAAGCTGTTCGTCCCGTTCCAGCGCCTGCACACGGCCGAAGAGTTCCCCGGCTCCGGCATCGGCCTCGCCACGATTCAGCGAGCCGTGCGGCACCACGGGGGCGACGTGTGGGCAGAGGGCAAGGTCAACGAAGGAGCCACGTTCTACTTTACCATCCCAGCATCGAAGCAGGCGCATCCAGAGGAGGAAGCATGAACGCCAAGGTCATCCTACTCGTCGAGGACAATCCAGACGACGTCCTGCTCACGGAGCGGGCGCTCAGGAGAAACAACATCATCAACACGGTCATTGTGGCGCATGACGGACAGGAAGCCATCGACTTCCTCACCGGTTCGGGCGCCTATGCGGGTCAACCTGCAGAGAACCTGCCCGAGCTGGTGCTGCTCGACCTGAAACTGCCCAAGGTGGGCGGGCTGGAGGTCCTGCGCGCAATCCGGGCCAACGAGCTCACCCACAGGCTCCCGGTCGTCGTTCTGACGTCGTCGGCAGAGGAGCGGGATATCGTTTCCAGCTACGACCTCGGGGCCAACAGCTACATCCGCAAGCCGGTGGACTTCGACCAGTTCGTCGAAGCCGTCCGCGAACTGGGGCTGTACTGGCTGGTGCTCAACCAGTCGGCACCCCTGCACTGAGCCGGGAACCGGCCATGAACCCGGAACTGCGCGTCATCATCATCGAGGACAACCCGGACGACGTGTGGCTGGTCCTGCGCGAAGTCGAGCACGCGGGCTATGCCGTGCGCTCGCGCCGTGTCCAGACCGGAGAGGAACTGTCACAGGCCCTGGCGGAGGGCGAATGGGACCTGATTCTCGCTGACTATACCCTGCCTCGCTTCTCCGCAACGGAGGGGTTGGCCATTCTTCAGAGCAGTGGACTC
>DAONFE010000097.1:0-1416 GCA_035403525.1 Candidatus Cryosericum sp.
CGAAGACGTTCTCCTCACTGCGGTAGGCGCGGTCCTGCTCCAGATACCTGCCGGGCACGCCTGCCTCCTTGGAAACCTCGGCGAGCAGGTCAGCAGGAGATGAGTCCGATTCGAGCGTCCAGCGTATGCCGTCGAGCATGGCCATGATGCAGGCGGCCACCGCCACATAGGTGTTGGTGTAGGGATTGGGCGAGCGCAGCTCGAAGCGGGTGGCGCGAGGATTGTCGACGTCGCGCACGAGTCCTGCAAGCACAGTGCGGTTGCGCGAGGGTGTGGCAGGGTCTGCGCCAAGCGCGGTCACAATACATACAGGCGCTTCGTATCCGGGTTTGAGCCTGTTGAAGGCGTCGTTGCTCGAGGAGATGAACGGGTTTACGACCTCGTAGTTGCGCAGAAGCCCCATAAGGGCGCCATAGCCGATGACGCTCAGGAAGTCGGCACGCATGTTTGCTGGCGCAAACAGGTTGATGCGTCTGCCGCTCGGCAGGACGCCTGCAATGCCAAGATGGGTGTGCTCGCCCGAGCCGGCGACACCGGGGATGGGCTTCGCCTTGAAGTTGACGGTCAGACCGTTTGCGCGGAAGATCTCCTTGACCAGGATGCGCGCCAGCAGTTCATTGTCCGCAGCCTGCAGGGCGGTGGCGTACCGCCAGTCGATTTCCATCTGCTCCATGACGTGGGCCAACTCGCCACCAGCCCCGATCGCAGCCTTGACCCCGCCGACTTCCTTGTGGCCCATCTCAGGGTGCAGGCCGTACGCCTCGAGAGCCATGACCGCCTGCTCGAGTGCCGTGCGCGCGGAGCCGCGCGTGCGCTGCCAGTAGTTCTCCTGCAGGACCTGTGCCGCCGACAGCTCGTCGATATTGGCCGTGTCTGTAGGTGTCTTGACCCAGAACTCCAGTTCGGTTCCAACCGTAACCTCGACGTCGGCGAGGCGCCCGGGCTCGAGGTGCGCCAGATAGGGTGACGATGCATGCGCGTGCAGGAGGTCAAGGAGTGTCCGCTTGGCGTAGGAGACGGTCGATTCCAGGACAGAGCGCGAGTCGACGCGGACACCCTGGTGCACGAGGAAGGAGGGGATGCGCAGGGTTCCGACCGGAAGCCCCGTTTCCGCGTCCCTGTACTCCTCGTTGTAATCGACGAACCACGTGGCTGCGAGGTCGGGGACGAGGTCGACCTGGGCATCTGCAAGGGATGTCAGGGTGCCCAGTACCACGGAGGAACCATCCGTCTGGACGGCCTTGCCGGCGAGAAAGGCGTCAATGTCTGCGGTGAAGGCCTGGATGGGAATGCGCTCGTCGGTGTCGTTGCCGGCAAGGTCGATGCCCACAAGTGAAACGAAACGGATTTCCGGATGTTCCCGCAGGATGGCAAGCAGTGTCTCGCGGCCGCACTGCCCTCCTGCAATGCTGTAAA
>DAONFE010000098.1:0-1404 GCA_035403525.1 Candidatus Cryosericum sp.
GCCCCGTGGCAAGCGTCACGATCTCTGCGTTGGTGTCAAACTGCGCCCTCTGGACTTCGCTCCAGAAGCCGGCAGGGTCTCGGTACTGATGACGCAGCGCCACCAGTGTGTTCCTGAAGGCCTCGAACATGTTTGCGGTATAGCCGTCAGTCCCGATGCCCACGTCAATCCCCGCCTCAAGCATCTCACGTAGAGCAGGCAGACCCACCGCATTGTTCATGTTTGACATGGTATTGACCACGACCGGCGTATGCGATTCTGCCAGGAGCGCGCGTTCTTCCGCATCAATGTCGACACAGTGCACGGCCAGCGAACGCTTACCTAGGAGACCAGCGTCATACAGGCGCTGCACAACACGTTTACCATACTTCCGAACGCTGTCTTCCTCATCCACTGCACCTTCCGCCACATGGACATGGTACCCAAGGGTTCGGGAGCCAACTGCCAGACGAAGCCGGTCAAGCGTCGCGTCGGAGAGCGTGAAGGAAGCATGCAGTCCGATCATCCCGGATGCCAGACCGCCCTGCCCGCTCACCGCATCATAGAAGCGAAGGTTCTCCTCGATGCCGTCGATGGCGCCCTGAACCCCATTACGGTCTGTGATTTCATAGGAAAGAACATGGCGGAGCCCCAGCGTGTTCAGGGCCTCTGACAAGGTTGACAGACTGCCCTGGATATAGTTCGGCGAGGCGTGATGATCAACAATTGTCGTGGTCCCGCACCTCAGGCAGTCCATGCCGGAGAACATCGCGCTCATCCAGCAGGCATCTTTGAGAAGCGAGCGGTCCAGCCGCCACCACAGGTCCTGAAGAACATCGATGAATCCGCGGGAGGAACGTCCCGTAGCAATGCCACGCGAGTACATCGAGTACAGGTGCATGTGGGCATTCAGGAGGCCCGGAAGAAGCGTCATTCCGCCCGCATCAATCTCTGTTCTGTCTGACGTCTGCCGAGGCGCGTCCCCTGACCCCAGCCCCGCAATGAGGCCGTCCCTGGCAAGCAGCCAGCCCCCCTCCACAACAGACCCGTGGATTGAAGGGTCCACGATGCGGGCGTTCCTGATCAGGAGTTCCGCCATTGCGCACTATGACTTCGACACAAAGTCGAGGCCAGCCTGAATCGCCCTTTTGTTCACCTCAACCAGAGAAGCCTTTTTCCCCGTCAGAAACACGGGAAGCGCAGCCAGGGCACTCTCGACCGGGATGGGATTTGCCTTGCCGAGATAAGCTCCCAGCAAAACCATGTTCGTGAACTTGGAGTTCCCGAGCTGAAGCGCTATATCAGTCGCCGGAATGTACACGCAGGTAATGTCACTCCGTTCGGATTTACGGTCAATCAGCGTCGCATCGACGACCAGCAAACCGCCTTTCTCTACCGCCGGTTCGAACTTGTCAAACGACTGTC
>DAONFE010000099.1:0-1379 GCA_035403525.1 Candidatus Cryosericum sp.
GCCGGCGACCAGAGTTACTACCTCGGCGAAGAGATTAAGTTCTCCGGTACCAACACCGAATCCACGACGACCTACCTGTTCATTGTCGGACCCAACCTGCCTGAGCAGGGCGCTATTATGGTTCTCCAGAACCCGAGATACGATTGCGATGCTACGCATGCGACCGCTCCTGGTGTCCACACCAATGCGGTAGACGGGTTCGTACAGGCTGATGTTCTCGGCGACAACACCTGGTCCTACAAGTGGGGAACGGCAAGCGTTGCCCTCGATGCAGGCACCTACACGATCTATGCCGTGAGCCAGCCCCGCGAAAAGAATGACGCCAGCCCGGCAAATGGTCTCGGCCAGGCAGCCTACGGCACGGTTTCCATCATCATCAAGAAGCCGTTCATCAGCGCGACTGCCTCGCAGTCTACCGTCGCAAAGGGTGACGCAGTCTACATTACCGGTACTGCACAGGGTCAGCCCTCATCCGGTATTAACATCTGGATCCTCGGTAAGAACTATGCAATGGTTGCAGGAGAAGCTGTAAACTCCGACGCTTCGTTCTCATACGAGCTCAAGAAGGAGGATACTCACGACCTGTACGCTGGCCAGTACTTCATTGTTGCCCAGCACCCGATGCAGAATAACGTGTTCGATGTCCGTGCAACCCCGCTCCCGCAGGTTAGCACTTCAACGGCTCCCTCGATTGTCTACACTGTGGACCAGCAGACCGGTGTTCTGAATAGCGACTTCAAGCTCACTGGACCTGGCAGCCTGCAGGGCTCCGATGCAGCAGAGGCATTGATCGAGGCCATCAACGACGCAAATGTCGATGATACCTACACCAAGCTCCAGATCCTCATTGAGGAACCGGTCATCACCATCGACACCGTTGGCGACAGGCATGTCGGTGACAAGTTCACCATCACTGCAACCACCAACCTCGCCGTAGATGACGAAGTCCTCTTCGAAGTCTATTCATCATCATTCCAGCCGACTCAGAAGAGCCAGAGCGGTGAGTTCAGCGGCGCATCAGGCACCGTGAAAGTCACGAAGGGTGACAGCGGCCTGAACAAGCTCTCGTTCGATGTTGACGCATCCACGTTCAAACCCGACGAGTACCTTGTCAAGGCATCTGCCGTCCTCCAGGAAGCAACCGGTACTACACTGTTCAACGTTCTCGAGGCATCTGCCCCGACCGCAACGCCAACAGTTGTTGTAACCACTGCAGTCCCGACCACGGTCGCAACCACCATCCCGACCACCGTAGCAACACCCACCAAGACCCCGACACAGCCCGGGTTTGGTGCACTCGTTGCCCTGATTGGTCTCGGTGCAGTTGCGCTCCTTGTTGTGCGCAGGCACTGAACTAAAATCTAAATTTTTCTTTTTTT
>DAONFE010000100.1:0-1376 GCA_035403525.1 Candidatus Cryosericum sp.
CTGCTGTCCGTCGTCCATGCAGTCTTCCTGTATCTCTCCAGTGTGCGTCCGCTTGCTGCACGTACAGTGCAGATTGTGTCCTGGTCAGCCCTCGCCGTCTGGCGTTATGCTCCTGCGCTGCTTGCCGCCGTTCAGGGATCAGGGATGCAGTATTCGTTCTTCTGGACGCTCTCTGTCGTGGCTCCCGGCTTCTATGCGTCGGTCTTGATGTCCCGCCTTCTGTCCAGGCTGCCACGGGCGAACAACCAGTCTTCCGGCATGGAACAGGAGAGCCCTGAGCGCGACGACAACTGACGCAGGATCGCGGTCCCACCGGTCGCTGACTGACTTTCGCCACGTTTCAGCGCCACGGCTCTCTGCGGACACTATCGAGTAAACTGACCGAGAACGTCGATTTGAAAAGTGCTGGTATTTGGTGACCCCACCAAATGATGCGGCTTTCGGGGCTCGAAATACCAGTACTTTCTTGTATGACTCCAGCGGCCGTACCCATGCAGGTCCGGCAGCAGGTTGCATGATGCTGCACTTACGGCTGCGAGATGCCGGTAAGCCCCTGCTCGATGATTCCGCGCACCTGCTCCTCGGCCGGCGCCCCCGCCGCAAGAGCGGCCACCAGCGTGTAGTAGGCGGGCAGGTGCCCAGGGTCCCAGACGATGGTGATGCCCAGCACGTCCTGCGTCAGCGCCCCGACGTCGAACCCGAACGATTCCAGCGAGTAGCGCATCTGGTCGGGATGGAGGCACGGCATGCCCATCTCGCGCGCACACGTGGCGCAGACTTTGCAGTTTCCCGAGATGAATGCCCTGCTCCCCGGAAGGGAGCGCTCAGCGGCAAGCAGGGCCGGCAGCATCGGCTGTTTCACAGCATCAAGCGAGGCCAGAGTATAGGCGTCCACCTTCTCCTTCGTGTCCATCGACGCCCTGGTCGCCTCGTCATACAGCACCTGCACGCCGATGACGTTCACCACCTCGTACTGGCGCAGGATGCCTTCTGGGTCGAAGTCATAGGGAGGGCATGACCACCTGTTCCCGTAATTGGGGCAGGCTTTGCAGTATTCCAGAAACTTCGGGCGGTCGTAGTACCGCCCCATCAGCTCCGCCATACCCGCCGCGTGTACCGTGACTGTGGTTGTCATCATACAGGTGCTGCCTCCCGTCTGATTCGGGTCTGTGGTCCGGCCCGCCGTCTGACGCCGTCCATGCGCGCTGTCTGTTCGACGACAGTATACGCCGAAACCTGCCCGCCGGTCACACAGGTGCCATGGACGCGATGCTCAACTGCCGTATACTTGGTGCACGTGGCCAGGCACGGCGCCGTGCCGTGGCGAGAGGAGGCAAGCAGTGCTGACGGTGCTCATGCGCGTTCTTCCGGTCCTC
>DAONFE010000101.1:0-1351 GCA_035403525.1 Candidatus Cryosericum sp.
GGGTCTGCGCGCGCTGGAACGGCCACCGGAGAAAGAGCAGAAGAAGAACCCATTTGACCTGACGTAATTCGTCACAGAAGCCATACGCTTTCTGTGACGAAATGCAAAAAGCCCCTGCACCTGCCGAAGCAGATGTAGGGGCTATCGTTTTGTCTAGGCCGCTTCTTCGATGTCTTGCTTCTCCGTTCTCTCCATCCACCAGTCGAACATTTCCTGTCCATTCGCCCAGGACGTTTCTGTCTGCTTGCCCTTCTCGATCCTGCGGTCTACAGCGTGTTGGCACGCAGCGATATAGGCTTTCTCAATTCCGGGCCAGCGTTGAAACTGTCGCTCACGCTCTTTCGGCCCCGCCATAGGACAGCCGATACAGCCGAGCCGGTCAAACCCCTCGTCGTACAGGGAGCAGTACGGCAGCCGGCGCTCGTTGATGTACTGCCAGATGTCGTTGCTCGACCACATGAAGATCGGATTGACATTCTCCTTGCCCGTGAGCCTTGCTATATCCACTTCTGCCCTACTTGCCCGCTGTTGACTTTCCTCGGCTCGGATGCCCGTGACGCACGTTCGACCTTCCCCGCCATGTTCTTTCAGGATTCGGCAGCAGTACCGCATGAGCCTTGTCGGGGGTGTCATCATGCGTTCGATGAGGGCATACATCGTTTCCTTGGGTCGTTCCCAGTGGACTTCGGGGTACTGACTGCGGATGAACGTCACCAACTCGGGCGGGTCAACCGTCGTGAAGTTGTAGTGCGCGTCATACTTGACTCCGGCCCGCTTCACCAAATCCAGCATCACTGTGGAGTCCTTGCCGCCGCTGAAGGCCACATAATACCCATCTGGCGGTTCATGCTTTTTCAGCAGGCGGATGGATTTCTCGGTGAGGATGTCGAGGCCGAAGATATTGGCTTCATAGAGCCTCATGCTTCACCTGGAAACACAAAGCCTCACGTTGGGCAACGCGGGGCAGAAGCATGGTAGTGTTTCGCGGATATGCCGCGATCCACTGGGCAGTTGAAATGATACGCAGATAGACAAACTTGTCAAGAGGAACAAACAACAAATCTTCACGCTGCCTCCTGCATGTTCTGATAACAGGATTGCTGCTCGGTGCACCACTGACACTGCTTGCAATACTGATGCGGGAAGGCACGCAGAACATCCATGCCGCCAACCTGGACAAGCGCGTACTGCTGTTCGATTTCAGAACCCACAGACGACGCCCATTTCACGGCAGACAGCACATCCTTGCGCGTGAACGTCTTGGCCTCGTCCGTTCTGTATTTGGTGAAGTACAGGTGGCCGGACACGACATCACAGCCTGCCGCCTCCATGACCGCCCATGCGTAGAGCG
>DAONFE010000102.1:0-1293 GCA_035403525.1 Candidatus Cryosericum sp.
ACGCAAGCCGCTGGAAGAGCTGGTCTGCTGGGAAAAGTTCACGGACTGAAGACGGTCTGAGGGCAGCACACTGGCACGTGCGGGTTGCCGTCGTGCCAGACCGTGATAGGCTGTCCGGCCGGGTTCGGTTGCCAGGGAGGTCGAGGAAAGGTATGTCGCGGTATGCAGCCCGCCGTATGCGGGCACGAACGATTGCAGTATTCTTGATTGTTGCTGGCTTATGCCTGCCCATGGGAGAGGCGCGCGGCGCGGCATCGGAGGGGGCCTGGTTCTATCGGGACCGCGTCGTGGTCCTGGCGTTTCATGACGTTGCTCCCGAGCCACGGTCACCGTGGTGCGTCACTCCCGAACAATTCGAGACGACGCTGAGTCACCTGCAGGCCATCGGCTTCCAGTTCATCAGTCCGGACCAGTTTCGTGCGTTTCTTGATCATGGTGCGGACGTTCCGGAGAATGCCGTGCTTCTCACGATCGACGATGGACTCGAAGGGGTCTACACGTATGCCTGGCCCGTACTCCAGCGGCTTGGCGTTCCCGCTCTTGTTAACATTATTGGCTCGAGGGTCGATACCACTCCGTCCTCGCTCACGTCCTCCCAGCTGCGCGAACTGCAGGCATCGCGTCTGGTAACCCTCGGAGGACACTCCTGGAACCTGCACCATACAGAGAAAGATCGGGGCCTCATGGTGCCGGCTGCCATGGCTGTCCATCCGCTGGAAACGTCGTTCTTGCGTCTGCTCTTCCTGACACGCGACGCTGAGCGGGTCCAAGGCTTCATCGAGAAGCTGACAGGTGCAGTCACCCCGTTCTATGCGTGTCCCTACGGAGCATACGACACTGTCTATCTGGACAGCCTCCGGCGTGCGGGGTTTACGCTCATCTTTGACAGCTTTCCCGGGTCCGTCACCCGGGGTTCCGACCATGAGCGTCTGCCGCGCGTCGACGTTGGCATGCGCACCTACACCTTTCATCAGGTGTTTCTGGCTCTGTCTCGTGCCGCTATCAGCCTCAGGAAACCGCCTGTGCAGACGGGAAGGGTGGCAGCACGTGCGTCGGGGGACATCAGCCTGCCTCCGAAGCAGGGAGCCCATGGTGCACCAGGACCACAGCATCCGTGAATCGGACCATCGCAAATGGCGGATAGGCTTTGTCAGCATACAGTAGTCTCTGACATCACACTGGTGGGAGGAGCAGGGATGGAAAACGCAGCGCGCGAAGAGGCGGTCACGTATCTTGTCGAGAATGCCAGGTATCCCATGTGGTCCGAACGCGGGCCCTGGTTCCGCGATACCG
>DAONFE010000103.1:0-1249 GCA_035403525.1 Candidatus Cryosericum sp.
ATGGCAAGATGTCCCTGCCCTACATCCTGTCGGGCATGACGTGGTTCGACAACTGTGCCCTGCAGATCCCGCAGGGCGTGGAGCTCAGGCTGGGCGCGACTGTCGACAGACTCGATACTGCAGCTCGGACAGTCCACACGAGTGACGGGAAGGTCGAGCGCTATGATCGCCTGCTGGTAGCAACGGGCACGTCCCCCGTCATTCCCCAGGTTCCAGGTTCGGACCTTTCCTCCGTCGTCGGTATTCGCAACATCGGGGACATCGAGGTGGTCCGCAGGTGTATGGCCTCCTCCAGCGAGAAACGGGTCATCCTCTCCGGTGCCGGGCTGGTCAATGCCGAGGTTGGAGATGCGCTCGTCAAGCTGGGCGTTCCCGTGACCTACGTGGTTTCCTCAAACCGTGTGCTGTCTCAGATTGTCGACCGTGAAGCCTCTGCCATGATCGAACAGGCGCTGAATAGGCTTGAAGTGGAACTGCTGAAGGGCGAGGACATTGTCGAAATCACGCAGCAGGGGGACTTCCTCGAGGTCCGGCTTGCCTCCGGGAGGACACTCCGTGGCTGCTGCGTTGTGTATGGGAAGGGCGTGCGGCCCAATACAGGGTTCCTCCAGGGCACGGGCATCGAGGTAAACAAAGGTGTCGTCCTGGGGTCACACCTGGAAACAAGCGCTGCAGCGGTGTACGGCGCCGGCGATGCTGTCGAGACCGACGACATCCTGCTGGGCCAGAAGGCAGCGCATGCCCTCTGGCCGGTGGCCGTCGAGCAGGCGAGGTGCGCCGCGCAGAACATGACCGGTCATGAGACAGTCTACCCCGGGGACGTTCTCCGCAATATCCTGACAGTGTTCGGCCTCACCGTGTTCACGGGCGGGGAGAGCACGCGGGACGAAGGAGATGTCTACCGCGACACAAGTGACGGGCAGTATCGAAAACTGCTTGTCAGAGATGGCAGGCTGCGGGGATTCGTCTTTGTGGGCGAAGGGGTGAACAACCCCGGCGTGTACCTGCGGATGATGCGGGAGCAGACTGATATCAGCTCTCTCCTCACACCAGCGCTGCAGGGCACCGTTGCGCACGCGGACCTCTATCCGTCTGTATTCAGGGCGGCCCTGTAGGGCCGCCCCTTCCTGGACCGCCGGACGTCATCCGCCGCCAACAGGCGGAAACACCGAGAGCATATCGCCATCGGCAAGCGGCGCATGTTCCTTGCCCAGGAACTCTACGCTCCTGCCATTGAGCAGATAGATGT
>DAONFE010000104.1:0-1223 GCA_035403525.1 Candidatus Cryosericum sp.
GAGGTCAAGCGTGTGCTCCGTGATGACGGGGTGCTGTGGCTGAACCTCGGAGACTCGTATGCAGGGAGTGGCAAGGGTGGACAGTCGGAAGAAAAGCGAAGCGAGAACTGGCAGCCTACCTATGCGAACAAGAGCAACGTGCCTGTCGGACTCAAACCGAAAGACCTCGTGGGTATCCCGTGGCTGGTCGCGTTTGCCTTGCGTGCAGACGGCTGGTACTTGCGAAGTGACATCATCTGGTGCCTGTCGGGTGGAACGTGGGTGTACGCATGGACGCAGAAGGGACCAATGCCTATGATGGTTCGTGACTTTGCACGCCTTGACCCATCGACCGTGCGCCTATGGAACGGTGAGAAGTGGACGCAGTTGCTTGGCATGTCGAGATCGCATCGCCACGGTGACGAACTGGAACTTGTCTTGCGATCTGGCGAGAGAATCAGTTGCACACCAACGCATCGGTTTCCGACACAGCGTGGTCTACTTGCAGCAAGTGAGATTGTTGTTGGAGATGTGCTTGCAACGTGTCAACTACCGGAACCGGAACACCCGAAGGACTCTGTGCTCGACGTTGATGCTGCATGGTTCGCAGGACTCTATCTTGCCGAAGGATCAATGACTGGGGACACGATTCAGATTGCCGGACACGTCAGGGAAGTCGAACGATGGCAACGAGTGCAAGCAATCGCCGCAAAGTTTGGAGGGTCCGCTGCGATCACGAACAAAGGCAACGTCCAGACTATCCGCGTCTATGGCAAGATTCTCAACGCCATTCTTGCTGAACTTGTTACTGGGAGAACGGCACACGACAAGGGGTTTGCTCCTGTGGTGTGGCGATACAGCAATGCGTTCATTGACGCTATGCTTGACGGTTATCTTGGTGGAGACGGTCATTGGGAACCAGAGAATCATCGCTGGCGACTTGGTTTCTGCCGCAACTACAACCTCGAGCGGGACCTGCGGGCAGCGTGCGCTCGGCTTGGTTACACTCTTGTTCTGAATCTTGCTTCCGTCAAGTACAACGGCAGGAGTGTTCCGACGTTCCATGGAGAACTACGAAAGGAACGAAGTGGCCATCGCAACCAGCATGAGATCGGAGAGGTTGTTGCCATACGGAAGGCACGGTGCCGAGAAGTATACGATTTGGGCGTAGCAGATGAGCCGCATGTCTTTGCTCTGGCATCAGGCGTGCTGACCCATAACTCGAAGCCTAACCCCATGCCGGA
>DAONFE010000105.1:0-1221 GCA_035403525.1 Candidatus Cryosericum sp.
CCCCCGATGGAATCAACTACTAGGCGGTGTTGTAGAGGTTCTTCTGGATGGCTTCAGCCAGAACGACCTTTCCGTCCGTTTCAAATTGCCCGGCGATCACCGTCTGATCGGCCGTCACAAGGGTCTTGCCGACATCCGAGACTACGATGGAAACGGGCTTCTCCTCAAAGAGGTAGTAGTAGGACATGTCTCCAAAGTAGCCCCACGCCTTCGTGTCCGCAGGGGACTCGAAGCACGTTGAAGGCAGGACGATGTAGGGACGGCCCATGAGGGTCTTCTCCTTGATGTCGATGAGAGGCGTGTCGGCCTTGTTCAGCGCGGCAAGCTTTCCAACGACCGTGTTCGGGAAGAGCCACACGGCGTTGTCGGCATACTGCGGTTCCAGGTTGAAGAACGCAGCCATGGTATCAGCAAGCGTCAGCTCAGCCAGCGTGTCAATGCCAGCAGCAGAATCAAGGGCAGTTGCGCCCGTGAACATACCCGTCATGGAGCGAGTACCGGAGCCAAGCGTCCACTCGTAGGTGTGCAGTCTGTCGATGGAACGGACAAGCGAGTTCTCGATGTAGTTCACGATTGCCATCGAAGCGTTGCGGATGAGCTTGTTCGAGACCAGCAGCCATGCCGTTCCGCCGTAGGTGGAGTAGGTGACTTCGGCAGCAGCGGGCGTTCCTTCAGCCGTTGCAGCACGGGCAGCACCCATGCGGAGAGCGGTCTGGAGGGTGTTCTCTACAATGACCGTACCCTTGTCGCCGGGGAAGTGGGTCACAAGCTTACGGAACGGAGTATTGTCCAGCTTCTCCACGATACGACCCGAGACGAGGGAGGGAACCATTTCCAGACCAACGTGCGTGGTCACGCCGTCCCATGCCTTGCGCTCGCCAAGGACGGTGCTGTACCACTTGCACACATCCTCTTCGACCATCCTCTTCTGGGAGGGGGTGTTGGCGTCAAACTCCGTCGGGAGGACGGGCTTGACGTCCTTCAGTACGTCCATCGTCTCGTTATGGACGATCTCCTTGATGTCGTCACGGGTAGCGAAGGCGTTCTCAGCCTTGAGCTGCTCCACGACACCCTTGATGACTTCCTGCTTCATGACTTCAGCTTCCATGCTAGACCTCCTCAGGTCTGGTTCGTCAGTTGCTTATGTAACGCTTCGAGGTATGCCAACGCTTCATCGGGCTGCTCGTCTCCTGACGAACTCTTGTCCGATGCCGCCAGCAA
>DAONFE010000106.1:0-1215 GCA_035403525.1 Candidatus Cryosericum sp.
GCATGGCCAGACGCTCTTTCTGCCTCTTCTCGTCGATGACCACGCGGCATGACTCCACGTCCGCGACGCTGTAGAACACCTCGCCCGCTTCCGGCAGTTCGGACAGCCCCATGATTTCGACGGGGGAAAGTGCTTTCGCCTCACGAAGGTTGGCGCCTGCCTCATTTGTCATGCGCTTTATCTTCCCGACGCTGTCGCCCACGCGGATATCGTCGCCAACGTGCAGAACGCCCGTCTGCACCAGCAGGCGTGCCAGTACGCCGATGTTCTTGTCCACCCGTGCCTCGATGACCGAACCGGAGGGCTCGACCGACGTGCGTGTCTTCAGCCCCATCATCTCAGCCTGCAGCAGAATCATGTCCAGCAGTTCGTCGACGCCCTTGCCGGTCTTGGCCGATACCGGCAGGAACACGGTGTCCCCGCCCCAGTCATCCGGCTGGAGTCCACGGTCTGCAAGCTGCTGCTTGACGCGCTCAGGGTTTGCCTCAGGCTTGTCGATTTTGTTCATGGCCACGATAATCGGCACTTTGGCCGCACGCGCGTGGTCCAGCGCTTCAAGCGTCTGCTCCTTGACGCCCTCTTCGGCGGCGACGACCAGGATGACGAGGTCTGTGACCTGCGACCCCCGGAGGCGCATGGACGTAAATGCCTCATGGCCCGGAGTGTCAATGAAGATGATGGTCTTGCCCTTGACCTCCACCTGGTAGGCACCGATCTTCTGGGTAATGCCACCCTTCTCGCGGGCAGCGACGCTGCTCTTGCGGATGTAGTCCAGCAGGGTCGTCTTTCCGTGGTCGACGTGCCCCATCACCGTGACGACCGGCGGGCGCGACTCAAACGACTTGAGATACTCCTCGGGCGGTGCTACATAGTTTCCACCGAGAATGCCCGCAAGATAGTCCGCATCCAGCGGGTCCAGAAGGCCGCACTCGCGGACTGGAACGCCATTCCTGAGCATGACGGTGTGCAGTTCGTTCAATTTGATGCCGAACTGTCTGGCAAATGCAGTATACGTCACGGATTCAACGAAAGCTTTGGGTTGCTCGACAGCAACGACTGGTTCCACTGGTGCGGGCGTACTCTTCTCCTTTTCCACGGGTGTCTTGGCCGACGGCTTGGCAGCCCTGGGGGCAGGGCTCGCTTTTTCCTTCTCGATGAATTCCTTCACGAGAGCCGCGGTGTCCTCTTCAATCGTGCCCACCGCGCTCTTGGCCG
>DAONFE010000107.1:0-1214 GCA_035403525.1 Candidatus Cryosericum sp.
ACAGTGAATGGTACCTACCCCGGATACAAGACGACTGTACCCCGCAACAGCTCGGTCTCGGTGTTTGTCACCGGTACTCAGGTCTCGTCAACCTATACGACCGCTCGTGTGCGGATCATCTGCAATGGCAGTGTCGTTCTGTCTCCACCTGACTTCAACATCTTTGGGAGCAATTTCACCCAGAGCTACTCCATCACGATTCCAGAAAACAGCTACGTCCGTGTCGAAGTCACCTATGGAACCAATACCGGCTGGATGGGCAAGTGCTTTGTCAACCCGGTGTTTGTCGCTGTCACTGGTTGAAGGCTGCGTGCATCATCATGTCGGCAGGCACAAACCCATAGCAGCAAGTAGCTGCAAAGACAACGAACATGATCTGTGTTTCCCTGGCACCTTCCCGGTGCCAGGGAAACACGAGAGTCCGACAGGGCGCGGACGCCGAAGTCAGAATCAGGAGAGTGTACATCGTGAGTAGTGACCTGTATGACCGAGCCAAGAGCGATACTCGGTCCGTACGTGCGACGAGACTCACAGGACAGTTGATATTCATCTTCCTGGCATGGCCGATTGGTGTGGCAACTGCTGCATTGCTATCTACGGCAGAAAGACTCTCTATCGGGTACTGGATATACTACCTGGGGACGTTCTTCTCTCCCGTTCTGGGAGGGGTTCTCATCGTCATCGCTTTGCGCCAGCGCCCTGTTCTCCATCGCTTCTTGAAGTTCGTCGTAGTTCTCTCACTCATCGCGCTCATCCAGACGAACTTCACATGTGCAACAATGGCAAGCGGAGGACATCTCCTCCGAGTATTGATGCAACGTTACCGTCTCTCACCGAATCAGACACCCATAGAAACGATGGTAGATACCTACATTCATTATGTCATTACGCCGCCTCCCTTCGTCAACGACTACGATCCCCTTGCTGCTATCCCTTGGGCACTAGCCCAATCCTACGCGCCTCTCACCGGACCGTTCTTTCTACTGTTGTTCCTTGTCGTCCCGCACTTCCTCGCTCTCCCCGTATACTGGCTGTGGGTCGTTCTGAGCATCTTGTACGTCGTGCTGCCGTTGAGAGTATGGGCGTGGTTGAAGGCAGTAGTAGTGCGAAGATGGAGAAAGGTAGTGGCACACGGTCACTAGCCAGCGTGGTACCCGTTCTCTGATGTTCCGGAGGCCGCCTAGTAGTCGAAGAAGCTGTTGCCCAGGAACTCG
>DAONFE010000108.1:0-1082 GCA_035403525.1 Candidatus Cryosericum sp.
ATGCGGCGGTCGGTCCTCTGGCACAGGCTCAACCGTGTGCTGCTGTACATCACCATCGCGGCGCTGTTCCTCGCGGTCGTCTTCCCGTTCTACTGGATGATTGTGACGTCGCTGCAGCCACAGGATGCCGTGTTCACGGTGCCGCCCGAGCTGTGGCCGAAACACCCGACGTTCCAGAACTACATCGACGCCTGGAACTCGGCTCCCTGGCTGCGCTACTTCGGCAACACGTTCTTCGTGGCCTCCGCCTCGACGCTCATCTCGCTCGTAACCTCATCGCTTGCGGCATTTGCCTTCGCGACCATCAGCTTCAAGGGCAGAGAAGCGCTGTTCAACCTTGTCCTCAGTGTCATGATGATTCCCACCGCGACGACGCTCATTCCCAACTTCCTGATTATCCGGACGCTGGGGTGGTTCGACACGTTCTATGCGCTCATCATTCCCTTTGCAGCCAGCGTCTTCGGCATTTTCCTGCTCCGGCAGTACTTCATGTCGACGCCTGTGGAGCTGTGGGAGGCTGCCCAGATCGATGGCGCGTCGCGCCTGCGCTACTTCAGCAGTATTGCGATGCCTCTCGCCAAGCCTGCCATCGTGACTATCGCCATCAATTCGTTCCTTGGCTCGTGGACGTCCTTCCTGTGGCCCACGGTCATGACGCAGTCGCAGGACAAGCAGCTCATCGAGGTGGCGCTGAACTCCTTCCTGGGCGAGAAAGGTCAGCAGTGGTCGCAGCTGGCCGCGGCATCGGTGTTTACGACTATTCCTATCATCATCCTGTTCTTCTTTGTGCAACGGCAGTTCATCGAGGGTATTGGCGGAGGCGGCATCAAGGGGTAGCCGCCGTGGCGGGGTTCGCGTGACGGACTGAGATTTCCAGGGGAGGAAGTATGCAAATGGCACGGAAGGCGTTGTCTGTAGTATTGGCGCTGCTGGTCGCATTCACCTCGGTACTTGCTGTGGTTCCGGGTGCCAGGGCGGAGTCGATTACGACGATAGAGGTCTTTATCGGGAAGAACACGGGAACGGTGAACGGCAAGTCCACCACCCTCGAGCAGGGAGCTCTCATCCGGAACGGTCGCACG